>CAISVF010000258.1 GCA_903888765.1 uncultured Verrucomicrobia subdivision 3 bacterium | reverse complement strand
TGGCTGAGCGGGGCCAGGTTGGTGCGGGTCACCATTTGGTTGTCCTGCCATAAACTCAAGCCGGTGCGGGTGCCGATCCAAAGCCGCCCGTCGGCGGATTCCGCCAGCGAACTCACATTGTCCCCGGCAAGCCAGGATGCCTCGGGAAAAGCTTCAATATGGCCGGCCACCAGCCGGTTCAAGCCGCCGCCGCCGGTGCCGATCCACAGGATACCCTTCTTATCTTCATGCAGCGCCTGTACCTCCACGCTTTGCAAGCCCTCTTGCAACCCATAGACCGTGAATCGCACGCCATCAAAGCGGGCTAATCCGTCCCGCGTCCCCAGCCACAAATACCCGTCATGCGTCTGTTTGATGGCATTGACCGTGTTTTGCGGCAAGCCCGCTTCGGTGTCCCACGAGCGGAAAACAAGGCCAGCCGAAGAGTTGGGGGCGTTGGTGTAACCCATCAGGCGAGCGGCTGTGAAGACGATCAACCACCCTGCCGTCCAGCAGATTCGCGAGCTAAAATGAAAATTCATGCGATGGCCATCGACTGGATCATCCGCCAGAATGGATCCAGCGGGGTGATGGACTTATATGCCGGCGAAACTAAACCAACCAGCCCCTGGTGCAAAGGAATAATCGCTGTTGGCACCGCCTCCTTGCCACTCGCGTCAGCTATTCTGGCGCGTGATGCGGTCCGGATGGCGGGCGCGGCTGATGGCCGTGTCGTACGTGATGGCGCATTTGCAGTAAAGGTCGTAGAGATAATTATCCATGAGCACCATGCCTTCCTTGCGCCCCATCTGGATGCTGTTTTCGAGGTGGTGCAGCTGGTTTTCCCGGATCAGATTGCGGACGGCTCCCGTGGCCACCAGCAACTCGTAAGCCAGGACACGCCGGGAGCGGTCGGCGGAAGGCAGCAAATCCTGCGCGATGATACCTTGCAGCGCATTGGAGAGCTGCAGAACAATCTGCTTTTGCGCGCTACCCTCAAAGACGCCGATGATACGTTCCAAGGCGTGGGAGACATTCGGGGAGTGCATGGTGGCGAGCACCAGGTGTCCGGTCTCGGCCGCCGTCAGCGCGGTGGAAATGGCCTCATGGTCCCGCATTTCGCCGACGACGATCACGTCCGGGTCCTGCCGCAATACATGGATCAGGGCGCGATTGAACGAGCGCACATCAGTCAGCACTTCTTGCTGGACGACAATTGCCCGCTTGTTTTCGTGCACGAATTCAATCGGGTCCTCAATGGTGACAATTTTGCACCGGCGCTCGCTGTTTATGAGGTCCACGAGGTAATTCAGCGTCGTGGTTTTGCCTGCGCCAGTCGGGCCGGTTATGAGCACCAGGCCGTTGGGCTTGCGCGCCAGTTCGTCGAGCTTTTCCGGCAGGCCCAGCTCCGCCCGAGCCGATACTTTTTCGCCGCAAAACCGGAAGCTGAGCTCCGTGTGATTGTTGCGGCGGTAAAACGTCACCCGCACCCGGCCGGCGACGCTGTGCAAGATGGAAATGCACAGCTCCCATTCCTGCTCGAATTTTTTGCGCTGCGGCTCATTCATCAGTTGATCGGCCATGCTGGTGATTTCCGATTCTGTCAGCGCATCTTCATCGGCAATGATAATCTCGCCATTGACGCGAAATGCCGGCGGCACGCCTGCCACGAGATGCAAATCTGACGCCGCAAAGTCGTTGACCACCGAAAACAGTCGGTTCAATATTTCTGCATTCATCGTTTTAATAATCCCTTCAATTTTCCGCCCCAGCGAGCCAATGTCCCAACCTGAGAAATGCGATGAAACGCGACCTTG
>CAISVF010000257.1 GCA_903888765.1 uncultured Verrucomicrobia subdivision 3 bacterium | reverse complement strand
CGCTGATGACCACGGCGTAGCGGCCATCGGGCAATACCAAGGCGGTGACGTTGTGTCCTTTGCCGCCCTGGTTGTCCGGCCAGCACAATCCCTGGTCAACGTATGGCCCCATGAGCTGATCGCTGACCGCATGAGCAGCCTTTGATCCGCCCCAACCGCCGTGACCTCTGGCCTGATCCCAGCGGCTCGCGAACATATGGTATTTGCCGTCCGGCGCCTTGATGATCTGGCCATCCCAATAGCACCAATGCTGCATGGTTTCATCCTCCAGGCCGTTTTTGGTGTCGCGCGGAAAAATACCGGGCGCGCCCCAGGCATTCGTCGTCAGCGGCGCGACCACCGGTGTCGGCAGAAAATAATCAATAAAGGTCTTGGCACGAGGGCCTGGTTCCTGGGCGAAAACGGGGCCTGCCAGATTGGCGCAGAACAACCCGGTCACGGCGGTCACCAAGCCCAACAAAGGAAATCCGCCAGCACGATTAGGTAACATAGGATGTTTTTCTTTTATGAGTGTTAACGATTTATTATTCTATGTTTCGCGGCCCAGCTAAGGGAAGCTCGTTTTTTAAGCGGAATCACTATTTCGAAGTGCTTGCGCACTGATCATCCGCAGAGTTGAGCGGGTGAGCATTTTGGAGCGCTGCGGTTGCGTGGCACCTCGCTGTGCTGGTCTGGTGCCTGTAGAAAATGACCAGCAGCCGGACCCGGCAACAGGAGCGGAGCGGTTATTTTTTAAGAACCGCCACAAAATTGGTGGCGCCCTGAAAATACTCCGCGTCTTCGTAATAGTCCTCAACGAGCATATCTTTGCCCTGGGGCTTGATGCGGTAAATGGCAAAATGGGCAGCGGTCAGCAATTCCCAAAAGTCGCGGAAAAAAGTGCGGGAGTTGATGTTGCCGCAGCCAAATTCAAAGGACAGGGCCCCGATTTTCCCGGCGGCGAGCGAGTTTTTGGCGCCGCGCAAAGCGAAGAGTTCGTGGCCCTCAATATCCATTTTCATGAAGTCCACAAAATCGATTTTTTCGGATTCGATCACCTCGTCCAAGGTGCGCACCATCACCTTGGCCTGGCTGTAAGGGAGGTCCTGGAACGGCGTATCACGCCGGGCGTACAAGGACGCACTGCCATCCGTTTCTGAACTGGAGTAATAATCTTTGGTCTCGGTCTTCTCTCCGAGGGCGAAGGGAAACAGGGTGACGCCCGGAAAGGCTTTATCGCGAATGGTCTTTTGACATCCCGGCGAAGGCTCAAACATATAAACCTTGGCTGCGGGTAGGGATGCCAACACACCTTGAGTCCAATTGCCCACGTTGGCCCCCACGTCAAACACGATGGGATTGGGGCGTTTTATGCGTTCCACTGCCGCCCTGACTTCGGCGTGCATGTACCAGCCGCCGGAGCCTTTGCCCACCAGGCAATTCCAATAAATATTAATCACCCGGGACGGTTTGTAAAAGACCGGCAGGCAAGCCAGCCAGCTCAATGGTTTGGCGATGCTCTTGCCCAGGTTTTTTATGGATGATGGTTTGTCTAAACGCATGGCGAGGAAATGCTTTCCTGAAACCGGTATTTTTTCAAGCTTATTAGCCTCGCCGAGCTGGCGGCAAAATCCGTTGGAAACCACAGACGGACCTAGTAGCATTTCGGCCATTGAGTATGCCCAGAGTATCCATAGTCATGCCAGTCCGGAACAGCGCGCGCTTTCTCACCGAGACGGTAGATAGCCTGCGCGGCCAGACTTCCCAGGATTTCGAATTGATCGTGGTGGATGGCGGGAGCACGGACCAAACGCTGGATATTTTGCACGGTTATCAGGATCCGCGGATTCGTGTTTTTGAGAAACCGCTGGAAATCACGGCCGCCCGGAATTTTGGCATCGCCCAGGCGACGTCACCGTGGATTGCGGTGCATGACTCGGATG
>CAISVF010000256.1 GCA_903888765.1 uncultured Verrucomicrobia subdivision 3 bacterium | reverse complement strand
GGGGAACGGTGAGACGACGCCGTTGACGGTGGGTTGCTCAAACAGCAGCGCTTTGCCGCCGCCGGGCAATTTCATTTCGCGGTCGGCGATCTCGGTGATCTCGAGTTCGGTGGCAACGGGCTGGGCAATGCGTTTGAGTTCGCCCGCCTTATCGAGGGCATTGACGAAATCGCGGAAGGAATCAAAAGCCATAGGCCCGCGAAGCTAACTGAAAATCCCACGCCGGGCAATGCGCGGAAATCAGCAAACAAATTATTTAGAAATAAAATGCCTATGGATGCTTTCGGATTACGCTCCAATTTATGCCTCGGTAAAATTTAAAATTCCGCGAGTCTGGCGGGGCATTGGTGCTGGCCACACTTTGAGTTTTGGCGAGACGGCGATAGGCGAACGAGATTGAAGGTTGGGAATTACCGGCCACGGCAATGGCCTCGTGCGCGCGCCTACCGGGCGTAGTTTTTCAAGGACTGGCAGAAATTTGGGCTTCCTTTGTGCGACAGGCAATTTAGATTGCAGATGTCATGAAACAAGGTTTGAGCTGGTCCAGTCGTTCATTTAGCAAACGCGGCAATCGAAATTAATATGGCCCAAAAAAATGTGCGGAACGCATGGCTATGGGTGCCGAGTCTGTATTTTTCCCAAGGCATACCCTACGTCATCGTGATGACGATGTCGGTCGTCATGTATAAACGTCTGGGCATCTCGAATACGGACATCGCGCTCTACACCAGTTGGCTCTATTTGCCTTGGGTGATAAAACCTTTGTGGAGTCCGTTCGTGGATATAACCCGCACAAAGCGGTTTTGGGTGGTGTTGATGCAATTTTGCGTCTCTTTTGGCCTCGCACTGGTGGCGTTTTCCCTGCAAGGCAGTGCATTTTTCAAATGGTCGCTGTTCTTGTTCTGGATCATGGCCTTTGCTTCCGCTACGCATGATATCGCAGCAGATGGCTTTTACATGCTGAGCATGTCCAAACACGAACAGGCTTGGTGGGTCGGGTTGCGCAGTACATTTTACCGGACGGCAATGATCGTCGGCAGCGGTCTGCTGGTAGTCTTAGCCGGTGTTTTGGAGGGTAAAAACGGGTTGCCGCCGGTGGCGATAGCCGTGAGCGCAAAAGCCGGAGCCCCGGCTGTGGAGGACATGGATCCGGCCGCCGTGAGGTTGGTGGCACCGGGCGGCGACCTGCGTGTGCTCATCCGGCCGGATTCACTAGAAATCGGACGAACCGGGCGCAGCATGACCGAAGCTCAGGCGCTCATCAATCAAGCCAAGGCGTGGAATATCCAGCACGGCTTTGTGGCCGCTGACCAGCCGACTCTCCCATCCGGAGAAAAACAGGCAGAATCCTGGTGGATGAAAAGGGTTTCCGGCCCATTGCGTCAGATTCTGGCCGCGCATTTCCCCAAACCTGAGAAAGTCAAAGTTGCTGCGACTGCGGGTAATTTGGGTGCCGTTTATTTTGGCCTTTCACAGCCGCCTCCGGCGGGCAAGGAAGTCGCCGTTAATTTCGCGCGCCAGCCCAGCGGTATTGAATACCTTGGTTTTGGTAAAAGCGACCGGGGTTTCCGGCTGGTGACGGGTGAGCGATTGGTCTTCAACTCCACCAACTGGAACCAATCCGCCATGGCGATTATTCAACTCGATCCCAAACTGCAACAGGACGCCACGGTGTGGTTTCAAACCAGTTCCGGTAATATTCCGCTGGCTTGGGCCATCACTTTGCTTTGCGTTGCAGGACTCTTTCTAGCTTTCAGTTGCTGGCACGGCGTCATGTTGCCGCACCCTTCAAACGACGGACCGGTCATCACGGATAAAAGTTTGACCCGGGAATTCTTTGCCACCCTGGGTTCCTTCTTCCAGAAGCCGGGCATTGGCATGGGGTTGGCGTTCATCTTGTTTTACCGGTTTGATGAGGCACAGTTATCCAAGGTAATTTCACCTTTTCTGCTAGACAGCCGTGCCAGCGGCGGACTGGGCCTCACCACCAGCCAGGTGGGACTGGTGTATGGCACATTCGGCATCCTTGCGCTTACTTGTGGCGGGTTGCTCGGCGGATTCACGGCGGCAAAATATGGGTTAAAAAAAATGCTGCCGATCATGATCGGCTCGATGTACCTACCGAAACTCGCGTTTATTTTTCTGGCGTACGCGCAACCGGAAAACTTTTTCATTACCTGCGGCGCGGTCGCGGCAGAGCAGTTCGGCTATGGATTTGGTTTTACGGCATTCATGCTGTACATGCTTTATTTTGCGGACGGACCGCACAAGACGGCGCATTATGCCATCTGCACCGGCTTTATGGCACTGGGAATGATGATCCCGGGCATGTGGAGTGGCTGGGTGGCAGACATCGTGGGCTACCAGCATTTTTTTGTATGGGTAATTTGTTCGGCGCTGCCGGGACTGATCCTGGCGCTGCGGCTTAAAATAGACCCGGAATTCGGCAGAAAATCCGCAGCGTAATAAAAAATACATTGCTTTGAACGCCTCGCAATTCCCAGAATCAAACTTAACCATGAAGCTTAATTTACTTTTCCTGCCGTGCGCCGTGCTTTTGCAGGTGGCAGTGGCTATGGGTGCCGAAAACCTGCCCAGCCTGCTTACCAAGGTGGCACCCTCCTCCCCGGCCGCAATTTTGCGCCGGCCCAGCATTGTTTTTATTGAATGCCATGGGCTGGGCGCAGAGGATCTCAGCTGCTATGGGCAGACCAATTATCAAACTCCAAACCTGGATCGGTTAGCTGCCAGCGGCATTAAATTCACCGGATATCAGGTGGGCATGCCGGGAAATTGTCCCGCCACAGCAGCTTTGCTGAGCGGGAAAAATGAGACGGACATACCCGATCAAAACAACCTGGCAAGCCTGCTCAACCAAGCTGGATACCGCACCGGCTGCATCGGCGAATGGAATCCTGGCAGTTTACCATGGGAACGTGGCTTCAACGAATTCGCCGGTTTTCTGGATGATAACGAAGGCAGAAATTATTACGCCGACTACTTTTGGCGTTACACCCCAGACTTTTTCTATAACAAAACACTGGGCCAATGGACGGAATGGAAACCAAAGGACGGCCCCAATACCGGCGGCAAGGAAGTGATATTCGATAACCTCGCAGGGAAAAAAGGCCGTTATTTGCCGGATGAACTCTTTCACTGGGCTGCAA
This sequence comes from uncultured Verrucomicrobia subdivision 3 bacterium, assembly GCA_903888765.1. Taxonomy (GTDB): domain Bacteria; phylum Verrucomicrobiota; class Verrucomicrobiia; order Limisphaerales; family UBA11358; genus UBA11358. The sequence continues at coordinate 1,953 of CAISVF010000256.1, read as the reverse complement.
ATTTTGTCCGCAACAACGAACCAGATAAATTCAATCACTTCCGACCATTTTTCCTGTTGGTGAATCTGCCTGCGCCCCGCACCGCTACGCCAGGCATGGATGATTTTCCAGTGCCGACCGATGCGCCATTTACCGGGGAAAGCTGGCCGCAAGCCGCAAAAAACCGGGCCGCCCTGGTGGTGCGCCTGGATAGCGGCGTTGGGCGTTTCCTAGAACAGCTTGGCAAATCGCGGCTTACCAACAATCTCGCCCTGTTCTTCACCGGCCTGAACACGCCTGAAAAATTTGCCGATACCAACCTTGCTAGAATTTTCCATCCCACCCAACCAAACAAGGTGCCCATGATTCTCCATTGGCCAGGGCAATTGCCGGAACGCCATACGAGCGACGTGGCATGGACGGCGGCAGATTTTGCCCCGACCGTTTTGGACATCGCGCTGATCAAACCAGCCGTGCCTTTTACCGGGACCTCCGTGTTACCTTTGCTGTCAGGAAAGACAACCAGACGCGGGGGCGTTGAAAAACCTTAACCACTGACGAGAGCCGGCTTTCACCGGTTTGGCGCGGTGGCAGGTAGCGGCGCATTGTAATCACGCTGCTGCGCGATTTTTCTGGCCGCGCTGCCCACCCACAGGACAGCGAGGAGCAGCCCCAACAGCACCGCTGTCAGCGCGAACCACGGCCAACGGTATTTTTGTTCTGGCTTGTTCATGTTCTAATGCCGGAGCCTACCGTAATTTTCATTAATACGACAGCCTGATTTCGAAACTCGACCCTAAGGCTTATTGCGATAGAGTGTCTTCCACGTTTCATGCACGAGACCGAAGCTCAGGAAGATCCGACGTTGTCGCCAACCATCCCCGTTGTCGCCGACCATCCATACGCCGTTTTCCGCAATGCCGATTATACCCGCTATCTCATTGCGCGGTTTATTGCCTCGTTTGGGATGCAGATGCTGGTCGCCGCGGTGGATTGGGAATTATTTCGTCGCACCGGTTCAGCACTCGCACTTGGCTATGTAGGCCTGGCCTTAATGGTGCCCATGATCCTATGCACCCTGCCGGCGGGCCACGTGGCCGACCGGTTCAATCGCAAACATATCATCCTGATCAGTACGCTAGTGCTAGGCGTGGCGAGCTTCGGTCTCATGCTGGTGTCAACCTTGATCGTTTCAACTGCCTATCAATACTACGTTTACGCGCTGCTGGTGGTAATCGGCGTGGCGCGCACCTTTCTCTGGCCAGCCAGCGCGGCGTTTGTGACCAGCTTGGTACCACGTGAGCAATTGCCACGTGCAATCACGTTCAATAGTGGCGCATTTCAGCTGTCATCCGTGCTTGGCCCGGCTGGCGGCGGCGCGTTGATCTGGTTAACCCATGGTGCCTGGGTAATCTATGCGCTCAACGCCGGTGTGTCTGCAGGCTGCCTCTTTCTGATTGCCGGGGTCCGGCACAAGCACCACTCGATGGTGCGAGAACCAATGAATATCAAGAATCTGATCACCGGTTTTCACTTTGTCTTCGCCAACAAAATCATTCTCGGCACTCTTTCGCTAGATATGTTTGCCGTACTGCTGGGCGGATCGGTGTCCTTGTTGCCCATCTTTGCCAAAGAAATTCTCCACAGCGGTCTTGGCGGACTGCACGCCACGGCGGACGGGCTTGATTTTGGCTTGCTCCGCGCCGCCACGCCGGTCGGGGCAATTATATGTGTGTTCTTTCTCGCACACCGGCCATCACTGCAAAAAGCCGGTCGTACCATGCTCTGGTGCGTGGCGGTTTTTGGGGTGGCCACGATGCTTTTCGGCCTGGTAAATGCACAATGCATCGGACGGTTTGTGGCTGCGCCAGATGCCGTATGGTTCTGGCTTGCCTTTGGATTGATGGCGTTGAGCGGCGCAGTGGATAATGTCAGTGTGGTGGTGCGCGCAACGCTGGTGCAAATCCTCACGCC
>CAISVF010000255.1 GCA_903888765.1 uncultured Verrucomicrobia subdivision 3 bacterium | reverse complement strand
TGCCAACAAAGAATCGGATACAATGCCATCCCAGAGAAAATGTTTGAAAACCACGGAAAATAAGGGCTTTTTACCACCTCCAAAGACTCTGGGACAGAGCGTGGCGGTTAAACCGCCAGTCGCTTTTCAAAAAACCAATAAAATCAATACTTTCGCGCATGTTTCCTATGGGATGGCACTGAATCGGATACGTTTCACAATTTTGAATGGACAACAACCAGTCAGGTAGGAGCAGTCTATGCCTTCCAAACCTCCACTAATCTGTCAACTTGGACCACGCTGTTCATGGCAACCAATAATATTCGCGATTACTACTATCAAAACTCCAACGCCAACAGTACATCCCGGTTTTATCGCCTGATTCCACAATAGTATCTATAATTTCTCTGGAGAGGATGGCGGGCTGAAGTGTGACTTGCCCATATCAGGGACGGACCCCAATTTGAGCGAGCGGCGCCGCGCGCACACCCACGCATCCGCGAATGGCAACCGTTCTCTGGGTTGCGCGTTCAACCCTGTTGAGCGCAAGGAACTAACTAACTGATGAGCGAGGCGAACTGCTTTTGCAGCTTCCTTAACCGTTGAAGCCTGGCGGGCGTTTGGGGCGGTCCGGTGAGGTTTTACTTGAGCTTGGCTTGGCTTTTACAAAGCATTGCTAGGCTGCTCGTGTTTTGTCAAAACGATATCCATGAATGGAAACTCCCAAAGCAAATATCCACCAAACCCACGCCACGATGGGGCTAAACACATCATCGGCAGTAGCGTGCCCTTTAGTAAGCTCGGTATAAATAAGTGCGGCAACAATCGAAAACAGCCAAGCACCCTGAACAAATACAGATGCTCCCCAAATCACGCGGCGCCACGAAATCCGTGGATTAGAAACGCACCGAATGATGTATCCAGCGGTGATTAAGTAGCCCGGAAGAAAGAGGAGGGATGCCCGAGTGCGGAACATGATTGGCGAAGAGAGCAGCCCAAAAAAAATACCGCCCGCCGCCAACAGGCCAGCCAAGAATCTAAATTTCATGGGATGCTCCATAGTTCAACAGGTCTTTGGCAACCAAAACGCCGCATATTGCCGACCGACCACGGTCAGTTCTTTGGTGCCAGTTTGTTTCATACCGTTTTTGCGATTCTCTGCCGATTGGCTGGTTTGTCAATTCTGAGTTTGGCTGCGTGTCAGCCAGCGGCGTGCAGCGGAGTGCCCGCCCTGCTTCCATTCCCGCCGCTTGATCTTCTGCGCTGGCAGAGCAAAGCGGCTACACCGCTTTTCGACCGCACCCGGCCACAAGAATGCATAATCATCGCCACCTGCCCAAAACCTTCCTCAGCGCAGCGGTCTTTGCGAACGTCCAGCCATTGCAGACGGCCCGTATTTGCATCCGGCTCTCGGCCGAAGTCCTCCAAGACCCGCATGCTTCTGAACAATGACCAGCCTTTCAAGGTTGGGCGGTTTCTGACGGAATCAAAAGTCCACCAGGGACGAAGGAAACACTATGCCAGTTCCCGGAGGGAACTGGAAAGCTTTGCCAACCATAAGTCCAGCCATGAATGGCTGGCCAGATATACGCTGGCCGGAATGGCGCTGGTTACGGATCGGCTCGTTTACCGGACGGCGTCGGCATTCGTGGATTCAAAATGCAGCACCGTCTCGTTGGTCCTGGCGTACCCCAGCTTTTCCCGGACCAGGCGGGTGACCGTCTCCGGATCGTTGCGCAGGGCATCGATTTCGTTGCGCAGTTCCCGGGAAATCTGTTCCTGCTTCTTTTGCTCGGCGTCCAGCCGGTCAATTTCCCGGCGCATCCGCTCGTTCTGCTGGATGAGCGGCAGGTATTTCTCGACGATCAGGACGAGAATCGCCGCCGCTATGAGGACGCCCATCGCTTTGGAAAGCCAGCTCCAGATGCCAAGTTCAAAATTCACCGCGTCAGTTTAAGGGCGCGGAGCCGGGAAGTGAAAGCGGATTTTATTGTCTTTGCGCAGTTTATGGTGTAAAAAGAGCGGCAGAATGTTCAAGGTATTTTTTCTGATTTTTGAGCCTGCAGGAACGTGGGACCGCCTGGTACAGCGGCGCCGCAGTATCGGGTTCATATTGGCGACTTACCTTATTCCCACCCTGTTGCTTTTGGCTGGCGTGGAGGGCTGGGGCTTGATCTCCATGGGCAAATGGCAGCCGGCTTTCCAGAAATTCCGGGAATTTCCCCCCAACGAAGTCGTTATTTTCGAAATCATCCAGTTCTTTTTAACGATCGGCACCGTTTATGCCGTCGCGATTCTGTTCCGGAAGGTCAATGGCACCTTCCGGCAGGACCCCAGCCTGGTGCCCGCGTTTACGGCCGCCGCTTATGGGCTGAGCCCGCTCTTTTTATTCCGTCTGCTGGACGCGATTCCGACGGTCAATCCATGGATTCCCTGGCTCGTTGGCGTTTTGGTGTCCGTCTGGATTTTATATCAAGGCTTGCCGCGAGCGATGATTCCAGATCCGGTTCATGCCTTTGGGCTCTACCTTTCCTGCATCATGGTGGTCATCTTGATGACCGGCGTGGGGCGTTTATTCACGGCCCTCTATTTGCTGGGCGATGTGGATTTTCATCACTCCTCCATCCTCAATAGTTTTTCCCGCCTGCACACCAAGTGATTTCCCGG
>CAISVF010000254.1 GCA_903888765.1 uncultured Verrucomicrobia subdivision 3 bacterium | reverse complement strand
CTGCTGGAGCACGGCGCGGATTTGCGGGTGATCCAGGAACTGCTCGGCCACGCGAACATCAGCACCACGGAAGTTTACACGCACGTCACCGGCAACCGGCTGCGGGAAATCCACCGGAAATTCCATCCCCGTGCCTGAGGCAGCCCGCTGGCGATGCCGGTCAGGCGATTTGCGCGGGTGTTACCACCTCACGCAAAATCGTAAACCAGAACTTTTTTAACAAAGGGTTTCACGTAGTGGGCGATGAATTCGAGATGCTGCGGATGCACCTGGTAATCATCCTGCGCCTGTTTGCTGGTGAAAACCGTGTTGAGCGCCACCTGATAGGTTTGGTCCACAACCGGCCGGGCGCTGCCCACCATTTTCCCGACGTGAAAATGCGCCAAACCGGGAATCGGTTTGAGGAATTTTTCCGCCCCCGCAACGACGGCGTCCGCCGCCTCGGGTTTGGCTGGGTCGGTCCAGAAAATGACAACGTGAGAGAAACTGGCGGCAGATTTTCCTGAATCCGGTGTTTGATTTTTCATAGATGCGTGGTTCAATTGTTTACTTGCGGTATTCAACCGTGGAACCGGTTGCAGGTCAATCCGAACCACGGCTGGCCGAATCAGCTGAGAGCTGAGGCAACGGCGCGAGTCTGACGCTGCTCCCAATAGTAGGGAATTGAGTTGCCTGTTTGAGCCAATCTTCGCCCGGAACGGCAATTCCTGGCCCTGCAAGGGATTTGTGAACATGAAGCCATACAATCGTTTGCTCGACAAAAGGCTTGCATTCCCATTTTTTCAGAAAAACTCTGGAACAACCTCACATAAACCCCCGTTCCGTCAAAATACAGAATCTTGATCCGGTTGTGATGGCGGTTTCCAAAGACAAAGAGCGCACCGCTCTTGGGATCTTCCCCCAAGTGTTGTTGGGCGGCAGTCCACAGGCCGTTGAAGTTCATCCGCAAATCGCACGGGGCAGTCGCGACGAACACTTTGAGCTGGGCGTGAAAACTTAACATGCGCCAGTCAAGTTGAGACGGTGGAGGAGGTGCGTGGCCAGGGCAAGCTGGCTTTCGGACTGGATTCGCATCCGGGCCTGGGTGCCCAGCTCGATCACGAGTTCAACGGGCGCGATGGGTGCCGTCACTTCAACCTGCACAAAGGCAGGCACGGATTTGACCTCGCGCTGTCGCTGTCGCCAGTTGCAAAAAGTGGTGTAGTTGAGTCCCTGCTGACGCGCGAAGGCGGTGGCGGATAAACCGCTGCGTTCAAACGCCGCCACGATTTGGGTGCGGTGCGCCGCATCTGTGCGCGCGGACCGGAGCCGACGGGAACCATTGATTGTTTTCATCGCCCACATTTTTACCACGCCTCGCCGTCGTGGAATAGTGGGTCTCTCCTTCACCGCTTACCCTCGATGGACGCATCACGCTCCGCATCGCATCCGAATCAAACAAATAACCAACCACGGGGCGGGCCAAGACCCGCCCCACCTTGATGGAGTTTTTATGGAAAACATCATTTTCGCCTACACCCGCAAACAAGCCCTCGAAGACGGTTTTCAGGTAAACATTTCGACAATTGCGAATGCTGCCTGGATGCGCCTTATGCAATCAAGCGCAACGGGAAGCGACCCGAATCTCGTTCCCGTTTATGTCCGCAACGACAATTCGGGCCTAAAACGAATAGCTTAAGCCCAGCGTCCAAAAAAACGCATGGCCGAAATCAAGTTCCGCCTGCTTGTCACCCGCCTGACCGTGTAACTGTCGCTGAATTGATACTGGAGACCGGTAAAGACGTTCAATTGCTTGGTCAATTTGACCGTTGCCTGCACGCCAGCATAGCCGCCGAACACCGTGTCAAAATTCTCCGCATGGGCGCCGCTGGAAAAGCCCGTGCCGCCGGGAGTGCTGTAGGATTGCCCATAACTAAAGCTGCTATCCACCAGAGTCAGGGTAGCTCCCGCCGAAGCGGAAAACAGCAGCCACTTGTTCACCGGCACATCCATATACGGCCCCAGCCGGAAGCCGTAAAGATTGGCGTCATAGTTGGCCAGCACCGTTACCGGTAGCCCTGTTGGCGTGGTTCCCAAGAGCGGCGTGAATGGCCCGGATGTGGCCGTGCCGGTGTAGGATGCTGACGGTGGCGCGTAACCCAAGGGAAACGCATCCGCCCCCAGCACCCCCGACGGAGCCGCGAAGGCTTGCTGCATGGAAACGGCCTGCCAGTTGAACGCCGCCTCAATACCGAACCGAACATGATTGAAGCGAACCAACTCATGATCCCAGGACAATTCCATGCCGCTATTCTGGTCATTGTCCAGCGCGGAACCAATCTGGCCGTTCCCAGAATTATGCATCACCAGATAATTGTTGCCATCCACCACCTGACTGGCGTTTTGATAACCCCAATAAGTGGTCAACCCACCGGCATTGCCGGTGTCGTCCGTGCCCACGAAACCATCCGTATAGGATTTGCCATTGACCGATGGATTGTTGGCGGCGGTTGGCGAGGCAATGTTTTTAAGCTTGAGCGACATGTTCCAACCCATGCGATAACCGAGCTGCACCCGGTTTTTTTCCGGCCAGAGATCATTGTTGGCGGAGTCATCCGCACGCAGGATGCCAGCGGCACCCACCAACAGCGTCCCGGCCAAAGGAAGGGCGATTTGATTGTATTTCATAATTGATTAGGTTGAAACCGTAGTTAAGTTCATGAACTTCAAACTATGGCAACAATACCAAACGGTAATAGCGCGAACCACCGGTATTCGCCTCTGTGTCCGGCGGGCCGGCATCAGCCCAAATGAGTAAGCCGCCATTGCCTATAATGTGAGTTTGAGCCTGTTTCCAAGTTGCCAAATCACTGCTGTATTGAATGACATAAGTGCGGCCCTGCAATGCATGAAATTCGAAAGCTAGTTTACCATCCGACCGAAAAACTGGTTTTAGCGCAGTTATTACTGTTCCCAAACTATTAGTTTGTGGTGCTATAGCGGTCACGTCCACTTGAATGCCAACACCTTTGGGGGCTTTTCTAACTTTGCTATAATAGGAAAAAGAAAACGTGTTTGTGCTGTGAGGAAGTAAAGTTCCACTATAATCAACATATGGTTGGCCATACCCATTCGTTCCTGTTGCAGAAACTAGCGTTATCGGATTAGTCAAAGATATAGACGCGTAATTTGTAACAGTAAATCGCAAGCCTGTTATGGTTGAAGATGCAGGATTAACAACAACCACAGATTGGAAAAACAATCCAGTTTGTTTATCCATGTTTGTATTTAGAGTTTCAGACAGGACTTGTATCGGTGCCACATAGCCTTCAAATTGACTGGCAAGCAACCTTTGTGTTGTAAAT
>CAISVF010000253.1 GCA_903888765.1 uncultured Verrucomicrobia subdivision 3 bacterium | reverse complement strand
TAGCCTCGGTGGTCGGGGCCTGACAAGCCGTGCCGGTGCAAACAAATGCCGTTGCGGCTCCGGTCGCGGACAGCGTTCGGGCAAATGGTTCCACTGCTCCACGATTACCGAGGACGATTTTATTCGGCTGATAAACGGAGTGGGCGGCGCGAAGCATTTTCTGAAATTCCGGGGAATGCGCATCGCCAGCCAGGACCACCCGGCGGGGTTCATCCAGCCAAAAGTCGAGCGCCTGCAGCATATAGGCCATTCCCGCCGGCTGATTTTGGAGCCGGTGCGCTGCCAAACGCAGGGTGGCCTCGGCCGCTTGCCGGAAATCTTCCCGACCCGTGATGGCGGCCAGCTTTAGTAATCCCAGCGTGGCCACGGAATTGCCGCTCGGCTCCGCTCCATCATAGTCATCCTTGACCCGCAATATCAGGTCGGTCATCCCGGCCGGGCTTTGCCAGAATCCTCCATTGGTCGGGTCATAAAACCGGGCCACCATGGCCGTGGCTAGCGCAATGGCAAAATCCAGAGCGTTCGCTTCCAGGGTGGTTTCGTAAAGCTGAATCACGCCATCCAGCAAAAAGGCGTACCCTTCCAGCAATTGAACCGCATCCCGCTCGCCATCCCGCCAACGATGGAATAATGTGCCTATGGCAGTCACTGTTGCCGGCTCGCCAGCATTGGCGCGCGGGGACGTGGCTGGCCGTAAACCATCTGGCTGAACCGGCGGCGGCTGCCATAAGTGCTTCTGGATAAATGCCAGATTCCGCGCCGCGGCCTGACGATATTTTTCCTCACCCAAGACAGCCGCCGCACGGGCGAACGCTCCCAGCATAAGGCCGTTCCACGAGACCAGGATTTTATCGTCAAGGAGCGGACGAACGCGCAAGGCGCGGGCGGCGCGCATTTTACTTTTTGCGGCGGCGAGCAATGCGAATTCTCCAGGCGCATCCGACTGCGCATCCGCTGAACAAGGATTAACCACACTGAGCACATTTAGCCCGGCCAGCGGCTCCGGATGACTATGATCCACGAAATTACCTTGGGCGGTGATCCCAAAATGGCGCGCGGCCACCTGGAATTCTTCAACTGTAAGCAGCCGCGATAGTTCTTCCCGGGTCCAACAATAAAATTTGCCTTCCTGCCCTTCACTATCGGCATCTTCGGCGGAAAAAAAACCGCCATCCGGATGTGTCAGATCGTGCAAGACATAATCCAGGATGTTGCGGACTACGGCTTCGAAAGTTGTGCCGGTTTTACTCTCTTGGGTCCGTTCACTGGTCAGCAAGTGCACATCAAGATACAATTGTGCGAGTTGTGCATTGTCATAGAGCATCTTTTCGAAATGCGGTACGAGCCACGCGGCATCCACGGCGTACCGTGCAAAACCTCCGCCAAGTTGGTCGTGAATCCCGCCGGCGGCCATCTGTTCACAGGTGTGCCTGACCATCTGTCTGGCCGTCTCGTCGCCAAAACGCCTGGCCGCGCGCAGCAAAAGCGACGGGATGGCTGGCTGCGGAAATTTTGGGGCGCCTCCAAACCCGCCATGCATTGGATCGTAAGTTTCCTGAAAGAGCCGTGCAGCGTGCTGGATTATCTGCGGCGTGAGCGGCAGATTTTCTCTGGCGTCGCGTACCGTAAGCAGTTCCAGCCGCGCGTGTAATTCCTCCGCGGAAGCGACGATTTCCAGGTTCCGCTCTTGCCAAAGTCGGGCTATTTGTTCCAAAACCAGCAACAGACTGGGGCGCCCGTGCCGCTCCTCCGGCGGAAAGTAGGTGCCCCCAAAAAACGGTTTTAAGGCCGGCGTCAGCCACACATTCAACGGCCATCCGCCGCTGCCGGTGGTGGATTGCACAAATGTCATATAAATCTTGTCCACATCCGGCCGTTCTTCCCGATCCACTTTGATGCTGACAAAATGTTCGTTGAGAAAGGCCCCGATTTTTTCATCCTCAAAACTTTCCCGCTCCATGACGTGGCACCAGTGGCAGGTGGCATAACCGATGCTTAGAAAAACAGGCTTGTTTTGCGAACGCGCCAGCGCGAAAGCCTCCTCATGCCAGGCAAACCAATTCACGGGGTTGTGCGCGTGCTGTAGTAAGTAGGGGGATTTTTCCCGGGCCAGACGATTCATCGGCGCGAAGATAAACCGCCCCTGCCGCCGCGCAAGGGCGGTTTTGAAATTTCTGCGGAAGCGGCGGCGCGAACCCGGCAAAATAAAGAATTCAAAATGCGGGAATTTTGCCTAAACTCAGACTATGCTGTCGTATAAACCCTGGCGGATGGAGGCCGTGATCCAATTGATCGCGGGATTGTTCGCCTGTCTGGGCGTGGGGGTGGTCGCAGTGACCCTGCTGCAAAAGTCCGGGATGGGGCCCTTCCGGTCGCCGGAAAGCTTTGCCAACATTCTGCTCTCGACGCTCAGTTTTCAGGGAGCGGCGTGGGCATTGATTGCCATTTTCTTGCGGCAGCATGGCATGGACTGGCGCGAGGGATTGGGGTTTCACCAGGCCAAGCTGCTGAAAGTTTTGCTACTCGCCGGAGGCGTGCTGGCAGCGACCCTGCCGGTGGTGCTGGGCTTGCAACAACTCTCCATGCTGGTGCTGGACAAACTCGGCTGGGCATCCGATGATCAGCGGGCGGTCGAGTTGATCGTTAACGCCGATTCGGTATGGCTGCGCGGCTACCTCGTTTTTTTTGCGGTGGTGCTGGCACCAGTGGCCGAAGAATTTATTTTTCGCGGAATGCTTTATCCATTTTTCAAGCAATTGGGCCGCCCCCGGCTCGCCCTCCTCGGGGTGAGCTTTCTCTTTGCCGCAATTCACCTTAATGCGCCGACCTTTGTGCCGCTTTTCGTGCTGGCGCTGGTATTCACCTGGCTTTACGAGAAAACCGACTGCTTGCTGGCCCCCATCGCCGCTCACAGTCTATTTAACACCGCGAATCTGGTGATACTTTTCATCCAAACCCGATGAACGAATTGGAACTGATTGCCCGCCTCACCCGCGCGCTGCCCACCAACGACACGGTGCTGACCGGCGCAGGAGATGACTGTGCGATCCTCGATCTCGGTGTGCCGGAACAATTAATTTTGTTCAAAACCGATGCCGTGGTGGCAGGAGTCCATTTTACCGGCGAAACGCCGCCGGAAAAAATCGGTCACAAGGCGCTGGCGCGCTGCCTGAGCGATATCGCAGCGATGGCCGGCACCCCGACCGCCGCCCTCGTTACCTTGGGCCTGCCGAAGGATTTTGACCCCGATTTTGTGGTCAGGATTTATGCCGGGCTGACTGCGCTGGCGGAAAAATTCCGGGTGGCGATTGTAGGCGGCGAAACCACCACCAATCCCGGTGGGCTTCTGATTTCCATTGCACTGCTGGGCTCCATTCCCCGGGGCCGGAGGCTTTTGCGCAGCGGCGCCAAAGCAGGCGATGCCATTTTTGTGACCGGCGAACTTGGCGGTTCGCTGGCGGGCAAGCATCTGGATTTTACACCTCGGCTGGTCGAGTCCTGCTGGCTGGCGGAACATTTTCCGTTGCACTCCCTGATGGATTTAAGCGATGGTCTGGGCAGTGATTTACGCCACCTGTTAAAAGCCAGCGGAGTGGGAGCGGAACTGTTGAAATCTGCCGTGCCGGTGGCCCGCTCCGCCCGGGTGGCGGCGCGGGAAAATGCGGGGGCCAAGCCGCCGTTCATCGCGGCCCTAACGGATGGCGAGGATTTTGAATTGCTATTCACTTTGGCGAGCCGGAACGCCGTCAAGTTACTGGATGCCTGGCACCGAGAGTTCCCCGGACTTAAATTGAGTTGCATCGGTAAAATCGTGGCCGGCGAAGGCATCTTGCTGCGCGACAAGACCGGTGCCCGCCCGTTTAATGCTCATGGCTACGTTCATTTCGCATAGTCCGGCGGAAACGGAGGCGCTCGGCGAATTTCTGGGACGGAAAGCGTCGCGCGGGATGGTCTTCGCCTTGAGCGGCGATCTGGGCGCGGGCAAGACACAGTTTGTGCGTGGTTTGGCGCGCGGGTTGGGGGTAACCGGTCGGGTCCATTCACCGACCTTCACACTCGTAAACGAATATGGCGGCGGACGTCTGCCGCTGTTTCATCTGGACTTGTACCGGCTGGAGACGGCCGAACAACTATGGTCGGCGGGAATTGAAGAATATCTGACGCCAGACGGCGTGAGCGTGATCGAATGGTCAGAAAGGCTCGAAACGGCCACCTCCACCTGGCAAACCATCAAAAGGCGGGTGCGGGTGAAGCTGGAAATCGTAAGCGAAACCGGACGAATAATCATTTATGACGACTTTAGCGCTTGAATTTTCCTCGGCTCGCCGGAGCGTGGCGCTGATGCGCGATGGCTTGATGCTGGCCGAGGCTGCGGAAACGGGTGGCTACCGGGTGACCCACGCCTTCACCTTGATTGAACAGGTGCTGGCGCAAGCCCAAATCGCCCGTGAGGCCGTTGAAGTCATTGCCGTGGGCTTGGGGCCTGGCAGCTATACCGGCATTCGTGCCGCGATTGCCTTGGCTCAGGGCTGGCAACTGGCTACCGGCGTGAAAGTGCTGGGCATTAGCAGCGTGGACAGCCTGGCAACAGCAGCGCAGATGCTCAAAATATTCGGTCGGGTACATGGAGTTATTGATGCCCAGCGAGGAGAATATTATCTGGCGACCTGGGAGATTTCCGCGACAGGATGTATCATCCTAGCCCCCTTAAAAATCGTGCCGTCGGACGAAATAACCACCCGCCAGTCGGCTGGGGAATGCTGCATTGGGCCGGAAATGCCAGCGCCCCTGTTTCCATCGTCATCCGCCGTGGCCCGGCTAGCCGGCGGGCGAAATGACTTTGTGGCGGGCGAAATGTTGGAGCCTATTTATCTGCGGGAGACTGCGTTTGTTAAAGCTCCTCCGGCGCGAACTTTTTAACCAGAGCCGGGCCAAGGCGGCTCCAACCGCAAGTTCCAGATTCTCCGCCGATCAAGCCGCCGCCGTTTTGACGGTTGGCTGGTTCCCTTTCTCCGTCAATGGATTCATGGTGTCCACATTGCGGGCGCGCCAGGCCAAAAGCGATTTTGCCCAGCCTTCCGCCAGCACGTCACTTAGAATCTCAAATTTGGAGTGGTTGCGGATCAACCGTTCGGACGGCTCTTCTATTTTGCCCTTCCCGACCGGCTTGGATTTTGCGTGAAGAGCAACCTCGTTTAGGTCGGGGGTTTGTAGCTCCAGATAACAATCCGGATGACCGGGCAGGGCATGCCGGAATATTTTGCAACAGCACGATTCCGTGGAATTAGGCCCCGGGGAGAACTTCAATGGTCCTGAAAGATTCTTGGCGCATTCGGTGGGATTGTCACAAGCCCCGCCCAGGCTCCAAACCTTTTCACCATTTTCCAGACGAATGCGCAGGCTGACAAAGCCCAGCTTGCGGGCAATGAATGCCGTGTCTTCGCAAAGACTTTCGGCGCTTCGGGCGCGCGCGCCCTCAAGCACCAGCCACTCAATCTGGGCCAGCGCATACTGAACATCCGGGCGAGCGCTAAACGACTTGTTGAGAACCCGGGAAATTGAAAACCAGCG
>CAISVF010000252.1 GCA_903888765.1 uncultured Verrucomicrobia subdivision 3 bacterium | reverse complement strand
GGTGACGGCTGCGCGGTGCCGGATGCGGAGGGCTACCGCTTCGTTCAGCAGATTCCCTGGGTGGAATCCCTCGGTATCAGTTATCATGTGGGAGTGGATGGCTTGAATGTGGGCTTGATCTTGATGGGGGCCATTGTTGCATTTGCCGCCGCTCTCTGCTCGTGGGAAATTCAAACGCGCGAAAAGGAGTTCTATATCCTGCTGCTCGTGATGACCGGTGGCATTCTTGGTGCCTTTGCCTCGCTCGATCTGTTCTTCTTCTATTTTCTCCATGAGCTCGCTCTGGTGCCAACCTTCATCATGATTGGCATCTGGGGCCGTGGTGAAAAGAAGAACTACGCCACCTTCCAGATCACTCTTTATCTGAGCATCGGTGCGCTGATTGCTCTCCTTGGGCTCATTGCTCTCTATCTGCAATCCGGTGCCCACACTTTTGATATTCCGAAAATCATTGAGCATGTCCGGGCAAATCCGCTGGCGCCCGGTGCGCAGAATGTCATTTTCCCCCTCTTGCTGTTCGGTTTTGGTATCTTGGTTTCGCTCTGGCCGTTTCATTCTTGGGCTCCCTTGGGCTATGGGGTCGCGCCGTCGCCGACGGCGATGCTCCATGCCGGAGTGCTAAAAAAATTCGGTCTTTATGGTTTGATCCGCATTGCCCTGCCGTTGCTGCCCCAGGCGGCTCAAAACTGGGCTCATGTCATCGCCTGGCTCTGTGTTGGCAATATCTTGTACGTGGGCTGGGTCGCCATGCGCCAGAAGGATTTGAATTTGCTCATCGGCAATTCCAGTGTGGCGCACATGGGCTTTATTTTCCTCGGCATCGCCAGTTTGAACCTCATTGGGGTAACCGGTGCCGTTTTGATCATGGTCGCCCACGGTTTCCTCGCGGCGCTGACCTTTGCCCTCAGCGGCTATTTGTATCAGCAGACCGGCACGCTTCAAATCCGTGAGCTCGGCGGCCTCTGCCGTCAGCTTCCTTTCATTGGTGCGGCGCTGTTGATGGCAGCCATGGCCGGCTGTGGTCTGCCTGGCTTCGCCAATTTTGTGGGCGAAGCTGCGGTTTTCTTTGGTGCATGGAAAGTGTTCCCGGCCATAACCGTCTTCGCGCTGTGGGGGGCGCTGGTGATCGGCGGCATTTATATGACCCGCGCCATTCGCAATATCCTCCATGGGCCGCTGCCCGAAAAATGGACTTCTCTTGCCGATGCCAACCTGTGGCGCAAGGTTCCTTACGCTTTGCTGCTGGCCAGCCTGCTCGTTTTTGGTTTTGTGCCGCGATTGCTCACGGAAAAAATCAATCCCGATGCTCAGAAAATTGTTGACCTGGCCAACCGTCAGGCCGGTGCCTCGCCTTCGGCGGTTGTTTCCAGCGCCTCGCTGCTGGCTTCCGATCTGGCTGCGGCGGCTAGGGGCAAAGCGCCCGGGACGCCCGTGGTCCCCGTAAATGTTGTTGTCCAAAATCAATGAATTCTTCCCTGATAATGCTCGAAGTTTCGGTGATTGGTCTCGGCTTGGTGCTGATGCTGGCGGATTTTTTTGTGCCCGCCGAGCGTCGCCGCTTCATCGGCTATGCGGCCATCCTGGCCTTGGGGGTGCTGCTGGTCGCCAGTTTGAGTGGCAATGGCAGTTGCGGTCAGTTTGGGACGGCGTTTCACGGGATGTTCATCAATGACGGATTATCCCTGTTCTTCAAGCAACTGTTCCTCATTGCCGCCATTCTGGTGTTATTCATGGCCGCTGAATTTTCGGATTGCCTGGCCGCTGGCAGTGTGGCGGAATATTATTCGCTGATTGTTTTTGCTCTGGCGGGGATGTTGTTCGCGGCTTCCGCTAATGATTTCACCATGCTGTTCGTGTCCATCGAGCTCATTACGATCACGTTTTACATTTTGGTCAGTTTTCAGCGCAGCAAAATCATTTCGCTGGAAGCGGGCGTGAAATATCTGATCCTCGGCGCCTTATCCTCCTCCTTCATGGTTTTCGGCATTGCTTTAATTTGGGGCACTACCGGTAAACTCAATTTTACCGAGCTTGCCGCCGTCGCCCCTCAATTTGCCGACAGCCGGATATTTTTGCTCGGGGTGTTACTGGTGCTGGTCGGTCTTGGCTTCAAGATCGCCGCCTTTCCGTTTCAAATCTGGGCGCCGGACGTCTATCAAGGTGCCC
>CAISVF010000251.1 GCA_903888765.1 uncultured Verrucomicrobia subdivision 3 bacterium | reverse complement strand
ATCAATCATAGGCGGCGAGTGTGCCCGTGAGTGCGGAAACACACCCGCCGCCAATTTAAAAAACTGAATCACCACCCGAACCGGTGCACGCAAAAGGAACGCCACCCCGCCGCCAGGTCCGCCGCGCAGCGGCTGGGTTCAACAAAGGGATATCGCTTTCCTGGAAATGTGCGGAGGCCACTGCCCGGAGGTTCCGCAAGCCGGATTGAAGAAACAATTCCATTTGATTGACCGTGGTCCGGATTTCGATCAGCCTACCTTCAATTCGCACCCGATGCGCGTCGTATTTGGCTTGCAGAACCTGTTCAAAATCGACCAACGGAGGGGAGAGCAGGTTGGTCTGTCCGACTTTTCTCAACGAGGCTTCGATCAGCGTGGGCGTGGGAAACCCCACTTCCGGCAGGCCAACGGCCTCAACTAAGTCTCCCACGGCAAGTTTGGGAAGGTTTTTAGGCAATATACGCATTACGTCCTTACCATCAGTGAAATAAACCAATTTATCCGCCAAGTGGAGGATCTGACCGCGCACTTTGGTGGTTTGGTAATAGTTTGGGTTCGGATCAAACTTCGAAAATTCGGAGATTTGTTGTAAAGGCACATTAAAGGGAGCGGCGGGAGGAGGTTGATCCATGGCGATACAGGAGACGGAGGGGACCCACAGACAAGCCTCGCGGGCGGGGTTGCCGGATGCGCTTCGTGCAGGCACCACACAACCTCGAATGCGCACAAAAGCGCCGGGCAAGGTCGCCATAAAATTCAGGTCAGAGTTGATCAGAAAGAAAGTTCTGACTGTTCCCCCTTTGACGACCAGCTGAGCTTCTCGCAAACTGCCATCAAAATGGCTAAGCATGCCCTGCAACTCAACCCATTGACAATCCATGCTGCCACCGAGCATTTGTGCAAAGTCGGGATGCAAAGGCGTGGGGAATTGTCCTGGTCCCAGAATGGCAACCTGACTGGCGATTACCATGGTGGCGTAGCCTCCGGGGGCGGTCACCCCGGTCAGTTCACAATAATTTCCAGCGGATATTTGCCGGCCTTTCGGAAAATCAAATTGCACATAAACGGCGGAGGTAAGGTCTTGAATAATGCCTTCCGGCAGCGTTTCGCGGGCGGTAATGATCCCGCGCAGAACTACCGGATAAGCCCGAGCCGCCTCTTCCGGTTTCAATTGCCGGATTTGTTCGGCAGAAGTCAGAAGTGGCAGCATGATGGTGGTGCCGGCTTGGAAATCTTTTGCGTCTGGCTTAGCCTTTAGCAGGGAGAGGTCGTTGGTGCTGCTTACCATGATTACGCCCGGAATCCGTTGGTCATGTTCCGCAAGGACTGCCTTGCAAAAACCCGTGGCGCGGATCAGGCAATTATTAACCATCCCGGGCGGCAGGCTTGCTGCATTATTGAGGAGTACCTTTATTTGGTTGCCATCGGAATTGATTTCCAAATTCCACCCTTTGCCAGTGCTCCCTACAAAACCGAGCTTACCTTCGCAGACCCCCCAAGAATAATCATCACTCAAAGGGAATGCTTGGCCGGGATGGAGTTGTTTGGGCGGGTCACTTTGAATTCCCTGGTTTTCGGATAAAATTTTCACCGAAGTCGGAGTTTCCTGCACGAACAGGCGGCTGCCGTCATCGGAGGTCACATGAAAGACGTAGGTTCCTGATTTTTGAATTTCCAGCAGTCCCGTGAAGGAAAGGGCGTAGTATTCGTCCCGCTGCCGTGTTTCCAGGCTGATATTCCGTGTGATCCCTGATTTGACTGGTTCCAGTTGCCTGAAATCCGGCACGCCATCCCAAAATCCCTCATAATAATCACAATCCAGCCCTTGCTCATAGTGTGGTTCAGCCTCAGTGGGATTGGCCACATGAAAAAGCTTCGCCTCGGGCAGCGGCATCAGGATGGTGTCTGGTCCCTCATATTCCACTAGCAGTGCTTGTTGTCGTACAGCTTGAAAATAGCTCAGGCAGAGCGGATGCAACCCTTTCGTTAAATACAAATGTCCGGTAACTTCTTGGGCATTATGCGCTCCGTCATTGTCAATTATTTCCAATGGCAGCAAGGAAGCTTCCCCGTTTCCAAAATGCCCCTGTCCCTCAATGCGAATGAGTTGCTGTTTTTTTAGAAACGGAAAACGTTGCAAATCCATTTTGATTCCGGCGTTGCCGGTGTCATCGTGCAAGACCACCAGTGACAGTTCGGGAAATATACCTCCAACTACTCCGGTAAGGTCAACCATCAGGTTGGTCTCGCCTAACACCGTCGAAAGTTGTCGCACTTGGGCCAGATTATGGACGATTGCCGGTGGTTGAGAACCCGCCCCTGAATCCTTAATTATTTCTGGTGAGGCTCCAAATCCGCCCAAACTGGCAAGCAGCAGACCCAGGCAGATGGCCCATGGAACTATGCGGCTTTGGTATCCCATCAAAATCGGGGAAGTGTTGCCGGTCATTGTCAGAGCCATTTCGTTAAATTTAACGCTTCGACGACTGGTCGCAAAGCGCGATTTGTCATTATTCGGGAGGCGGCATACATACGTTTCTATGTATGGCCAGTGGGCAATAAAGTGATAACGTGATCGTAAATCACCGATTGAAACGGCAATGCCATTTTAACGGGTGATCTAATGAAACAAATGCCCGATAAAATCCTGCAAATCAGTTAACTACATAAATCATGAAAATATCCTCATCAGACCGCTGCATACGAATTCATTTGTTGAACGCGGTCATTGCGGCAATGTCAGTGCTGGCCCCATTTGCCGCTTCGGCTGCCAACGGCACCTGGACAAACCTTCTCACCGGCGGCCTTTGGAGCGCGCCGGCAAACTGGAGCGGCGGCGCGATTGCCGACGCGTCCGGTTTCACCGCCGATTTTAATTCCATCAACATCACCACCGATCCGACTGTGGTGCATCTGGATTCCGCGCGCACCATTGGCAACCTGACTTTTGGTGACACGACGACTTCCTCGGCTGCGGGCTGGATTCTCGACAACAACAACACCGCCGCGAACATCCTCACGCTCGCGGGCGGCGCTCCGACCATCGCGATCAACGCGCTCGGCGCCGGAGCAAACGTCATTGTGGGGCCGGTCATGGCCGGTTCCACGCGTTGGGTTAAGGCCGGAACCGGAAGTTTGATTCTCACCAACGCCAATTCTTTCATTGCGGGCTTCAACTTGAGCGCAGGCACGCTGACGGCGACGAATGCTGGCGCACTCGGTGCGTTCGGCGTGACGGCGACCAATACAATCGGCGGCACGCTCAACCTCAACGCTGGCCCGGTGACTTACAACGGTCTTACGAATAACACGCTCAACGGCAGCGGGATAATCAATGTTGCGCTGGGCACTGGCTCCGGCTCCACCATCATTACCACCATCACCAACGCCAACTTCTCCGGCTTTAATGGGACAATCAATATTGGCACCAACGGATTGACTGGCGAGGTGGCCGCAGCCGCAGCCGGTAAGGCGGCGATCTTCAGTCCGTTGGGAAGTGGAACTACGGTTAACATTCTTCCCAATGCCGCGCTTTACGTCAGCGGCATCGTCACCAATCGAGGGGCAGTCACGCTCTACGGCGGTGACACCGGCGAGGCAAATGGACAGCTTCGTCTGGATTCCGGCGCTACCTGGGCTGGCCCGATCACTTTAGCTGGCCCGGTCACCGGAACGGGTGATGGCAATGTCGGTTCTGTTTCGGGCGGCGGTAACACCACCGGCCCCATCGGTCAGATTGGCGGCGCACAGAATTTAGTCAAGGTCGGTGCGTCAACCTTGACGCTCTCTGGAACGAATACTTACACCGGCTACACGACGAACCTGGCTGGCACGCTCAAGCTCGGCAACGCTCGCGCACTTGGCGATGGCGTCAACAACACGGCGGGATTGATCATCGCTGGTTCTGGCATTCTCGACTTTGCGGCGATCACTCCCTTGGTGAATGTGCCGCTGACCATGGACAGCACCGCCAACGGATTTGACGTCGGTGCCATCGAAAACAACACGGCCTCGACAACCAACATTATTGGCGGGACGGTGACCCTGCTGCGGCAAACTCGCTTTGGCGGTGTGGGAGTTATGCTTTTCACCAACACCATCAACGGCAACACGAACAATGTGATCAAGGACAGCACCGGCACTTTACAATTCAGAAACAACGGCGCGGTGGCGCTGGGAACCTTGACCGGAAACCGTGGCACGTTGCAGGTGGAAGCCGGCACATTCGTCACTGTGACCAATATGAACATCGGCTCTGGCACCAGTGTTGGTGCGGGATTGACGCTGGCCGGCGGTTCCGTGACGAACTTGGGCAATACACGGTTTGGCACGGGCGGTGGCACGGCCAGCGGCTCGCTCACGCTCAACAGCGGCTCGCTCACCGTGACTAATCTCGCGAAGGGCGGGGTCACTTTTAACATCAACTTCAACGGAGCTACGCTCATCGCTGCCGCGAGCCAGACGGCATTTTTGCCGACCGCGACTTCGGCGAAAGTTCAGGCCGGCAACGCCATCATTGATGACGGCGGCAACGCCATCACCATCGGCACTTCGCTCGTGGCGGATGGTGCATCGCCGGGCGGCGGTCTTATCAAGCGCGGTGTCGGCACGTTGACGCTGACGGGTGCAAATACCTTCACTGGTGCCTCGGTCGTGACCAACGGCACGCTTGCCTTGAGCGGAACCGGTTCAATCGCCAACTCCGGCAACATCTCATTGGCGGCAGGCACCACTCTGGATGTAACGGGCTTGAGTTCCACATTCGCCATCGCCGCGAATCAAGTTTTGTCCGGCTACGGCACGGTGATAGGCAATGCCACGGACGTGGCCAACGCGCAGATTTCGCCCGGCGGCAGCGGCAGCATCGGCACGCTGAATTTTGCCAACGACCTCACCCTTGTCGGTAACGACACGTTGAGTTTTGATTTCAGCAACGGCGGCAGCAACGACCTAATCCTCGTGGCAGGCACAGTGAATCCCAGCGGTGTCACCACTATCAATCTGGCCAACTGGCCGCTCACGAATGGGTTTCCGATCGGCACTTATGTGTTGCTGCAGGCGACTAATTCACTCGCGGGCAGCGCGGGAAATTTTGTGTTGAGCCATCAACCCGGTCGGCAATCCATGTCGCTGGTTTACGATACGAGCGCGTCGCCGAACCAATTGCTACTCGTAGTTTCCACTCTGCCGGGAACCGCCGCAACTCTCGCGTGGCAAGGCGGGCAAAACGTCAACGCTTGGGATGTGCAGACCACGGCTAACTGGCTGAAGGGTATGAGCAGTGACACTTTCTATCAGTCGGACAGCGTGTTGTTCTCGAATGTGCCTGCCACCAACGCTTCGGTGAACCTGGCGCAAACCGTTTCGCCCGCCAGCATTGTGGTCAATAGCACCAACGACTATGTGTTCGCCAGCGGCAGCGGTGGATTCATCACAGGCCCGACCGCGTTGATTAAAAACGGTTCCGGCTCATTAACCTTCACCGAGACGAACAATTATTCCGGCGGCACGTTGGTCAGCGCGGGCAAGTTGCAACTCGGCGACGGTGTCGTGAACAACGGCCAGATTTCCGGCGACATCACCAACAACGCGACACTGGCGGTTGCCAACCCGTGGGATCTTGATCTGGTCAATGGCATCAGTGGTTCAGGTCAACTCGTGAAGAGCGGAGCGGGCACGCTGAATATCAGTGGCGGAAATTCGTTCGCGGGCGGAACACTCATCAACACGGGGGCTGTGCGTGTGGCATCGGTCAGCGCGTTGGGCGCTCCGGCGTCGGTCGCTGCCAACATCGGCACGGGTGCATCGCTGATTTATGACATTGCAACGGTCCATACACCGGCGGGAACATTTACAGGCGGCGGCGCGTTGGTGAAGACCAATGTGAACGCGGTCACCTTGACCGGCTCGAACAGTTTCAGCGGCGGACTGATCATCAACCTCGGTGCGGTCTATGTCGGAAACAACAACGCGCTCGGTACCGGGCCGGTGGTGATTGACAACTTGGCGATCGGAGGCGGGGCTTACTCACAGTTGTTTCTGAAAAACGGCGTGAACATTTCGAACTCCATCACGGTGGTCGCTGGGGCTTCATTCTTCCAGGGATTGATTGAAACGGATGCGGGCGCTTACGGCTACGGCGGCACGAGCGGTTCCGGAGGTGGGACGGATACGAACGGGGCGACGGTTTCCGGACCGGTCACGCTTTCGCCCAGGACGATTCAGCGCGGTGGCCTGTTTACTGGCCCGATTGGCGGCACCAACTGGCTGAACATCAATGGCGCGGTGACGAACATCGGCGGCTCGGTCAGCGCTCGCAACGGGCGGGTGCGATTCTCCGGTGGTGGCGACTACGCAATCTTGTCGGTTGCTGAAGGCAGGACTTCCATTGGTGCCAACAACGGCGCTTGCCCTGCCGCCGCACTTACGGTTGGCACCGCGTCTCCAACCGCGTTCGATTTGAATGGTTTCAACCAGGAGTTTACCGGATTGTCCGGAACGGGTCCAAATGCCACGCTGACGAACAGCGCGATGACGCAGAGCACCTTGACGTTGAATCTGACCAGCACCACCACGTTTGCGGGAGCGGTAGGAGGCAACCTGTCATTGACCTTAAATGGCAGCGGCACCCAGGTTCTATCCGGCACCAACAACTACACCGGCAACACCACCGTCAACGGCGGCACGTTGCAGATCGCTCTGCCCACCCTCGCGACAAATTCGACCGTGTCTGTGGCAAGCGGCGCGTTCCTGCAACTGGACTCAGCCGTTACGAACCAAGTTGGCAGCCTTGTTCTGGGCGGCATAAATCAGGCTCCCGGCTTGTATGACAGCACCACCGCCGCGCCATTCATTACCGGTTCAGGCAGCCTGCTGGTGGTTTCCACCATTGCAAATTATCCGACTAACATCACTGCCAGTGTCAGCGGCAGCACGCTAACGCTGACCTGGCCGGGCACGCACCTGGGTTGGTATGCGCAGTCCAATTCGGTGAATCTGGCGGATGCGAACTTCTGGTTCAACATTCCCGGCTCACAGAACGGCACCAGCCTGGTCATCAACATGAATCCGGCGCAGACGAATGTGTTTTACCGTTTGCAGAAGCCTTGATTTGAATTTGTCACCAATGGGATTGGATGACGTTTGGGGGGAGCCGGTTATGGGTTGACCGGCTCTCCTTTCAATTATTGAACTGTGAAAATTATTCAACGATCAAACAGAACCGGTTTCACTTTGATTGAACTATTGGTCGTCATCGCCATCATCGCCATTCTCGCGGCCATGCTCCTGCCGGCGCTGTCGTCCGCCAAGCAAAAGGCATACAAAATTGGCTACCTTTCCAACTTTCACCAGGCCAGCGTCGGGTTGAACATGTATCTCAACGACAACGGCGACAAACTCTGTGGAGGCACCGACAGCGGTGGTGAATACGGTTTGTGGACGGGTCAGCAAGCGCAGTTTCAATATTGCGCCCCCGGCTCGTCTGGTGGGAGTTACAACTCGATGCTGATTTATTATCTTGCGGGCTATCTCGGCCAGTCACCGGACAACACCTTGCGTTACTCAAAGGTTTTTATCTGCCCCGGATTTGCCAACTGGACTCCCAATGCAAGTTTGAATGTTGTCGCCACGCAGATTTTATACACGGTGCCTGGTGCGGGAACTTCCGATGGCAAGGGCGGCTCGGATGTCTGGGGACTGGGTGTGCCGCCAATGACGTGGCCGATTTTTGGTTATCAACCCAGCTACGGAACGCGGCTTCGACCGAGAAAACTGAACGAGATTTCTGCTGTCCGTCCGTTGACCGATGTCTTTGCCTTGGCGGACACGGATCAACGGGCTTATGCAAATTCACCGAACCAACCGGGCTGGTATAATCAGCTTCCGCCCAAGGTCCTTCACGGCAATGTGCGAAATTATCTTTTTCTGGACGGGCACACCACCACGCGCAAGTCCATTCCCGGTTACTGGTGAGCCTTTGCCAGCGACTGTTTGATGCGCGATAGTTCATTTAACGAATGGATTTTCAAAAGTATCCAACTAATAATATCGTACGACGAATTGTTCGCTGCCTCGGAGTTGCTGCGATGCTGGTCGCGCCGATTTTGCATGCCGCCAGCGGCATCTGGACAAACACGACCAGCGGCGGCAACTGGGGCGCGGCGGCCAACTGGAGCAACAGCATCGTCGCCGACAGCTTCGGCTTCACGGCGGATTTCAATTCCGTCAACATCGCCACCGACCCGACCGTGGTGCATCTCGACTCTGCGCGGACCATCGGCAACCTGATTTTCGGCGACACCAACACCACCTCCGCCGCCGGTTGGCTACTCGATAACAACGGCTCCAGCGCCAACGTTCTGACACTGGCCGGCGGCACGCCGACCATCACGGTCAATGCACTCGGCAGCGGCAAGGTCGGAACCATCAGCGCGGCGCTGGCCGGTTCAGCCGGCATCACCAAAGCCGGCTCCGGCACGCTTGTCGTCTCCGGCGCGAGCATCAACACCGGCGCGCTCACCGTTAGCGCCGGAATTTTGAAATTGGGTTCGACAAGTGTTCTGGGCGATGGCGTGAACAACGCCTCCAGCCTCGTTGTAAGCGGTTCTGGCATTCTCGATCTCGGTGGCATTTCGCCAACTGCCAATCCTTCGCTAACATTGAACAGCACGGCGAACGGCTTCGATGTGGGTGCGTTCTACAATTCCGCCTCCTCAACTTCGGTTTACACCGGCCCCATCACTCTCGGTCGGCAGACGCGAGTCGGCGCAGGCTTCATCCTGCTTACTGGGGCGATCTCTGGCGGCGGCTATAATTTCATCAAGGACGGCGTCAACAACCTCGAGCTTACCAATAGCGGCACGGTTACGCTCGGCGCCTTTCAAGCCAACCGCGGCACGCTGGTCGTGGATTACGGCTCCATGCTCAATGTCACGAGCATCAACGTTGGCAGCGGCAACAGCGTTGGTTCCGGGCTCATGCTCAACGGCGGCGCGGTGAACTGCTCCGGCTTCACGCAGTTCGGCACGGGCGGCGGCAGCGCGAGCGGCACATTGACTCTTAATGGCGGCACGCTCACCGTAACCAACTTTGCGAAGGGCAGCGTGACATTCAATGTGAACTTCAACGGTGGCACGCTCAGGGCCGGCGCGAGTAATCCGACTTTCCTGACGAATGCCTCCAGCTTGAAAGTGCTTGCGGGCGACGCGGTGATTGATGTCGGCGGTTATGCCATCACCATTACACCGCCGTTGGTTGAGGATGCCACGTCCACCGGCGGCGGCTTGACCAAACTCGGCATGGGCGCGCTGACGCTTGCCGGCACCAATACCTACACAGGGGTCACCACGATCAGCAATGGCACGGTAACCTTGAGTGCCAATGGATCCATTGCCAACAGCTCATCCATCAATATTTTGGCGGGAGCAACTCTGGATGTCTCTGCGGTTTCTGGTGGTTGGCTGGTTTCCACCGGCCAGACGCTTGCCGGGAATGGCGCCATTGCTGGAGCCGTCACGGTTTTGTATGGAGGATCCCTTCAGCCCGGACTCGGCGGCGCAGATATTTCGACTTTGTCTTTCAGCAATGCGTTGACGCTCGCCGGCACCACTGTGATGACTCTGAATCGAACCAATGCCCAAAAAGCCAGCCGTGTGACGGGCGTGACGACGCTGACTTATGGCGGGGGAATGTCAGTGATCAACGAGGGGCCAACTTTGCAGGCGGGGGATGCGTTCACTCTCTTCAATGCCTCCAACTATAATGGAGCTTTCACCTATACGATCCTGCCGCCGCTGAATGTCGGCCTGGTTTGGAACACTACCCAATTGCTGACGAACGGCTCGATTTCAGTTCAGGCGGGCATTGCCAGTTCCAACATTCTCTGGGGGGCGCCGGCCACGATTGCTGACGAAAGCGACGTGATTACCAATGGCGGCCTGTTATACGCCTTCAATGACGCGAACACTGCCACGTCGGTCAATGGGGTGTCTTTCGCCGCCGGCAATAGCCAAAGTGCTTTTGGCTCCAATGTGGGCATGAGCGGAAATACTTCCTTTAGTGCGACGGCATTTGGCAGCGGCACAGGCAGTCCTTGGAGCGGCTTGAGTTCCACCTATCAGACTGCGCTCAAAGGCGGTGCTTACACCGCGAACAACGGAACCCAGACGGTGACTTTGAAAAATCTCATGGCCGGCCACCCGTATCTGGTTCAAATCTGGGTCAACGACAATCGTTCGCTGGCGTCCAACCGCACCGAGACCGTGACCAGCAGCGGAGGCAACACGGTCACGCTCGACTACAACAGCACCGGCACCAACGGTGGCGTTGGCCAATATACCATCGGCACCTTCACGGCCAATGCCACCAATCAGACCTTCACCTTGGCCGGCGTGCTGCCGGTCGGGGGGAATTCCGCGCAGCTGAATGCCATCCAAGTCCGCGATCTAAGTGCGCCGGAAGGATCTACCATCAGCACCATCACGCTGAATCCCGTCACCACCTACCAGCAAATCCACGGCATCGGGGCGAATTTCTGCCTGGGTCCGCAGAACATCGCCTGGAACGGCTCGCAATTCAACCTCGCCTTCGCCCCGACGAATCTGAACCTCTCGTTTGTCAGGCTGGCGAACTCCTTCGAGTGCGCGTTGGATGAGCCGAGTATTTTCTGGTCGGGGTGGGATTCGGACAACGTCCAGTTCATTAAACTGTATCGGGCGATTCAACCCAATGGCTTGATCACCATGGCATCCTGGTCGCCGCCGGGGCGCTACAAGAGCGCCGGCAGCGCTCAGGGCGGAACGCTTGCGAAAACGAACTCGGGCTACCGGTATGCGGATTACGCCGCCTGGTGGCTGCGTTCGCTCCAGTATTTGCGCGATAACTCGACGCTCACGGTCACGCAGGCCATTCCTGATTTTATCTCGATTCAAAACGAGTGCGACTTCACCCCCAGCGGGACGTTTTACGCCGCTTGGCAGGCTGGATGTTATCTGTCCGGCACCGAGTCGAGCACCAAGGCCGGCTATCCGCAGGCGCTCGCGGCGGTCAAAAATACTTTCCAGACCAACGGCTTTGGCTTTGTGAAATTCATCGGCCCCGACACCACGACCGGCAATCCAAGCACAATTTCGAGCTATCTGAACAATCTTCCCGCCGGCAGCCTCACGGCCATCGCGCATCATCCCTATCAAGGCTCGGTCAACGATGTCGGTCACGTTACCGGCAGTTTGTCCGGCCTGCGCGCGGCGTATCCGACGAACACGATTTACATGACCGAGTTTTTTGGCGACGACAGCTACGGAACAAATATTCCCGGCTGGATGATGCAGTGTCTTCCCATACACAATGTCCTCACGCTCGAACAGGCCAATAGCTACATCATGTGGGGTCTCTCCCTGACGACGACAAGCGACTCCTTCTGCTCCTTGGGGCACTACAGCAAGTTCATAAACCCCGGCGACTGCCGGGCGCAGGTGACCAGCAGCGATCCGGATGTTCTTGTCTCCCTTTACCGTCACACCAACAGCATTCCTCAGGTCAGTGACAAGTTGATTCTGGTGATCATCAATACGCGCAGCAATTACAGTTATTCCGTGATCCCAGCCGCCAACTACTGGGCCGATGATCCGCAACAACGCGCCTGGCAGGTTTACAAAACTGCGAACGACGGCGCGGCGCAACAGCGCCTCACGCTCACGGAAAATCTGGCGGGAGCGAGCCTGTCGGGCGATCGCACTCTCACGCTGGCTCCTTATTCCCTCACCACGGTTTTGATTAACACCGGCGTTTACTCGAACTCGCCGCCCAAGTTCACCTATCCGGCCTCGGACCGGTTTATCAACCCCGGACAAACCTTGTTGATCACGAACCTGGCCACCGATGCTAACCAACCGGGCCAAATGCTTACCTATTCTATGCCGGTTGCACCCAGCAATGCGGTGATGAATGCCTCCAACGGCATCCTGAACTGGCGGCCGTTGATTTCGCAGGGGCACACGATCAATCCTTTTACGATTGTCGTTGCGGACAACGGCACACCCAGCTTGAGCGCCACGCAATATTTCAATGTCACTGTTCGTTCCGTGACGCCTCCCACCTTGTCGTCTGCGGGCATGATCAACAGAACCTTTCGCTTCAATGTTAATGGAAGCATCGGTCCAGACTATACGGTTATGGCTTCGACGAATCTGCTGGTTTGGACAAACTTGTTCACCACCAACCCTGCAGCATTATCGTTTCAGTGGTCTGACAGCAATGCAATCAACGCGCCTCGTCAATTCTATCGTGTTTTGATTGGACCTTAATTAAAATCTCCCCCAAATTTGCTAAACGAACAATCTCTATTATGCATATGTCAAAAATTATTTCGATAATTCAATTCTGCAAACTGAATATCAGATTTGCTGATTTCGGTGGGCCTTGGCTGGCTTTAGCTGCCATTGTTAACACCGCCAGTGTAGATGCTCTAGCTGCCGGTTATTCACCGCGCGAACGGATTTCCCTCAACGACGGGTGGCGTTTTTCGCGGGGAGATGCCCTCGGCACGGGCGATGCTCTGAATTATCCCAATATTAAAAATTGGCTGCTAGCAACCGGGGCGGAACTCACGACTAACGCCAATTTGCTCGCGAAGTCGCTCCCGCCTGAAAATCCGTTGGGCGACTTATCCTTCGCCCAACCGGATTTTAACGACAGCCAGTGGCGAATGCTGAACCTGCCGCACGACTGGGGGATTGAAGGGCCGTTCAAGCAGGAATATCCCGGTGAAACCGCCAA
Source organism: uncultured Verrucomicrobia subdivision 3 bacterium (assembly GCA_903888765.1). Taxonomy (GTDB): domain Bacteria; phylum Verrucomicrobiota; class Verrucomicrobiia; order Limisphaerales; family UBA11358; genus UBA11358. The sequence goes on along the minus strand of CAISVF010000251.1, from coordinate 31,946 downwards.
GCTGCCATGGTGGGGCGTAGCCTGGTATCGCAAGCATCTCGATTTATCCGCGGCTGATGTCGGCCGCAAAATTTTCCTCGATGTGGATGGCGCGATGTCCTATGCCAGCGTATGGGTTAACGGTCATTTAGCCGGTGGCTGGCCTTACGGCTACGCGTCGTGGCGTGTGGAATTGACTCCGTTCATAAAAATTGGCGGCGACAACGTCATCGCCATTCGGTTGGATAATCCGCAGCAATCGTCGCGCTGGTATCCAGGAGGCGGTATTTACCGCAATGTTTGGCTGGTTAAAACCGCAGCGCTGCGTGTGGCTCATTGGGGCACGGCGGTCACGACCCCAGAGGTCAGTAAAAATTCAGCAACGGTAAAAATTCAAGTCAATGTGGACAATGCCAACGCCAGCGATGCTGTAGTAGCGGTAAAAAACGAGATTTTTGAACTCAAGTCGGATGGCCGCAAGGGCAAATGTGTAGCCCGGACAACGGTTTGTGACGTTAAAATTCAGGCACAGAAAAGCTCTGCCTGTGAAAGCCAGACCATCGTTAAATCACCGAAAATTTGGGGTCTGGAAAAACCGCAGCGTTATGTCTTGGTCACTACGGTGGAGCAAGGCGGGCAAACGGTTGACGTTTACGAAACCCCGTTTGGCATCCGCTCGATTGAATTCACTGTGGACAAAGGCTTTTTTCTCAACGGCCAGCATGTCAAACTCAATGGCGTCTGCGACCATCACGATCTTGGCGCACTGGGGGCTGCCTTGAATCTTCGCGCGCTCGAGCGCCAGCTGGAAATTTTGCGCGAGTTTGGCGTCAATGCGATTCGCACCAGCCATAATCCGCCGGCACCCGAGCTCTTGGATTTGTGCGACCGTATGGGTTTTGTGGTTATGGACGAGGCCTTCGATTGCTGGGCGGCGGGTAAAAATAAAAATGACTACCATGTTTTGTATTCCGAGTGGCATGAACAGGACTTGCGCGCTCTGGTTCGCCGCGATCGGAATCATCCGTGCGTCATTCTGTGGAGCAGTGGTAACGAAGTGCCCGATCAGGACCGCGATGCCGGTCCGCTGCTTGCCGAGCAACATCGCTCCATCATTCACTCTGAAGACCCGACGCGTGCCTGTACGACGGCGGTTAGTTCCTACAAGGCGGGTTTTAAGGATTTTGCCAAACATTTTGATGTGTTTGGCTGGAATTATCACCCGGACAATTATTGGCAGTTTCGTGCGACCAACGCCGCCATACCGCTTTTCGGGAGTGAAACCTCCTCTACGGTCAGTTCGCGGGGTGAATATTTCTTTCCGGTTCCGAATTCCTTCGCGGGCAAAAACAACAAGATTGCGCTGGCGGATTTCCAGGTTAGTTCTTATGACTTCTTTGTTCCTAGCTGGGCAACGCTGCCGGATGCGGAGTTTCGTGGCGAGCAGCGCAATCCTTTCGTGGCGGGCGAATTTGTCTGGACCGGTTTTGATTATCTGGGGGAACCAACTCCTTACAACGCTGACGTGAGCAATTTGTTGAATTACTCCAATCCCGAGGACAAGGCGAAGGCTAAGAAGGAGTTGGACGAACTCGGCAAAATTCGTGTGCCTTCCCGTAGTTCCTATTTCGGCGTGGTGGACTTGGCGGGGTTCAAAAAAGACCGTTTCTATCTATATCAGGCACATTGGCGGCCCGAATTGCCGATGGCGCACATCTTGCCTCACTGGAATTGGCCGGAGCGTGTCGGCCTGGTAACCCCGGTGTTTGTGTACACTTCAGGAGATGCTGCCGAATTATTTCTAAACGGTAAATCTCTCGGGAAAAAATTGAAAGGAGAAAACGAATACCGCCTTCGCTGGGATGATGTTACCTACCAGCCGGGGGAACTCAAAGTGGTCGCTTACAAAAATGGCCGGAAATGGGCGACTGACTGCGTGCAAACCACCGGCTCGCCGGCCAAAATATTAAGCTCGGCTGATCGCAGCCGGATTGCTGCGGACGGAAAGGATCTGGCGTTTGTCACGGTTACCATCGCGGATGAGCGGGGCCGACAAGTTCCACGATCAAAAAATCACCTTCACTTCGCCATTGAGGGGCCGGGTGAAATTGTGGCCACGGATAATGGCGACCCGACAAGCTTTGAATCTTTTCAGGCACCGGAGCGCAATGCTTTTAACGGGCTTGCCCTGGTGATTGTCCGCGGCAAGCCGGGAATCACCGGATCTATCCAGCTTACGGCCACCGCTGATGGGCTTCTGCCTTCGAAGGTGCAAATCAAAACGCATTGATTCTATTTTTGAATTATATTCTAAAATGTTTGACGGTCCTGCTTGTTGCGGTGGTCATTTCCACCGCATCAGCGGACAGCGGATTGCAGCAATATGCCTTGGATTTATCCACGCGGCACCAGGTGATGGACAATTTTGGAGCTAACGATGCGTGGTCTATTCAGAAGGTCGGATTGTGGTCGGAGGCGGGCAAAACCAGGCTTGCCAACCTGTTGTTTTCCACTAACTCGGGCATTGGGCTTTCTTGCTGGAGATTTAATCTGGGGGCCGGTCTCAATCACGTGAATATTCGTGACGACTGGCGCACCGTCGAGTCCTTTGAAACCTGTGCGGGGCAATACGACTGGACGCGGCAACCGGGTGCCCGCTGGTTTTTACGCGCCGCCAAAGCCGCTGGTGTCCGGCAGTTTGCCGCCACGGTTTACAGTCCGCCGCTGCGGCTGACGCGCAATGGCTTGAGCAATCTCGGTAAGGATACCATATCGACCACCAATCTGAAACCGGGGGCAGAGCAGGATTTTGCTAAATATCTGACCGATATTTTGCAACACTTTCGCGACAATCCCGACCCTGCGGAGCGGATTGAATTTAATTACATTTTCCCCATCAACGAACCGCAATGGGACTGGCAACATTCTCAAGAGGGCTGTCGCGCCTCGAATGAAGATTTAAAGCAGGTGTTTATGGCGCTCAAAACCCGGCTGAAGCAGGCGGGGTTGTCAACCCTGATCCTCGGTCCGGAATCGGGTTGCCTTCCGGACATGTACTCTCTCGATCTGCCAGCGCACGATAAGTGGAAGGCCGACTACGGAGATTACTTGCATTTTATTTGTGACAACCCCGCGCTCTCTGCCTGCTTCGGCGGTATCATTACCTATCATAGTTACTGGTCGGATGATGTGGTCGCAAAGTTAATCCCGCATCGGCAACATTTAGGGCGTGCTTTTGCCAATTATCCCGGTTGGAAAATCTGGCAAAGCGAATATTGCATTATGGAACCCGGCCGCGACCTCGGCATGGATACAGCTCTGCGCATGGCCCGGATTATACATTACGACCTTACGCTCGTTAACGCCTCCTCCTGGCAATGGTGGAACGCGGTGGCCAACGAGGATTACAAAAGCGGATTGATTTACACGGATTACAAGCACCAGGGTGACGCTGAAACCATTCACGAATCCAAACTGCTGTGGGTGCTTGGCAATTATAGCCGCTTTATCCGCCCGGGAATGCAGCGTGTCGAACTGCGTGGTCCACAGAACATCAACAGCCTGCTGGCTTCGGCATATTGTGACCCACAATCCGGTCGGTTGGTTTTTGTTTTTGTCAATCTGGCCGCCAAATCTCACAGCGTCCGCATTGCCTCCGCAGCCGGATCGCTGTTCGAAGGTATGAAAAAATATTTTATACCTTACACCACCTCCGCGTTAAAAAACCTCGAAGCCGGGGATGAAGTTGAACTCAGTGGTGATTTTTCTGTTCCCTCCTTCAGCGTAGTCACCTTGGTAGGCAAAGCGTCCACGCCATGAAAATCATCACTGGAGGATGCCTTGCGCTAACGTAAAACCAGCCACCTCCGACTTGCGACGCAAACCGCGATAACGGAACTGCCGGCGTCAGCGGCGGTTTGCTCCGATGAGTTAGCCTATCGCCGAAAAACAGCGATAAATCGTTTGCGGTCAAACGATTTATCGCGTCCTGCGAGTCTGAGGCGGGATTGACCGCTCTTTAGTATATGTAGCTGGCGTTGAAAATGTTGCTTTCGGAATCGTGCACCACTTTAAAGCCCACCTTGCGGCAGATATGCTGCATGGGGTGGTTTTCCGCCAGGATCTGACCGCTCAAGCGGACCAGCTTTTCATGGCGGCCAATCTCGATGAGCCGGCGGAGCAGTTCGCAGCCAAGGCCTTGGCGCTGCCAGTCGTCGCTGACGAGCACCGCAAATTCCGCCTGTCCGGGAGAGTGCTGTTTGCTCAAGCGGCCCACGCCCAGAATTTTCTTTTCCTCCCCGCGTGGCACTTTGAGTTCGGCCACGAGCGCGATTTCGCGGTCGTAGTCGTTGAAGCAGATGCGGGTCATGCGTTCGTGGGCGACGCGCTGCGACAGTTTGAGCGCGGAGAAATAGCGGTTGTAAACGCTTTCCTCCGACAGGGTTTCGTGGAATTTGACCATCAGCGGCTCGTCCTCCGGCCGGATGGGCCGAATGATGCTGGGCGCTTTGTTCTTCAATTTCCAGGGGGAAACATACTGAATGGGATAAGGCCGGATGGAGGGCTTGGGCAATTGACTCTCTGGGGTCTTCGGATCGTGCAGCACCACGCGGGCGTCGAGCGCATAAATGCGTTCAGCGGAAACCAGCAGGGGATTGATGTCGATTTCAGAAATCCAAGGCTGCTCGACAACGAGCTGACTGAAGCGCACCAGCAATTGTTCCAGAGCGGCGAGGTTGGTGGCTTTGCGGCCGCGCACGCCCTTGAGGGCCGTGTAAATTTTGGTCCGCTCCATCATGCGCCGTGCCAGGGTGGCATTCAGCGGCGGTAGGCCGAGGGCCCGGTCCTTGAATACTTCGACCAGTTGACCGCCCGTGCCGAAGAGCAGGACGGGCCCGAATTGCGAGTCCATGCTGCTGCCGATAATGACCTCGTAACCTTCGAGCTTGATCATCGGCTGCACGGTGACGCCGAGGAAGTGTTCCTTGCCGGCCTTTTTGATGCAGGAGGCTTCAATAACCTTCCAGGCCTGCCGCACGGCGGACGCAGTGCGCAGATTCAACTGAACCCCGCCCACATCCGTCTTGTGGGTGATGGTTTCCGAATACAATTTCAGCACCACGGGAAAGCCGAGGCGCGCGGCCTGTTTTACCGCATCGCTTTCGGTCAAGGCGATGTGGGTCTCAACGGTGGGAATACCGTAAGCGGCCAGCATTTTTTTGGATTCGAATTCCGTCAGGATGGAGCGGCCGGATTTGCGGACTTCATTGATAATGGTCGTTGCCTTCTCACGGTCAATTTCTCCGTGCGCGTCATCCGGTTCCATGGCGGGCGTTTCATACAGCTGGCGCAAGTTCTCGCTGTAATGCCACATGTAATAAAATGATTTGGCAGCGCGGTCGGGATACTTGAAGGTTGGAATCTGGGCGGCGTTCAAAATATCCTCGCCTTTTTCCACCTGTCCTGCCCCCATCCAACTGGCGATGATCGGTTTGTTGGGGATCTGCGCAAAGGGCTTGAGGCATTCCGCGGTTGCCGTGGGATCCGTCATTGCCTGCGGGGTGAGAATGACGAGCAAGCCATCGGTGTGGGGATCTTTCGCGGCAATTTCCACGGCCTTCGCATAAAGTTCCGGCTTGGCGTCGCCAATGATGTCCACCGGATTATTGTGGCTCCAGGTGGGCGGCAAAATGCGGTTGAATTCCCCCATGGTGGCCGCCGAAAGTTCGGCAAGCTGCGCACCGCTGCCGATGAGCATATCCGTGGCGAGCACTCCGGGACCGCCGGCATTGGTGACGATAGTGAGGCGCGGGCCTTTGGGGCGCGGCTGCTTGGCGAGCACTTCGGCCATGTCAAACAATTCGGAGATGGCTTCCACCCGCAATACGCCGACCCGCTGAAAAGCGGCCTGCAAAACCTCATCGCTGCCCGTGAGAGAGCCGGTGTGCGAGGCGGCCGCTTTGGCGGCGGCCTCAGTGCGACCGGGTTTGATAACGATGATCGGCTTGGTGAGGGCAACTTCGCGGGCGGCCGACAAGAATGCCCGCGCATCGCCGATGCTTTCCATGTACATCACGATGCTCTTGGTCTGCGGATCATCGCCCAGATGCTGGATCAGGTCGCCCCAGCTTACATCCAGCATGGATCCCAGAGATACGAAGGCGCTGAAGCCGACATTTTCCTTTAGGCTCCAATCCAGAATCGCCGTGCAGAGCGCGCCGCTCTGGCTGATGAATCCAACGCTGCCCGGCCGGGCCATATCGGCGGCAAAGGTCGCGTTAAACTTATGTCCGGGAACCATCACGCCTAGGCAATTGGGGCCAACGATGCGGATGCCGGCTTTATCGGCTTCTACCAAGACCTGACGTTCTAGTTCCACTCCCGTCGGGCCGATTTCTTTAAAGCCGGCGGATATGATGATAGCTCCCTTGACGCCCCGCAGGCCGCAGTCGCGGATGATCCCCGGCACGGTTGGCGGCGGCGTGATCACCACGGCAAGGTCCGGCACCGTTGGCACGGCACTAATACTTGGGTAGGCTTTGAGGCCGAGGATGGTATCGCGTTTGGGGTTCACCGGATAGATCGCACCGGCAAAACCGCCCTTGATGAGGTTCTCCAGGATTGTCCGTCCCACACTGCCGGGATTTTCGGTGGCTCCGATCACGGCGACGGATTGCGGCGAGAAAATCGAAGACAGGGGACGGCGACTGGTCTGGTGCAGAATATCATGAGCAGATTCAATCGTGGGATTAGCGGCGGCAGCGGATGGCGTTGTCATAATTTAGTTTGATGCAAAATCGATTCGTTTCGTTACCACAAGGAAAATGACAGTGAAAAAGTCGGGATACTTCTCTCATTTTGGCAAATCATCACCAAAAATTGACAATTTTGCGGCTACCGCGTGTTTAACATAGCGCTTTTTCTGAAGACAGCGTGCTTACCAGATACGAGAGAAAGTCGTTAACGCTGACCCTGGGCATCCACCCAGCGGACCGTGTAACGGATAAGCTCCGTGGCGGTTTTGAGCTCGAGCTTCTCCTTGATTTTTGCCCGGTAAACCTCGACGGTTTTAACGCTGAGATGGAGTTGCTCCGCGACGGCACGGGTGCCGTTGCCCTGGCCCAGCAGTTGAAATACTTCAAACTCCCGGTCCGTCAATCGCTGGACGGGTGATTCAGAACGGTCCGGCGGACCGCCGGAAAAATTTTCCAGAATACGGGAGGCCATTTTTTCACTTACATACACTTTACCAGATAACACCTGACGAATGGCCGCCAGAAATTTTTGGCCGCCTTCCTGCTTCATAATATAGCCCCGTCCGCCCGCTCGCAGCACCCGTTCGGCGTAAATCATCTCATCGTGCATGGACACCACCAGTATGGGGAGGCGTGGTTTCAGAGCGCGGATGTCCTTGATGAGTTCCAAACCATTTTTGTCCGGCAAGGAAATATCCAGGAGCAGGAGGTCAAAGCACTGTTTGGCCAGGGTTTCCATGGCCTGACTTGCCGTGCCCGCCTCCGCCCCGATGGTCAAGTCGGGCTCGTGGTTGATTAATTGCGCCAGACCCGTCCGCATCATGGGGTGATCATCCACGATCAAGACTCGGCGAGCGGTGGTTTTAGTTTTGGCGGGCATGATCTCTGCAATTATTTGGGGGCGTGGCAAAAGACGGTCACCCCACCGGTCGGGTTTTGTTCGACCCGCAAGGTGCCTCCCACCATGCCGATGCGCACTTGCATGATACGCAGGCCCATTCCATTGGTGGCGGAGTAATTAGGCGGGAAGCCGCTTCCGTCATCCCTGATCAGGAGGGAAATGCCACTGGCGGTCTCGCGTAATTGGAGGGTAATGTGCCTGGCGTGGCCGTGCTTGATGGCATTGGAAACGGCTTCCTGGGCGATGCGAAATAAATGAGTGGCGGCAGCGTGATCTGGGTATTGGATCATCTGGGGGCAGTCAAACCGGCAGCGGAGGTTGAAAATTTTTTCGGTGTTTAACGCGAGTTCCGCCAGCGCGGACATGAGGCCCTCCGATTCCAGCGTGACTGGAGAAAGCCCGCGGGCCAGCAAGCGGGTTTGACTGATGGCATCCCGCACCGCAGCAGCGATTTCCGCCGCCCGGGCGGAAGCATCCTTTGACCGCGACGAAAGTTTTTTGGCGAGCACCTGGCTGAGCATCTCAATGCCGGCCAGATGCTGGCACAGGCCGTCGTGCAAATCCTGGCCGATTCGCCGCTGTTCGCGTTCGCTGATTTCCAGATTTTCCTTTTCCAGCCGCTTGCGCTCCGTGATGTCGCGCACGAAGCCGGTGTAAATCTTCCGGTCGCTCAGCCGCACTTCGCTGACCGATAAATCCATGGGAAACAGGGAACCATCTTTTCTGCGGCCCAGGGTTTCACGCCCGATTCCAATGATGCGGGCGTGCCCGGTTTGCTGGTAATCCCGGAGGTAGCCGTCATGCTGCTCCCGGTGAGGAGGCGGCATGAGTTGGCTCACATTGTGGCCGATTACTTCAGCGGGGTGATAGCCAAAGATTTTTTCCGCCGCTGGATTGAAGGATTCAATGATGCCGCGCTCGTCAATGGTTACGATTCCCTCGACTGCGGTTTCCAGAATGGCGCGCAGCCGTTCTTCGCGGTCGCGCACGGCAGATTCGGACCGGGCTAATAGCGTGGCCCGCGTTGGCTTATCATGTTTTCTCATCCCGTCGTGGGCGGGAATATCGGAAATTTGCCGGCCAAAGCCAATGCCAAATGCGGAGTCATAAAGCACTCGCGCCAGCGCCGGCGGGAGATACGAAGTCATCGGCCCGGTCAGTGTGCGAGCAATTGCGACCGATATTCCGTGGGGGATTGCCCGAGGATTTTCTTGAAAACACGGTTGAAGTGGGTGAGTGATTGGAAGCCGACTTCGAACGCGATTTCGCTGATGCGCAGGTTGGGATTCAGCAGCAGGTTTTTGGATTTTTCAATTCGCACCCGCGCCACATAATCGGTGAAATTGATGCCGATGACCTTTTTAAAAGTCTTGCAAAAATAATAGCTGCTCATGTTTACCGCCTTGGCCACCTGGCTTAAGGAGATTTCCTCGGTTTGATGGTCGTGGATGTACGCGCGCGCCTTGCTGATGACCGGCGGCTCGGCGTTTTCCTGCTGAATGAACACTTGATTGCTCAGCATGGCAAGGTGCTGCGCAAAAATGGAGAGCAGCTTGATGGCGGAATCGTGCTCCTTTTGGGAAATGACCTTGCCAGAGAAAAAAGCCTTGCGCAGCGACTCCGGATTCATGTCAAGCTCCCATTTTTTGCACAATTCCAGCACTTTGACAAATTGCTCCTCCGTGGGGGCTTTGCGGAATACCTGGCCAATCTGCAGATAACCAACCAGCCGGTCGCTCATCCGCACCGGCACGGCGCTATCGCTCAACCCCACCGGGCAAACCACGGTCTCCGCTCCTTCGGCCGCCCGCTCACACAGGCGCTCCTGCACTTGCAGGCAGGCGGCACAAGCGCGGCTTTTCTTGGAAATCATGGCGCAGAATGCGTTTTCGTTGCGTTTCCCGTGATGCGGCAGTTGCCAGGTTTCCACCGGCTGGAGCGCCATCGGAAGGCCAGTCATGTCGCTGAAGGCTCGCTCGTAATCCCGGTAAATGCGCGAATTGGCCAGCGCTTCCACGAGCGTGCGGTTGTTGAGGCTGTTTTCGGTGACCGTGGCCGGGTTGAAGGAATCGGAACGAAACGCCCCAGGGGCACCTTTTGCCGGACTCTCTGATTTAGCAAAAATTGTTCGCATGAAGACAATTTACGCTAAATCGGCGGGGGTCACAATTGGTAGAACACCTGATTCGTGGCTGGTAATACACCTTATATACATAAGGGAAACACCTAGCTGGCGGCGGCCGCCTACCAGCGCTCCACCGGGCCGCCGGGCACGGGGATTTTCCCCGGGGCAAGCGGGTCCGCGGAGGTCATGAACGATGCCACCAGCGGCGCCGGTTGAAAGCGGGGCAACAATTCGCCAGCGTCATCTAGAAATTGTTGTCGCCAGCGGAGGTAATCGTCCACCACTTCCAGAAACATTTTGCGGCTGGATAAGTGGACGATGGCTTTGTTGAACTCGTGACAGGGGCCAAACCGTTTGGCGTACCACGGCGCGATTTTGCGGAACATCCGGCAGCCCAATTCTTCGCCGAATACTTCGATCATCAAATCGAGGTGCCGGCTCAGCACCCGGAGGCGCTCCGCAAATTTTTCTTCCGGCAGGAGTTCCCCGGTTTGCAATAAATGACGAATGCGCCGGAAAATCCAAGGGTCGTAAAAGGCCCCGCGCCCGATGCTTACGCCGGCGCAACCGGTTTCATCCAACATCTTCCGGGCGGCGGCGGGAGTCACGATGTCGCCGTTCCCGATGACGGGCACGGTTGGGACGGCCTCCACCACTTTGCGAATGCCAGCCAGATCCACGGTGCCCCCAAAACCCTGGGCGCGCGTCCGGCCGTGGACAAAGATGGCGGCCACGCCGACGTCGGCCAGCGCCCGGGCCAGATCGGGGGCGGTTAAATTATCTTCGTCCCAGCCGAGTCGCATTTTGGCGGTGACGGGTATTTTAACGGCGTTGACCATCCCCTGTACCAAAGCGACCGTCTTGGTAAGCTCGGTCATCATGGCTGAACCGCCGCCGACATTGCAGACCTTGCGGACGGGGCATCCCATGTTGATATCCACGGAAACGGCCCCCTGCGCCGCTGCCACCACGGCGGCATCGCGCATTTCCTCAGGCACCGAGCCGAAGAGTTGAATTGCCAGCGGTGAATCCGCCGGGCTGGTCTCGATCAGCTTGAAAGCCTTGGCCCGTTTTTCGAGGAGCGAGCGGGCATTCACGAGGTCCGTGGTGCATAAGCCGACTCCGCCGATTTCCCGCACGATGAGGCGAAAGGGCAGGTTGGTATAACCCGCCAGCGGCGAGAGAAATAAATTGGATTCCAAGTTCAGCGAACCGATACGCATCCCGGCGAGGATAACAAAATTCGTTCGTTGCGAAAGCCAGTTCCGCATGATAAAGTACGGGGAATTAAAATGTTTGACGACGATTCCAGTTCTAAGGGCAGCGGCAACGGACCCAAGAAAACACCAGGTAACGGGGGCAACGGGTTTAATAAAATCCCGACGTTTACGCTCATTGCGTGGGCCGCCATCATAGCGGCAACCGTGGGGTTGTTCATGATCAAGAATCGTTACGCGGCTCCGGTGGTGACCTTGACCCAGGCGGAGTTTTTCCAGAAATTTCAGTCCAACCAGATCGCGCACGCCACCATCAACCTCGGCGGTCAGTCCTCCATGCTGACGCCGGTCACGGGAACATTTTTCCAAGTGGACAAGGACGGCAAAACTTCCGAAGTCATTTTTAACGCGCCCAATGCTTATTTTACCCAGAAGATGCTGGATCAACTTTTGTCGCCGCCGACCAAAGTAGAGGTGGGAGCGCCCAACGCGGCCTTGATGAGTGTGATTTGGGGCATAGCGCCCTTTTTAATTCTCGGCGTGCTGTTTTGGTTTTTCTTTATCCGGCAGATCAAAATGGCGGGCAAGGGCGCTTTGAGTTTTGGCAAAAGCAAGGCCCGTATGCTGGCCAAGGATCGCAACAAAACCACGTTCAAAGAGGTGGCCGGCGTGGATGAAGCCATTGAAGAAGTTTCCGAGCTGGTTGAGTTTCTGAAAGATCCCAAAAAATTTCAACGGCTGGGCGGACGCATTCCCAAGGGAGTCTTGATGGTGGGGCCGCCCGGCACGGGCAAAACGCTGCTCGCCAAGGCCATTGCCGGCGAGGCCGATGCGAGCTTTTTCAGCATCAGCGGTTCGGATTTTGTGGAAATGTTTGTCGGTGTCGGTGCCAGCCGCGTGCGCGATATGTTTGAGCAGGCGCGCAAGAGCACGCCGTGCCTGATTTTTATTGATGAAATTGACGCCGTGGGCCGTTCGCGCGGCCATGGACTTGGGGGCGGCAACGATGAGCGGGAGCAGACCTTGAATGCCTTGCTCGTGGAGATGGATGGTTTCGATACCCAGGAGGGCATCATTATTATCGCGGCCACCAATCGCCCGGATGTTTTAGATCCGGCGCTATTGCGACCGGGCCGGTTTGATCGTCAGGTGACCGTCAATTTGCCGGACGTGCGCGGCCGGGAGGCCATTTTGAAGGTGCATGCGAAAAATGTGAAGCTGTCGCCGAACACGGATTTATCAGTCATTGCGCGCGGCACGCCCGGTTATTCCGGGGCGGAATTAGCGAATTTGTTAAACGAAGCCGCCTTGCTGGCCGCCCGCACCGGAAAAAAATCCATCGAGATGAAAGAGTTGGAAGAGGCGCGCGACAAAGTCCGCTGGGGGCGGGAACGTCGCAGTATGGCCATGAGCGACGAGGAAAAGCGCGGCACCGCGTGGCACGAAGCAGGCCATGCGCTCGTCAGCGTGCTCCTCAAGCACACGCACCCCTTGCACAAGGTCACTATCATTCCACGGGGGCGCGCCCTCGGCGTTACGATGTCATTGCCCAAGGAAGATGTGCTCAACATGCGCAAGAAGCAGGCCATTGATACCATCATCATGACCATGGCCGGCCGCATCGCGGAGGAATACGTCACCGACGATATTTCCAGTGGCGCAGCCAGTGATATTCAGCAGGCCACGGCGCTCGCCAAGGCCATGGTGATGCACTGGGGCATGAGCGACAAGCTCGGGAATGTACTCTATGGCGAGGCTCAGGAATACGTGTTTCTCGGCCGCGACATGATGCGGACCAAGGATTACAGCGAGGCCACGGCTCAGGAAATTGATTCCGAAGTGAAACGGATTGTGGACGGGGCCTTCAACACGGCCAAAGAAATGATTGCCGCCAACCGCGATAAGCTGGAGATGATTGCCAATTCACTGCTCGAGTATGAAACGCTCGACGGGCAGCAGGTGGAAGACATCATCCACAAGGGCACTTTCACCCCACCGCCGAAGCCGCCGGTGGACACCACCCCGATGATGGGTGCGCCGGCCGGCACGCCGCTGCCGGAAAATGTTTCCAACAAGCCCACCCCGCCCAAACTGCCGGGATTGGGCAATGCGGCACCGGCACCAGCGGCTTAAGCGAAATCGATTGCAAAAAGGGCGACGGTTATTACCGTCGCCTTTTTTAGGATTGGGGCTTGAAGTTTCCCGGCCGTAAGGCACTTTTCGTTGATGAATCCATTGCGAACCCTGACCATGGCATTGGCGGCCAGCTTTCCTAGAATGCTTTACGGCTTGCTTGGCCTAATGGCGTTTGCGCATCAGTTATCGGCCGAAATTTCTCGCGGCTATTTGCTGGTGGCCAATAAAGGCGATCAAAACCTCTCGGTGGTGGATCCAGTCTCCGGCATGGTTTTGACCAATGTGTTCGAAGCCGGAGTGACCGGGCACGAAGTGGCGGCGTCATTGGATGGTCAGCGCGCCTTTGTGCCCATTTACGGCAACTCGGGCGTCGGCGGCAAGGGCACGGATGGCACCTTGCTGCAGGTCATAGATTTGAAGAAGGGCCTGGTGTCCGGACGGGTGGATTTCGGCAAGGGCGTGCGCCCGCATTGCGCCGTCATGGAACCGAAAAACGGACTGCTCTATGTGACCACGGAACTGGATAATTCCGTGGCCGTGATCAATCCCGATACCTTGGAAATCCTGGGCAATATTCCCACCGGCCAGGCGGAGTCCCATATGCTGGCGATCACGCGCGATGGCGAACGCGGCTATACGGCGAATGTCGGCCCCGGCACGGTTTCGGTGCTCGATCTGAAGGCCAAAAAACTGGTCACCATCATTTCGGTATCTCCAAAAATTCAGCGGATTTCCCTTTCGGTTGATGATCGCTGCGTATTCACGGCCGATCAGACCCGGCCGCGGCTGGCGGTGATTGATACTGCCACCAACGGTGTCTGTTCCTGGATTGAACTGCCGTCAACGGGATACGGCACGGTGCCAACGCCCGATGGGCGCTGGCTGTTGGTGGCTTTGAATAAAGTAAATCAGGTGGGGCTGATTGATCTTAAATCCCGGATGCTGCAACGAACTTGGGAGGTTCCTAAATCGCCGCAGGAAATCCTGGTTCAGCCCGATGGAGCTTTTGCCTATGTCTCGTGTGATGCCAGCCGGCAAGTAGAGGTGATTGACCTGAACACCTGGAAGATTTGCAAAGAGATTCACACCGGCCCGGGAACCGATGGCCTCGCCTGGGCTAACCGGCCGGAATGATGAATTCGGCCCCCAACTGGCGGTCGCACCTCGCCAGCAACCCTTTGACACAAAACAGCACCCCTGGCCGACCACTCGCTGCGGTTTTGCCAAAATTTTTCTGGCGGATTAGATAGGCAGCGTAGCCAGGTGTTGCCGGCGGCTTTCTGGATCACGAGGAGGGCGGCGATGAGCGTGTTGTAGTCATCGTCTTCGTTCTGGGTGGCAACGGCGGCGGCTCTCTTGGCGTCCAACTGCCGCCACAAACAATACCCACAAAATATTTTTCCAGCACCGCCCAACGCTGGCACTCATAAATATTTTGCTGCAGTATTCAATCACAAATTTTCTGTCACGTTTTGACACATGATTTATGACAGTCTCTGCCCAGCCAGCCGCTCTCCCATCCGAAGTCCTGCTTATAACTCGACGCCTCCGGGTTTTTGCGGCAGTTTGCCGGTATGATTTATGGTCTGCGCAACGTTTTTCTCATGCCAATTGAAATCCTGATGGGTGCGGGGAATACCCCATAGGAATTCATGATTCCCGCCCTGCTCACCGCCCTGCTCTTTGCCGCCTCTGCCGTATGCGGCCACCGGACTGCCCGCCAAATCGGTGGCGTGGAAGCCAATTTCTGGCGCATCACCTTGGCCACTTTTTTTCTCGCCGTCTGGGCCAACACCTGCGGCACCGGCATGGCCGGCGCTCCGGGATGGTTCATGCTCAGCGGGCTCTTCGGAATCGGTTTGGGCGACTCCGCATATTTTCAGGCGCTGCCAAGGCTGGGCAGCCGCCGCACCGTCCTGCTCTGCCAGTGTTTTACGGCCCCCTTTGCCGCCCTGATTGAATGGGTTTGGCTGGGCAATAAATTAAACCTGCCGGAAATCCTCTGCATCGGCATCATCCTCATTGGCGTCGCCATTGCCCTGGCCCCGGACGATCATTTGCCAATTGCGAAGCGCGATTGGAAAATCGGCATTGTGGCCACTCTCTTTGCCGCCCTCGGCGGAGCGTTCGGAGCGGTTATCATCCGCAAAGGTTACGCCGCCCTCACCCTCGCCGGCGTGCATCCGGATGCCGGCACCACCGGATACCAGCGCATGTTTGGCGGCATCCTCGCTCCAGCAATCATCCTGCTCGCCGTCAAATGGCGTTCCGCGCACGCCCAAGGCCCCTTACTGGAAAGGCAAACCCTGCAGATCACCCGTGAAAAATGGGGGCGGATCTGGCCATGGGTGCTGGCCAATGCCCTGGCGGGACAAACCCTCGGCGTTACCTGCATGCAATGGGCGCTGGCATCCACCAATGCGGCGGTCGTCAGCGCGGTCATCGCCATGACCCCGCTGATTCTGTTGCCGGTCACCCGGATTGTGGACGGCGAAAAAATCGGCCTGCGCGCGCTGGTAGGCGCGCTCACCGCCGTCGGCGGGGTCATCGGATTGACCCTGTCTCGATAGGGCTTTCATCTTCCGGGGAATTCGGACTGCGCTCGGAATCAGTAAAGAACAACCAGCAGCCCTGATTATGGCACTCAGAGGCTGAAGGCGCCCCCTGCCCGGTCCAAACGAACGAGCGGCGGAATTGCCCTTTTCTGGCGAACCGTTTGAGTATAAGCTGGCCGTGTGGAAACAGCGATGGTTTTGGCGATGCTGATCTTCGCGGGCGCGAGTTTCTTCTTCGCGCTGGCGGAGACCGCCCTGTTTTCACTGAGTAAATGGCAGCTCGCTCCCCTCGCCGAAAAAAACACCCGCGCCGGAAAAATCGTCACCGAATTGCTGGAGCGGCCGCAGGATTTGCTGGCCACTCTGGCGCTCGGCAACACCTTCGCGAATGCCGTTATCCTGGCCGCCGCGCTGCGCATGGTCTTTGACGCGCACTGGGCACTCGCCATCACGATGCTGGCCGTGGCTGCGCTGGTGTTGCTAGGCTGTGAGGTGCTGCCCAAAACCCTGGCCGTAAGGCAACCGGTGTACTGGGCGCTCCGCGTGGCGTGGCCGCTGCTGGCTTTCCGAAAAATCACCAAACCATTTTACCGGGCCGCCCAGTGGACGAATGCCGCCATTTTAAAAAAAGCGGCGGCTAAAGCGGCCCCCCCCGCTGCCGTAACCGAGGCAGAATATCAAGAACTGCTCGAACTCGCCTGGCAACAGGGCACTCTGGAGGAAGCGGAACGTGAAATCATCCTGCAAATCATCCACCTCGACCGCCGCACCGCCCGCGACGTAATGCGCCCACGCGCCAACATGACGTGTATCTCCGACGAAGCTAGCGTGGCGGAAATGCTCGCGGCCGCACGGGCATTCAAGCATCGCCGGATACCGATCTATGATGAAACGCCGGATACCATAGTCGGCATCCTGAATACGCGAGCGCTGCTCCTGGATCCGCAGGCCGATCTGGCGGAAGTGATCGAATTTCCCTCGTTCGTACCGGAATCCATGAATCTGCTGCAACTGTTCCGCGCCCTGCAGAAACAACAGCGCGGCCTGGCCATCGTGCTGGATGAATTTGGCTGCGCCGCCGGGTTGGTAACCATGGAAGACATCCTCGGTGGCATCGTAGGCCGGATTCGGGCCACCTCCGGACCGCAGCGATTTGTCCTGGAAAAACTGGCGCCGGGCCGTTGGCGGGTGAACGGTACCATGCGGCTGGATGATTTCCGCCGCGAATACCCCGCCCTGCCGGAAATTGCCGAGGTAGAAACCATGGGCGGTCTGCTCACCCACCTCCTTGGCGTGGTGCCGGATACGGGTGAAACCGCCCTGTTTGCCGGGTTGAAACTCACCGCGCAAGTCACCGATGAACGACGGGTGCGCGAACTGCTGGTGCAACAATGGAAATGAGCGGCCTACTGACATCCCTGTTCGCATTGCTGTGCTGCCTGCTGCTGTCGTTCCTGCTTTCCGGCATGGAAGCGGGGGTGTTTGCCTTGAACCGGCTGCGCGTGCGGCGGCTGGCGCGGCTGGGCAACCGCCAGGCACAAATCCTTCATGGCTTTCTGGAACAACCGGAAAAATTTCTTTGGACGATCCTCGTGGGCAACACGCTGGTGAATTTTCTCATACTCGGCTGGGCGATTGAACAGCTCCACGAACACTTTGAAGGCCGCTTATACCTGATCATCTTCCTGCTGGCCCTGTCCGTCTTTGTATTTTATGCATTTTTCGACCTGCTGCCCAAAATGCTGTTCCGCTCCTATCCGAACCGGCTATGCCTGAAGGCAGCAAAAATTTTCCGACTAGTGAGCATAGGGCTCAGTCCGGTGGTTTTCCTGATGGAAGGAGTGTCACAGATCATGCTGCGGTGGACCGGGACGCGGGTCTTCACCGGCCGGCTATTCGGCAACCGTGAGGAAATGCGGGCCGTAATGGCCGAGGCAGCCCAAGCCCTCACAACCGAGGAGCATGCGATGATCAATCGCGTGCTGGATTTGCAGCATTTCACCGTAACGCAGATTACCGTGCCGCTGGCCAAAGCTTTTTCCGTGGCCGCCGATGCTCCGTTGCGCGAGGCGCTGGCGCTGGCACGCCAGAAAAACCTGTCAAGGCTGCCGGTCTGGGAATGGCGCGACGGCCAACGCCGCATCGCCGGGATGCTGGAGGTAAACCAGCTTTTATTCCGCGAAACCCTGGACGAAAGTCGGCCAGCAGCTGAATTTCTGTCGCCCGCCCTGTTCCTGGATGAAGACACGCGCCTGGAAATCGCCCTGCGGCAACTGCAACGCGCCGGACAGAGGCTGGCCATCGTGCTGGCACGTGATCGAAGCGAAGCCGGGGTGGTGGCGCTGGAAGACATTTTAAAGCTGATGTTCGGGGAGGTACAATTGTGAACTATTCCGCCCTCCTGGATGATGCGTTCAAACTACTGGCAGTCATACTGCTGGTGATGCTGAATGCATTTTTTGTCGCCGCCGAGCTGGCCTTCGTGCGCATTCGTGACACCCAGCTGGCATCCCTCGCGACGCGCGGTCACCGGCGGGCGGCTAAAGCCCGGCATATTGTCGCCCATATTGACGCCTACATCGGCGCTACGCAGTTCGGCATCACCCTGGCGAGCATGGCCATGGGGGTGCTGGTTGAACCCGTGTTCCGCGCCCTGCTGGAGCCGCTGTTTTCGTTGTTGCGCATTGCGGATGCGAGCACCCAAAGCACCATAGCCATCATCGTGGGTTTTTTGGTGAATTGCTACCTGCTGATCATTGCCGGCGAGCTGGTGCCAAAAGCCATCGCCCTGCGGCGCACCCTGCCCACCGCTCTGTGGACAGCCGGTCCGCTGGACTGGTTTTATCGTATCTCCTATCCGTTCATCTGGGTGCTGCACCGCTCATCGCAATTTATCCTGCACCGGCTTGGGTTGAGCCATGCGGAACAGCACGATAATCATTCCGAGGAGGAACTTCGTCTCGTACTGGCTTCCGCGCAGGGCTCGGCTGACCGGCGCGATTTGATGCTCAACGCGCTGGACCTCCGCCACCGGACCGCGCGGGAAGTCATGCGCCCGCGCAACGAAATAACCGCCTTCGCCACCACCGCGACCATGGCAGAATGCCTCGCGCTGGCGGAAAAAACCCGTTATTCGCGTTTTCCAGTCTGCGCCGATGGCAATCTGGATAAGACTCTGGGCGTGGTTCATATCAAGGATTTATATGCCTGGCGCCGCCGGGCGAAGGTGGCCGCCGACCTGCTGCCGGTGGCGCGAAAATTATTTTATGTTCCGGAAACCGCGCCGCTCGACCGGCTGCTGCGGCGCTTCCTCGACCGCAAATTGCACTTTGCCGTGGTCGTGGACGAATTCGGCGGCACCGTCGGGGTGGTAACCCTGGAAAACACGATCGAGGCGCTGGTCGGCCAAATTCAAGACGAATTTGACTCCGAGACTTCCGAACTGGTACGACTGGACGAAAATGCATGGGAGGCAGCCGGGACGCTGGCACTGCATGAGCTGGAAAAAATCATCGGCCCGGTCCCCCATGGCGAAAACACCACGACCGCCAGCGGCTGGGTCACCGAAACCCTGGGAGGTTTTCCCAAGGCCGGCGATCTCCTGAGCGTGAATCAGTTTGACCTGCGAGTGGAAGCCATGGATGAAACCCGCGTGGCGAAACTAAAGCTATCGCGAAGAGGTTGATTACCACCTCGCACCGCGATACGCACCAATGGCCACACAAACGGCTAGGCCAAGATCCAGCGCCACCGCCGTCCACAATTCCAGCCGCCCCGCTGCCAGGGCAAAATAGACCAGCGCCCCGAGCCACAATAACAGCGGAGCGAAATCAGGTACGCTGGATCGGCCCGGCTGCTTTTTTATCAGGTAGGGCGTGACAAAACCAAGGATAACCAGGGAAATAAACAGCCAGCCCACCGGCACCATCGGCGACGCCCCGTGCCAGGCGACCAATAGTTTCGTCGGCTGCCAGCGCCAGAAGTGCTTTGCCGGTCCGGCAAAAGGCTCCAGTGCCAAATCAAAGAGGCCCACCAGAAACGCGGTGAAGCCAATCAACCAGAAACCGTAATTTTTCACCTTGCGCCACGGGCGTAATACCAGCCGCGCAACACCGCGCGAATTGAAAACCACCACCACCCATAACAGCGGCAGAGTCCAGGGAACGCTATTAAATAATTTCGGCCCGGCCGTGTCGTTGAAAATCACCGGTCCGAACGGGAGTCCGGTCCGGGCAGTCAATCCATGCGCCGCCCCGCCAATCAGGGCGGTTACCAGGGCAGCAAACGCCACACTTTCCACCGGCAACTGCCGGGTCAGGGCGGTAATACTTGCCAGGGCGGCGAGCACCAGAATCAGCGGATCCAGTTTGTCGGCCAAGCTCGGCAGGGCGACCGAGCAGATGACGGCGGCTGTCAACCCACCCGTCAGGGTCCAGTGCAAGGTATTAGTAATTTTTGAAATTGGAGGGGCCATGGGCAGTATGAAAATTGGCGAAAAACCGGGCGGCGGGCAAACCCGAAATTTTAATATTTACCTGGATTGGTCGCCGGCAGGGCTTCAGCCCACCAATCCTTTCCAAATAAAATAGGCATAGCCGGCCACGAGCATAAGACCCGCCAGCCGGGGCAAGCGGCCAAAAATCGCCACAAACAAAAAATGCACGAGCGTCGCTCCCAGCAAAATGATCATGCCGGCATGAAAACAGGGCGGCATGGCCATGGGGTGATACAATGCAAAAATACCCAGGCAAAGGGGAATGGACACATGAGCGTCACCCACTTGTGACGTGTAAACCACCTCCGGCTGCCGACGCCAGCCGTAATAAAAAGCCAGAACCGCATTGGGCAGCACCATCAACCAACCACTCAACCAGCCCAGATATTTCACACTAATCCATCCGGCGTGCCGGTGCATTAGCCATTCCACCAGCCAGCCGGTGCTAGCGTAAATCGCGTATGCGCCTGCCGCCAGCAAGGCCAGGTCCACCGGCAGCATCCAACCAAAAACCGATTTGCCCAACCGCACATTGGACTTTAGCACTTCAAATACATGGAAACATTGCCAGAACAGAAACAGCCCCACCAGGACGAGACCATCGTTAAAATCCAAGTGACCTTTGCGCCCCAGTGCCCAGACGGCACCGGTGAAAAATACCACCGCCAACAGCGTCAACAGTAAAGTCAGCCGGTTCAACTCCGGAGCACTGTCACCCGGCCGGTTTTTCTTTGGTCGGACCTCCGGTTTCTTTCCGGGAATCACGTTCATCCCCCAGATGATGGCCGGCAGCCCAAGCACCAGGGTCATGTTGGTCACATTGTTGACGAGAGAATTCGTCATCACCTCGGCGCCAGAGCCACCCGCTTGGGCCAGAATGAAAGCAAAGATCAGGTTGCCCATGCCCGAACAGTACGGCATCACCAGCGTCCCTAGTATCGTCCCCTCAAATCCGCGGGCACTCATCGCTTCCAGCCGCCAGATCATCACCAGGGACGCGGCGAGAAACAGCGCCACGAACAGCCAGGGAGCCCAATGCCCTTTGGCTTCGATCCAATGAATGAACGGATTCAACACCCAGCCAGTTTAAGCCAAAAGTTTTTCCACGCGACAAAAACCTTGCCACCAAAAGCCTTTTCCGCACTGACTCGTCCCGGAATGACGGCAAGAAAAACTTTGTGCCCTTGGCTGGTTTTATGGATATGCTTTTTCCGTGAAACCGCTGTCCCTGCATACCTGCAAGCTCACCGAGGCGCAAGCTGCCAAACTTGACGCCGCACTCCAAGCGCGCCATTGGCAGCCGCGCACGGTGCCACATGCGCGCTTCGCTTACGAATCCGCCAAGACGAACCTTGTCTTTTACCAGAGCGGCAAACTGGTGGTCCAAGGCAAGGGAACCGGCGAATTTGTGGAATTTCTCCTGGAGCCGGAAATTTTGCAGGAGGCCAAACTGGGATACGAAACCGTCCTGAATCCGGAATTGCTGCTCCCACGCATCGGGGTGGATGAAAGCGGCAAGGGCGATTTTTTCGGCCCGCTCTGCATCGCCGGCGTCTATGTAAACGAGCGCGTGTTGGCCGCATGGAAAGATGCCGGCATCCGGGATTCCAAAAACATTTCCAGCGACAAGAAGATTTCCGACCTGGCGGAACTCATCCGTCACACGCCCGGTTGCGTGACGGATCTCGTGGTGGTCGGCAATGAAGCCTACAACCGTCTTTATCACAAGATGAAAAGCGTCAATACCCTGCTCGCCTGGGGTCATGCGCGCGTAATTGAAAACCTCATGGGCAAGCGCTATCAAATGAATCCTCCCCCCGTGAAAGCCATCAGCGATCAATTCGCCGCAAGTAAGAGTGTGATCGAAAAAGCCCTGATGACCGCGGGCCGGGAGATCCAGTTGGTCCAACGCCACAAGGCCGAAACCGACATCGCCGTGGCCGCCGCCTCCATTCTGGCTCGCGACGGCTTTGTGCAAGGCCTGGCAAAACTGGAGCACCAGTTTCAGATGAAATTCCCGAAAGGTGCCGGCGGCACAGTAGATACTGCGGCGAAAGAACTGGTCGCGCAACGCGGGGCAGATCAGCTCGGGCTGGTTGCCAAAACCCATTTCCGCACCGCGTTGCGGGCTCAAGGACTGCCCGAGCCGCCAAAAATGGAGTGGCGAAAAAAGTCCTCATAACTGCCAGAGTAACGTCAAAAAGAGGCGGCGCTTTCAAAAAGAGGCGGCGCTTTCAAAAAGAGGCGGCGCTTTCAAAAAGAGGTGCCCTGATAGTAAAAACCCGGCAGCCACAAATTATTTGTAACTAAACCTCTTGAAAGTCCGACCGATGGTCAAAAAATCGCAGGGTGAAAGAAAACAGCCGAAAACCGGGAACTCCCCGCTTTCGGCTGCTGACGTAAACTTCTGTTTGCCTGACCCGAGCCGGCTATTTGATTAATTCTTCGGCAATCTGTACGGCATTGAGGGCCGCGCCTTTGAGCAGTTGATCCCCGCTCACCCAGAAGCACAAACCATTTTCCAGAGCGCAATCCAGGCGAAGCCGGCCCACTTCACAATTGTATTTTTCCGAAGTGAATAGCGGCATGGGATACTTCTTGTTCTCCGGCTCATCCACCACATCCAGCCCGGGGGCCTGCTTCAAAACCGCACGGGCGGCCTCGAGCGACACTGGCTTTTCAAATTCCGCACTCACGGCTATGGAATGCGAGCGGTACACCGGCACGCGCACGCAGGTAACGCTGGCCCGGAAGGAGGCATGGTGCATGATTTTGCGCCCCTCATTCTCCATCTTCATTTCTTCCTTGGTATAACCCGTCGGTAAAAAGGAGTCCACCTGCGGCAGCACATTAAACGCGATCTGGTGCGGATAAACTTCTTTTGTCACGGGCTCATGGCGAACAATCTGCCCCACTTGCCGCTCCAATTCTTCTATCGCTTTTGCTCCCGTGCCGCTCACGGCCTGATAACTGGACGCAAAAATCCGTTTTACGCCAAATGCCTGATGCAGCGGGTACAGCGCCATCAGCGTGATCGCCGTGGTGCAGTTCGGATTGGCGAGAATGCCTTTGTGCCATTTCACATCCGCGGCGTTGATCTCCGGCACCACGAGCGGCACATCCGGATCCTGCCGGAACGCGCTGGAATTATCCACCACGACGCAGCCAGCCCGGGCGGCGATCGGGGCGAACTCCTTGGAAATACTTCCGCCCGCACTAAACAGCGCAATGTCTATGCCGGCAAATGAGTCTTTGGTAAGTTCTGTGACCGCAATATCGGCCCCGCGAAACTTCAACTTCTTTCCAACCGAACGGGCCGACGCAAGCAACGTCAATTTGCCGACTGGAAAGTTTCTTTTCTCCAGCGTCTTGATCATTTCAATGCCAACTGCGCCCGTCGCGCCAACCACGGCTACATGTGGATTAGAATTCATAAATGGTCGTCCATCATACCAAAAAATGCGCAAGCGTCAATTTCCCTGTTCCACTTGCCAATTTCGGCGGGCCCGCCAAATTTCTCTCGCCTTTCGGCACTCGGGAATAAATGATTTCCCCATGACCGTGGTTACCCCGAATCAATTTACTTCCAAACGGAAAACTTCACCCCCGCCAGCGACGGCGCGGGAGCCACAAATTTTAACATCTGAAGGCGGGCAATCCTAGGAAATCTCATGGCCGGCTTTCTCACTCCCGCCACGCGCGAACAAATCCGCGCCGCCAGCGACATTGTGGACATTGTTGGTTCCTATCTGCCACTCAAACGTGCCGGAGCCAATTTCACCGCTCTGTGTCCCTTTCACCAGGAAAAATCCCCCAGCTTTAATGTCAACCCTCAGAAGCAAATTTTCCATTGTTTTGGCTGCCACAAGGGCGGCGATGTCTTCACTTTCGTCAAAGAATACGAAAAAATCGGTTTCATGGACGCCGTTCGCCGGCTGGCGGAGCGCGCGAAAATTCCCCTCGAATTTGAAAACACGCCCGGCGCGCAGGAATCCCGCCACCTGAAAGAGCAACTCCTGGAAATCCACGACCAACTCGCCCAGCGCTGGCAAAACTGCCTTGCCAGCGAAGCCGCCGGCCAACTCGCCCGCCAATATTTGGAGCAGCGCGGCGTCAGCGATGAAGCGATTAAACTCTTCCGCATCGGAGCCGCCCCCGAAGTTTGGGACGACACCGTGAACTGGGCGCGGAGTAAAAAATTTGATCTCGCCACCGTGGAAAAAGCCGGGCTGATTATTCGGAAAGAAGAAACGGGAAATTACTACGATCGCTTCCGTGGCCGGCTGATGTTTCCGATTGCCAACGAACAAGGCCGCGTGATCGGGTTTAGCGGGCGGATTCTGTCCGGCGATGAAAAGACCGCCAAATACGTCAACTCGCCGGAAACCCCGATCTTTACCAAAAGCAGGATTTTCTTTGGCCTCGACAAGTCCAAACGAGCGATTCTGGAAGCCAACTGTGCCATTATCTGCGAAGGTCAGTTGGATTTGATCGCCTGCTTCATGAATGGCGTGCAAAACATCGTCGCGCCGCAAGGCACCGCCTTCACCGAACAGCATGCACGCATCCTCAAACGTTACGCCAATGAGGTGGTGCTCTGTTTTGATTCGGACAACGCCGGCCAAAATGCCGCCGTCCGCGCCCTCGACCACCTGCTCGCCGCCGACCTGGCCGTGCGCGTGGCCATCGTGCCGGCGCCGCATGACCCGGATAGTTTCATCAAAGCCAACGGCGGCGTAGCTTTCAGCGAGGTGATTCGCCAGGCCGAGGGATTTTTTGACTACTATTTAAACCGGCTTTGCGCGACCCACGAAATCGCCAGTGATAAAGGCCGGCTGGCAATTTTGCAGGCCATGGCCACCGCAGTACACAAGACCGAAAACCGTGTTTTAATTGACGCCTACGCCCAAAAAACCGCCCTGCGGCTGGGGGTTGCCGCCGAAGCGGTGCGAGCCGAGTTTAAAAAAAGCCACGCCCCACCAATTGCCGCCCGGACGAGCGAAGAAGAGCCACTGGAAAACACCGAACCGGCGGTGGAATTCATCCGCCCCTCGCCCATCGAATTGCATTTATTGAAACTGTTGCTGCTTCACGATGAACTGGCGGAAACAACCAGTCAGCATCTGGAGGCGGATTGGATCCAGCATCCGCAAGTGCGACAAATTGTGGCGCAGCGCCTCGCCATTCACGAACAGGGCGTCTGGCAGAGTCTCGCAGAATTCCTTGAAAATTGCGAATCCGCCCCGCTGCACCAATTGATCACGGAAGCGGTCATGGAGGCACGACCCATTCCCAATCCCGAGACCCAGCTTAGGGATATTATGCTTAAACTGCGCAATCAGCATCTCGATCGCCAGATTGGACTGCTCACCCAGCAAGCCTCCCAACCCGAGCTAGCCGAGGAGGCACGGGTTGACCTGCTGCGCGAGCAGATTAAATTGAAACAAGAAAAACGCTCGCCACTCGCCGCCCTGCAAAAATAACCAGGCACCCTGCTTTCGCAAGACACCTGGTAAAATTCCGGTTAGATTATTTAGCTCCCTGATCAATCCAGGCCCGCAGCAAACCAATTTCCGCCGGGGTGAGCGGCTTGATACCAGCCTTGTTGGGAACCGGCGGCATCCACTCGTCGCGTTCGGAAGTCAGATGGGCTACCGATTTAATAATAAAACTGTTCGCACTATCGCCGGCTTTGATGATGGGGCCCATTTTGGTGCCTTTGAGCACCCCGGCAAGCGTGTCCATCGTAAGACGGGCCTTGGGTTTGGCCCCACTGTGGCATTTCACACAGGAGACGTCAAAAATCGGCTTGATGTCCGTGGCATAAGTCACGTCTTTCTTGTCGGCTGCCGGCGGCAAGGTGCCTTGGGCGAAGTTATTGGTAGCGGCGACGACCGTCGCAGCCAAGGTCAGGAGGATTAGTTTGCTGTTTTTCATATGAATATTTGTATCGGCCATAATTTGTGGTTTAGACACCAGTGACGTCAAAAGGTTTCACTAAAATTTTGCATTAGGTGACTTGCCGCCAGCAAGTCTTCCGGCAGAATCTCAGTCGTGCAAGGCGAAAATTTTTCCACATCCGCGCTGATCGTGCTGGGCCACGGCACGGAGTTGAACCCCAACTCCGGTTTGCCGGCCAAGTTGCACGCAGCGGAACTGCGCCGTCGCAGACTATTCCGCGACGTCCACGAAGCCTATTGGAAACAGGAACCTCAGCTTAAAAGTGTCCTGGCCAATATTTCCGCGCCCTGCATTTTCATCGCCCCACTTTTCATCAGCGAAGGCTATTTCAGCACGGAAATCATACCCCAGGAGCTGGGTTTCACCTATCCCACTTGTTTAAAATTAACTGCCAACGAGATGGTTTTGCATTACTGCCGCCCCGTCGGCACGCACGATGCCATGACCGGCGTCATTCTGGCCCGCGCCACCGAGGTGATCCAAAAATTCCCCTTCCCGCGCCCTCCCCGACCGGCCGATCTGACACTCTTCATCGCCGGCCATGGCACCGGCAGAAACCGCGTTTCCCGCCAGGCAATAGAGCGACAAGCAGAATTGATTCGCGCCCGAAAAATTTATGCCGGAGTGCACCACATTTTCATGGAAGAAGAACCGCGGATCGGGGATTGTTATTCACTGGCCCAAACCAAACACATAATCGTGGTCCCTTTTTTCATCAGCGACGGTCTCCACGCAGTCGAAGACATTCCCGTGCTGCTAGGCGAGCCCGCAACGCTCGTAAAAGAGCGCCTTGCCGCCGGCCAACCGACCTGGCGCAACCCCACCGAAAAACACGGCAAATTGGTCTGGTACACGCCTTCCGTCGGCACCGCGCCGCTGCTGGCAGAGGTGATTTTGGCACGGGTACACGAAGCCACCCACCAATCCAGTTCAGGGCTGTAACCGAATCTCCTCGTCGCCAACAAACCACCGCCACCGGGATTTTTTATGAAAAAACTACGAATCGGATTTGCCAGCACTGCTGGCATTGGCCGCAAAAACTGGAAAGCCGTTTTCCATTCCGGCAATTGCGTGGTGTCGGCCGTGGCCAGCCGCGAAGTCGGCAGGAGTCGCCAATTCATTGAGGAATTACAGCGCGAATTCAGCTTTCCGGAAACTCCGTGCGCTTTGGGCAGCTATCAGGAATTGCTGGCGTCGCCGGAGGTGGATGCTGTCTATGTACCGATGCCCACCGCCCTGCGAAGAGATTTTGTGATTCGGGCTGCGCAAGCCGGCAAACACATTCTCTGCGAGAAACCCTGCGCCACCAGCCGCTTGGAACTGGAGGAAATGATGGCCGCCTGCCAGAGACATTCCGTGCAGTTCATGGACGGCGTGATGTTCATGCACAATCCACGGCTGCCGCTAATCCGTGCGGCCCTGGATGACGGCCGCAGCCTCGGCAAGCTCCAGCGCATTTCCAGCGCATTTTGCTTTCCCGGAGGAGAGGAGTTTCTCAGCAACAACATCCGCGTGAAGCGCGAGTTGGAGCCCGCCGGTTGCCTCGGGGATCTTGGCTGGTATTCCCTCCGGATCACCTTATGGACGCTAAACTGGCAATTGCCGCATTCCGTCAGCGCCACCATTCTGGCGCGGTCCGCTGACGGCACTCCAACCGAGTTTTCCGCTGAATTGTTTTTTGCCGACGGGGTTTCGTCCGGTTTTTACTGTTCTTTTCTCACCGCCAAACAAAACTGGGCGTTCATCAGCGGACGCAACGGCAGCTTGTGGATGCCTGATTTTGTCCATCCGCGTAACGGGTACGAACCGGCATTTGAACTGAATGAACAGGTGGTGCGCGCGGACAGCGGTGCCCCATGTCCACCCGGCTCAGACCCGGCAATACCGGGGCATTCAACCGCCCAAGACACTCGCATGTTCCGGAATTTTGCCAACCAGATATTCTCCGGCACACTAAACCGCGACTGGCCGTTCTGGTCTTTAAAAACCCAAATAGTATTAGACGCCTGTCTCCAAGCGGGGAAAAGTGGCAAATCCGTGGCACTCTAACCCAAACAGCATTCGACGATGATACCCACCAAAATAACGACCAAAACTTGGCGGCTTCGCTGCTTTGTGATAAAAAATCGGCCGTGAAATCGGTCCCCCCCATTCTGGAAATCTCCAAGCTCCGCATCGAACGCGGTGGCACCGTGATTTTAAAGGATATGAGCTGGCGGGTGGAACACCGCCAACACTGGGTCATTCTCGGCGCGAACGGCTCGGGAAAAACCTCGCTATTAAGTGCCCTGATGGGATACCTGATGCCCACGGCCGGGGAAATCTATCTGCTCGGGAAAACCTACGGGCAATCCGATTGGCGGGAATTGCGCAAGAAAGTTGGTCTGGTCAGTTCCTCGGTGCGGCAAATGATGGCGGATGATGAACCGGCTTTGGAAACCGTCGCCAGCGGCAAATATGCCATGATTGATTTCTGGGGGCAGCTCAGCCGCGCTGAAAAACAGCGGGCCATGCAACTGCTCCAGCAGGTCGAATGCGCCCAGCTTGCAGCGCGTCCATGGCGCGTGCTCTCCCAGGGCGAACGCCAGCGCGTCCTGATTGCCCGGGCGTTAATGGCCAGGCCGCCTTTATTGATTCTGGACGAACCGTGCGCCGGTCTGGACCCCGCCGCGCGGGAACATTTCCTGCAATTTCTCCAGCGCCTCGGCCAGCACCACCAGTCATCTACGCTGGTCCTCGTCACTCACCACGTGGAGGAAATCATGCCCGTATTCTCGCATGCCCTGGTGCTGCAACAGGGTGCCGTGCTGGCAGCCGGCAAAAAAGGTGCCGTGCTGACCGCGCCCATCCTAACATCGGCTTTTTCAACCAAACTAAAACTAGGTTGCCAGGCCGGACGCTACACGATGCAAGTCCAGTCAAAACCCCGCATCCTGCTTTGATCAAACAGCGGATGGGAGTTGGGCTCCGGGCAGACCTCAGCCAACCTCGCCTGGCACCTTGCCCGGTACGATTCCCGTCTGTTTTGCCCGCATCCCCATTTTTGTTGATTTAATCGCCGGAGTTTCGCGGGTAATCTGCCGGCATCATGAAACGCCTTCTATCCGTTTGGGTAATGCTTGGTTGCGCTTCCTTCCTTTTGCGGGCTGGCGAAACTCTGCCGCTGGCCGGGGAATGGAGGTTTGCCCTGGACCGTGCAGACACCGGCACGAACGAGCACTGGTTTGCGATTAACCTGCCGGATAAAATCAAACTGCCCGGCATTCTCGAAGCGCAAGGCTACGGTGACGAGATCAGCACCACCACTCCCTGGGTGCTATCGCTCTATGACCATTTCTGGTTCCTGCGTGCGGACTATGCTGCCTTCACCAATGCCGGCAGGGTAAAAACGCCTTTCATCAGCCAGCCCATGCGGCATTATCTCGGCGCGGCGTGGTATCAGCGCGATATTGAAATACCGCCGCACTGGCTTGGCCGGCGCGTCGTATTGTTTCTGGAGCGGCCGCACTGGAAATCCACGGCCTGGCTGGACGACCAGGAAATCGGCTCCGAAATCAGTCTCTGCACACCGCATGAATTTGAACTGGGCGTGGTGGCAGCGCCAGACCGGGCGCTCCACTCCCGATCAATTGCGCCGGGCAAACATCGCCTCACCGTGCGCGTGGATAACCGAATGATTCTGCCGTATCGACCAGACGCGCATAGTATTTCTGATTCTCTTGACCAGGCCTGGAACGGCATCGCCGGTAAAATGGAATTACGCGCGACGGCACCGGTGTGGCTTGAAGATTTGCAACTTTTTCCCCATCTTGCTTCCAATACCCTCACCGTGAAAGGCAAAATTGGAAACGCCACGGGACAAAGCGGGCGCGGCAAGGTCACCATAAAGACCGATGTGTTTTCCTCCGGCACGGCTGGTTCCATTGATGAGGCCATCGCTGTCTCGTGGGATACCTCCGGTAGAATATTTGAGACCACTTTAGGTGCCACCAATCCCGGTATAATTCCTTCCTGGAGTGAATTTGCGCCGAATCTCCGACAGTTGACCGCGAAGATCGTGCCAGATGGCGACGTGACTGGTGATGAAAAGACCGTAACCTACGGCTTCCGCGACTTCCACGCCCAAGGCGCCCAATTTATCTTGAATGGGCAGCCGCTTTATTTTCGCGGCACGCATTTTGGCGGTGATTTTCCCCTGACCGGTTATCCGCCAACAGACACCGCCGCTTGGACGAAGATTTTCCTGACGTGCCAAGATTACGGGCTGAACCACATGCGCTTTCATTCCTGGTGTCCGCCGGAAGCCGCGTTTCAAGCAGCGGACGAACTGGGTTTTTACTTGCAGGTCGAATGTGGCATGTGGAATGAATTCAGCCCCGGCGGCGCGATGGAAAAAATGCTCTATGCCGAAACTGAGCGCATCCTCAAAGCCTATGGGAATCATCCGTCATTCCTGCTGCTCTCCGCCAGCAACGAGGCGCACGGTCATTGGATGGAAGTATTGCCGCCCTGGGTGGAACATTTCCGGGTCGCTGATCCCCGCCGGCTTTACACTCCGGACACCGGCTGGGCGCAGATCCAGGTAGCCGGCCATGTGACCGGAGCGGATTATCTGGCTGGCTCCAGCATCGGCAAACGCCGCCAGCGCAATGTCGGCGGCTGGTTCGGCAGCGACTATGGCGATTCGCTCATAGGAATTGACGTGCCAGTCATCGCACATGAACTCGGTCAATGGTGCGCCTACCCTGACTTTGCGGTCATCAAAAAGTTCACCGGCTTCGTGCAGCCGGGAAATTTTGAAATTTTCCGCAGTTCCGCCACCGCACACGGTGTGCTGGAACAAAACCATGAATTTGCGCATGCCTCGGGATGTTTCCAGCTCCAGTGCTATAAGGAAGAAATCGAGGCCAACTTGCGCACCCCCGGACTGGCAGGTTTCCAATTGCTGGACCTGCACGATTATACCGGCCAGGGAACGGCCCTTATTGGTTTGCTCGACCCGTTTTGGGAAAGCAAAGGTTACGTCACACCGGATGCCTTCCGGAATTTTTGCAGCCCGGTGGTCCCTTTGGCGCGCTTGTCGCGGCGCGTGTTTACTACGGCCGATGCCTTTAATGTTCCGGTTGAAATTGCCAATTTCAGCGCCCGCCCTCTCACGAATATCCCCGCCCAATGGTCGGTGCTGGATGCACAAGGTCACTGCATCATGCAAGGCGAATTCCCCGCCCGGACCATTCCCATCGGAAAAAATTTCCCGCTGGGCACCATCTCGCTGGATCTTTCAAAATTACCCGCGCCTCGCCAATATACCCTCGCTATCGGAGCCCATTTGGAATCCCCCCATTCCCTAGCCAGCCTGGCCGTCCCGGTGTTCCACAACACGTGGAAATTCTGGCTTTATCCTGAACACATTTCTGACGCCAGCCCGGCCGGAGTTTATACCACGGATTCGTGGCGGGAAGCGGAGAAAAAACTGGCGGCGGGTGGCAAAGTTTTTCTCACTCCGCGCCGCGCTGATTTGAGTTGGTGGAGCCCGCCACTGGCCCGCGTGCCTGTGTTCTGGAATGCGCTAATGGGACCGACCTGGGCGCGCCATCTGGGCCTGTGGTGCGACACCCATTCCCCTGCCCTCGCGGAGTTTCCCACCGCTGCGCATTGCGATTGGCAATGGTCGGAACTCATTCGCAATGCGCGCGCGGTGACTCTCGACCTCCTGCCGCACGACCTGAAACCCATCGTTTCGGCAATTGACGACTGGAATCGGAATTACAAACTCGGCGTCATCTTTGAGGCGCGGGTCGGTGCCGGCCAACTTCTGGTCT
>CAISVF010000250.1 GCA_903888765.1 uncultured Verrucomicrobia subdivision 3 bacterium | reverse complement strand
TCTGTCACTTTCCAAGCTGTCCGCAGTCCCGATCTCCGCACAATGACGCTTTCGCCACGCATTTCACTTTCACCGCGCCACATTTTCTAAAAATCAAGCCGGGCTATGAAATATCCGGGCTAGGCGGCTTGTGATACATAAGGGGTCCATGAACTTCAAGCCCGATTTCACTCCTTGACCGAGGAACTAGGGGAGTCTCGACAGTAGAACTGAAGGAGGTAATCCGGATTAAGCCGGCGAAAATCCGCTCGGCGTACTTTATTTGCTTTCGTCGAATTCCATTTCAGCAATAGTGGGGCCTTCGCTGGCGTCCAGAATATTCAGACGAAATTCCCGGGCCTTGACGGGCGGGAATTTCTTTTGATAACGGTCGCCGATTTTAGTGCCGCTGAAAATGGTTTTCCAGGTGCCGCCGTCACGATATTGAAATTCGAATCGGGTCACCCGGCCGGCATAGGGGGCCGCTTCCTGAATCCGTACCGCGCCCACGGAAGTCTCCTTGCCCAGATCGGCCGCCAGCCATGCCTGTTTGGTGCCGCTGTCGGTGGCCCAGCGGGTGTGTGCGTCGTTGTCAAAAGCCTGCGCCGCGCCGAATTCTGCGTCATCGCCCTGAAAGACATTGGAAGCCGTCGCTTTGATGCCCGAGCTGGGTGTGAGGACCGGAAGATCCATGGCGGGACGATTCAGTTCCAGTTTCACAATCGTGTCCACGGGCTCCAGTGCCGTGGCGGGAATACGGACCACCAGCTTGCCATCCTGCTGGGTGCATTCCACTTTGCCACCGTTGAGGAGTGTGGCGGATTTAATCTCCGCCGGTAGCGCAGGCAGTTCCACGGTGCCGTCGGTGGCATTCAGGACATGCAGATAAACCGTGTTGCCCTTACGGGTGCTGGTGCAGGCGTGGGTTGGCTTCCACGGGCCGCCGCGCGTGCCATAAATGGCCTCGCCGTTCCGGGCCAGCCAGGCGCCCACTTCTTTCAGCAAACCCGCCTGCGCCGGATCAATCACGCCATCCGGACGGGGACCCACGTTGAGCAGAATATTCCCATCGCCGCCCGCCCCTAAAATCAGCATGTTGAGGCACTTGGCCAGGCTTTTCACCCCGTCTTTCTCACCGCCCCAGGCCCAGGCGTCGTGCGCCGAAACCGTCATGCACGATTCCCACGGGCGGTCCAGCTGAAATTTGCCGATGCGCTGCTCGGGGGTGTCGTAATCCCCGCCGTCACCGGTGCGATTGTTGATGACAATGTCCGGCTGAAGCTCGCGCACCAGCTTGATGGTGGCGGCACCGCGTTTCCCGTACATGGCGGGAACATCGTTCCAGATCGTCAGCAGCGGGCCGTAGTTTTTGATCAATTCGGTGATCTGGCCCTGCAGATATTTTTCGTAGGCGTCGAGGTTCGGGTTTTCGCGCTTCACCTTGCCGGCGGGACTGGTCACCGGCCAATTTTGGTCATACCAGTCCGTCACGGAGTAATAAGTGCCAAACTCCATACCCTGCGCCTTGCACGCGGCGGCGAGCTCCTGCACCACGTCGCGATGAAAAGGTGAGTGCATGATATTGTAGTCGGTCAGCCGGGTGTCCCAGAGGCAAAAGCCGTCGTGATGCTTTGTGGTCAGCACGATGTATTTCATGCCGGCGGCCTTGGCGATGCCAACCCATTCGGCGGCGTTGAAATTCGTCGGGTTAAACTGCTGGTAGAGCTTGTCGTAAACCTCGACGGGCGTCTGCGCCCCGCGCGACCAGCCGATTTCGTGTCCGGTCAAACTGACCGGCCCCCAGTGAATAAACATGCCGAACCGCAGCGAACGCCAGTGGGCGATGGCGGCGGGATCGGCCTTGGGCCAGTCGGCCGCAGCGGCATCCGCCGCCAATGATTTTACGCCTGCCAGCAGGATCAGCGCGAGCAGGCAGGATTGGGAAGCAATGGATTTCATTCCGGCAGTCTGCCAGAGACGGGGCCCAGCCGTCTTGCAATTTCTTCCAGCGAAGGATATTGAACATGCCCCGGCAACCCATGCGCCATCAGCAAAAACCCCCGTCCGGGGTCGGACGGGGGGTGGGCTATTGGCCAGCAATTATTGAAGCTTACTTTTTACCGTAAAATTCTGCGATGGCGTCGCAAACCTGGTCAGCCGCTTCGAGGCTCATCTCGCCGTGGATGGGGAGGGAAAGAATTTCTTTCACGGCCTTTTCGGTGTTCGGCAATTTCGGAATATAAGGGAACAGGCCGACCACGGCGGGCTGCAAATGGTTCGGCTTGGGATAGTGCACCCCGGTTTCGATGTTTTTCTCTTTGAGAAACTTTTGCAGATCATCGCGTTTTTCGGCGCGCACCACATACATGTGATAGACGGGCGTGGCCCAGTCGCGCACGATCGGCGTCTGGACGATGCCTTGGAGGCGCTGGCTATAGCGCGCGGCGATCTGGCGGCGGTTTTCATTGAACCCGTCCAGATGCTTCAGCATGACGCGTCCGATGGCGGCGTTGATTTCATTGAAACGCACGTTGTAGCCGGTGAATTCGTGGTCGTATTTTCCCTGGCGGCCATGATTGCGCAACATGCGCAGGCGGTCGGCATAATCGGCCTTATTCGTCGTGATGCAGCCGCCGTCGCCGAGGACTGTGAGATTTTTTGACGGGAAAAAGCTGAACGCGCCAAAGTCGCCCATGCTGCCCACGGTTTTGCCTTTGTATTTGGCACCTTGCGCCTGGGCGCAGTCTTCGATCACCCACAGCTTGTTTTTCTTGGCGATGGCCAGGAGGCGGTCGTTATCAATCGGGTGACCATACAGGTGGACGCCGATGATGCCGACCGTGCGCGGGGTGATGAGGGACTCCACGTGGTCGAGATCCATCACAAAGGTTTCGTCAATGTCGGCGAAAACCGGTTTTGCGCCGAGATGAATCAGGGGCTCCATGGAGGGAAACGCGGTATGGCTGGGAACAATGATTTCGTCGCCGGGGCCCACGCCTTGCAACTGATGAAGGCAATACACAATCATGGTCCACGAGCTGCCAAGAACACAGGTGGATGTGCCCGTGTGGGCGGCTAGCTCGGCTTCAAACGCAGTGGATTCTTTGCCGAGGATGTATTGGCCGGAACGAATGGCGCGCAGGGCGGCTTCTTCCACTTCGGCATTCACGAAACATTTCGATAACGGGATTTTGCTCATAATTTTTTATATTTAACGACTTGGATCAAAATAGCTGCCTGTCTGGGTCAATTTAAGACTGAACTTTAAAGCTGGACCGCTTGGCCTGATTTCACCGATTCCAGAGCGGCGTTCAGCACGCGGACGGAATCGTAGCCCGACCAGGCATCCGCCCGCGGGCGGGCACGCGTTTTGATGGAATCAATGAACGCTCGCAACTCGGCCAGCAAGGGCTCCTCCGGCGGACACTCAATTTGCTTCACCGCGCCTTCAATGCCCTTGAAATCTTTGCCTTCGGCCACATGTTTGTTTTCGTAGGCCTTGATTTTATACTGCGCGACGTTGTAATCGCATACCGCGCTCAGTTTATCGCCGCAGACGATTACTTCGCGGAATTTTCCGGGAATGAAATACTCGGTATCCACTGTGGCCCAGGTTTTGCCGTGCGCGGTTTCGTATTCCAGCGAGACGAGCGAGACATCGTCCATGCCGCGGCCCATGAAATCGTGATGAATGGCCAGCACCGATTTCGGCAGTGCGCCCAGGATGAAATTAAACAGATCCACGAAATGAATACCATCGGCAAACATCACGCCGCTATCATTGCGCGGACGTTTGAATCCGCCAAAATGGCCGCGAATCATGTTCACCTGGCCAAATTCGCCATTCTGCACGGCATCTCGCAGCCACAGCGTGGCCGGATCAAAACGCAAAATATGTCCGACCTGAAGGATGCGGTGGTGCCGGTCGGCGAGCTCTGCCAGCGCCTTGGATTCTTCATTGGCCAGAGTCAGCGGCTTTTCTACAAAAACATCCTTGCCAGCTTCCAGAAATTCCTGGCACAGCGGAAAGTGGGTTTGGGCGGGCGTGACGACGACCACGCCATCCACCAGCGGAATGAAACTTTTGTAATTCGTGGTCAGCCGCTCGGCCGGGATGCCGAGTTTGCGCGCCGGCTCCAGCTGTTTATCGCCCACTTCGGCAACATATAGTTCAATGGGCAGATTGTTCAGATTGCGCAGGTGATTCGCGCCCCAGCGACCCAAACCTAAAAGCAAAACTTTGGTCATGCCGCAAATTTTGGGCGATTTCGCCTTCGCAGCCAAGCAAATCCTTTAACCACAATTTGGCAAAATTTCACCGGACCGGAAATTCAGGTGAGGTTCGCCCGCGAGATTTGGCTTTTGTGGATGTCCGGCGTGGTGTTCAATCCCCTTTTGAAGAATATGACCCATCCTTTGACAACAACCGCGTTTGACCTGCCGGGCTACCGTGTGGTGAAATCCTACGGTGTGGTGCGCGGCATCATCGTGCGCTCCCGCTCGGTCATTGGCAATATTGGTGCCAGTATTCAGAGCCTGTTCGGCGGGAACATCTCGCTTTACACCAGCCTCTGCGAGCGCGCCCGGGAAGACACCTTTAACCAGATGCTCACGCAAGCGGGCCAGCTGGGGGCCAACGCGGTGATTGGTGTGCGCTACGACGCGACCGAAATCGCGCCGGGCATTACTGAGGTGCTTTGCTATGGTACGGCGGTTTCTGTGGAAAAGGCCGGTTAATTTGCCATGAAGGTGCTGAGCGCAGACAGTCTTCTCGCCCGGCTGCTCGGCCGGCTGGCAGCGGCTATCATTCGCTATCCGCGCTGGTTTTTCTGGCCCCAGGTGGTGCTGTTTCTAGCCAGCGTCGCCTTCACCGTCTTTTTTCTGAAGGCGGATATGAACCGAGACAACCTGGTGGGCCCGAACCAGAAATACCACCAGAATTACCTCGCGCTGCAAAAGGAGTTCCCTCAGCCGGACGATCTGGTGGTGGTCGTGGAAAGCGACGACATTGAGAAAAACCGGCAGTTTGTCGAGCGCATCGCGGCTAAAATACAGGCGGAAACCAACCTGTTCCGGGACGTTTTCTTCCAGCAAAATCTGGCCATGATGGGCCCCAAGGCGCTGCAATACGCATCGGAAACCAACCTCGTGGACATGCGCAACATCCTGCGCACCGCCCGGCCGTTTATCGCCCAATTCGCCCAGACGACGAATCTGGTATCGTTGTTTGGCGAGATTAACGCCGCCTTTCGCGCCGCCGCCCAGGAAGACAACGCGGAAAACCGCTCCCTCGCCCGGTCATTGCCTGCACTCACCCGCGTGGTCTCGCAAGCCCATGACGCTTTATACCGCGACGGTGCCCCACCCTCGCCAAACGTGGCTACGCTGCTTGGTGGCAGCGATGAAGCCGTATTGGACAGCTACATCACGTTCGCCCACGGAAAAATTTTTCTGGTCACGACGCACGCTCCGGATGACGACCAGACCGGTTCCGTAGTGGACCGTTTGCGCGAACTGGTCAGCCAGACCAAAGCGGAAGTCCCTGGTGTGAACGTCGGCCTCACCGGCGAGCCGGTATTGGATTACGACGAGATGATGCAGTCCCAAAAGGACACAACCCTGGCCAGCGTGGTGGCCATGTTGCTGTGTGCGCTCATTTTTATATACGGTTACAATGAAACCGGCCGGCCGATAAAAGCGACGATTTGCCTGCTGGTGGGACTGGGTTACACCCTGGCGTTTACGACACTAACGGTCGGGCACCTGAATATTTTAACCATCACTTTTGTACCCATGCTCATTGGGCTGGCGATTGATTACGCCGTGCATCTGATCACTCGCTACGAGGAGGAATTGCACCACGGAAAATCAGAGCAGGAGGCTATCACCAAGGCGATGGTATTTACCGGCCAGGGAATTTTTACCGGCGCGCTCACCACAGCCGGTGCATTTCTGGCTATGTATTTCACCAATTTTCAGGGCATCAAAGAAATGGGGATAATTTGCGGAGGCGGTTTGCTGGTCTGCTTCATTCCCATGATGACGTTGCTGCCGGTTTTGCTACTGCGTGGCCGGCAAAATCTAATTGACCATACCATTCGGGAGGATGATCGGCGGGCGCGAATTGAAAATTTCTGGTTGCAACGCCCGGCATGGGTGACGGTTATCACGCTCACTTTGTGTGCGGTGGCGGCGTGGGAAGCCCGCAAACTGTATTTTGATTACAACCTCATCAAAATGCAAAGCCCGAGCCTATCTTCGGTGGTTTTTGAACAAAAACTGCTGGATTCGGCAGAGAAGTCATTGCTGTATAGCGCCTTGGTAGCTGATTCGTTAACGAATGCCGTGGCATTGCAAGAAAAAATCGGAAGACTGGCCACGGTGGCGGAAACCCAACCGCCATTTTATGAAAATTTTCTGCACCCGACGCCCGTGGAAAAAATGCAATTGATCAGCGACATCAAAAACGAAGTAAGCACTCTCGATTTCCGTACTCCGGATGCACATCCGGTGGATCTGGACGCATTGAGCGGCACTCTGTTTTATACTTCCTGCTATCTCGGCCTCGCCATGAAAAGCGTCGGCACCAACGACTCCGCACTGGGTGCGCAACTAGATTCCTTGAGTCAGGCCATAGCGGGTTTGCGTAAAGCGGTGCTCGGCGGCAACCCGGCGATACAGGCGGATCACGCCGCCAAGTTGGCACAGTTTCAGCAGGCTTTGCTGAAAGATTTTCGCGACACTTTCCAACTTTTGCAACAGCAGGACTGCCAAGCGACCCTGTCGGTAAGCGACCTGCCGCCAGCATTGCATCACCGGTTTATCGGCGTGAATGGGAAATTTTTGATTCAAGTATATCCCAAGGAGGATGTCTGGCAGCGGGCACCGCAGGAGCGCTTTGTGGCGGATTTACGGACCGTGGATGCGAACGTCACCGGCACACCCGTGCAATTGCTGGAGTACGAAACACTGCTGAAAAACAGCTATGTGCAGGCGGCGTGGTATTCGTTAACTGCGATTGCCCTCATGGTGCTCCTACATTTCTGCAGTCTGACGGCGGTAATCTTATCGCTAATTCCGGTCGCCATCGGCACCCTGTGGCTCGCTGGCTTGATGGGCTGGGCTGGCATTCCAGTGAATCTGGCCAACATTATGACCCTGCCGCTGGTCATTGGCATCGGCGTAACCAATGGAATTCATATCCTAAACCGCTATGCCGAAGAACGCACACCGGGAATCCTGTCGCGCAGTACTGGCAAAGCCGTGCTGGTGTCTGGATTGACGGCCATTGCCGGATTTGGCAGTTTGATTCTCGCGCAACATCGTGGTATTTACAGTTTGGGCTGCATGATGGCTACTGGCATTGCCACATGCATGATCGCGGGGTTAACCTTTTTACCGGCTTTGCTCAGCTTATTAAGCCAGTGGAAACCGCTGTTAAAAAACCCAGTGCCAGCGAACAAGCCGCTGACACCGGGTCAGGAGGAACCGAGGTGAAAACCTCAATTAAAGATACCATAATCGAATTCATGCAAAAGTCAATCGCATTGTCAAATGCCCTTAAAATACAGGCGAAAAAGCATGAATTTTAAATTAATAACGATAAAGTTGTTTTTTTTGGTGCACGCTTTTTCCAAACAATCCAAACAAACCGGGCAACTTCTGCTAGCCACGGTAATATTTGGCTTGGGGTCCTTCTTTGCCCACGGCCAGGATAATTCGTCTCACGGAGCCTTTTTGAAACGATATCCACTAACACTGGAAGCTGGCTGGCGCACCGAAACTGCCGGCCCATTTTTTTATTCACAGCAAAAAGAAACCGAGACCACTTGGGCCTTTCCTCCATTTTATTCCTGCGACCAGGATCCGGCGGTGGCAGCGCACGAGGATGATTATTTTTATCCATTCCTCTCGGAAATACATTATGGCAAGGAGCATCGCTGGCAACTTTTTCAGCTTATTAGCACTTCGGGCGGACAAGAGCAAAACGGTGCCACAAAAAAGCGGCTAACGCTTTTCCCGCTCTATTTTTCCCAGCGATCCACGGACACGAACCTTAACTACACCGCCGTGGTTCCTTTTTATGGCCAGCTTAAAAACCGGTTGTTTCATGACAAAATTTCGTTCCTTATGTTTCCTTTTTATAGCCAAACGCGGAAACGTGATGTAATCACCGATAATTATCTCTATCCCTTTGGCCACCGGCGCTACGGCGATGGATTATGGGGTTGGCAGATCTGGCCGTTTGTCGGCAGCGAGCACAAGGACGTGACCATGCATACCAACAGCTTTGGTGAGATTGAAACCGTGGCCGGCCACGACAAATCCTTTTATCTATGGCCGCTCCACTTGAAACAAGACACCGGCAGGGGAACCACCAACGAGCAGAAACTGCGCGCCTCAATACCGCTCTATGCCTACACCAGGTCGCCCCAGCGCGATTCTACGACTGTCCTGTGGCCTTTTTTTACCTGGCTGGATAACCGTGAAAGAAACTATCATGAGTGGGAAGGGCCATGGCCCTTCGTCATTTTCGCGCGCGGCGAAGGCAAGACTACCTCGCGCGTCTGGCCGCTCTTCAGCAAGTCGCATAATGCGGTGAACGAAAGCGACTCCTATTGCTGGCCGGTTTGGCAGTTTCGCCGGTATCACGCTGAATCACTCGACCAGCGCCGTACGCAGGTTTTATTTTACCTGTATTCGCGGCTGACAGAAAAAAACACCGAGACCGGCAAGGAAAAAGTGCGGTTGGACATGTGGCCATTTTTTGAGTGGCACCGTGATTTTGCCGGCAGCGAAAAACTACAGGTGCTCGCGCTGGCGGAACCTTTTGTACCGGACAATCGCGGTATCGAACGCAACTGGTCGCCGCTCTGGTCCTTCTGGCGGGCGGAAGACAATGCCAAAACCCGAGCATCCAGCCGCTCGCTACTGTGGAATTTATATCGCCACGAGGCCATGCCGGGGCATAAAAAAACCTCGCTCCTCTTCGGTCTTTTCCAGTATCAATGCGACGGGGAAACCGAGCGGACGCGCTGGTTTTATGGTTACAGCGTCATCCGCCGGCTAGCGGCCCCGTAATTTTTGCATCATGTTTGAAAATGTCGGAGATATAATGCTGTTGTTCTGGCGCACACTGCAGGCGCTGCCACAAGCGTGGCGGCAACGGCAGAAGGTGATGGAACAATTTTTTGAGATTGGCAACGCCAGCCTGCTGATGGTCTGCATCCTGTCGTTCTTCATCGGCGGAGTCATCGCTTTGAATTTCGGCCCGGCCCTGGTGGAACGCAGTCTGGCCAGCGCCGTCGGCGGCGTGGTGGGTCTCGCCATCGCCAAGGAATTGGCACCGGTGATGATGGCGATCCTGATTGCCGGCCGGATCGGCTCGGCGATGGCGGCGGAAATCGGTTCCATGCGGGTTTATCAGGAAATTGACGCGCTCCGCACGATGAACATCAATCCCATTCATTATCTGGTGCTGCCGCGAATTTTGGCACTGGCCGCAGCACTGCCAATGCTCGTGATTTTCGCCATTCTCATCGGCTGGTTCGGCGGCTCCGTGGTGGCTAATTTCAATCACCTCATGGATATTCCCTTCCGCGTCTTTTTTGCCAACATGAAAGA
Organism: uncultured Verrucomicrobia subdivision 3 bacterium; assembly: GCA_903888765.1. Taxonomy (GTDB): domain Bacteria; phylum Verrucomicrobiota; class Verrucomicrobiia; order Limisphaerales; family UBA11358; genus UBA11358. Next base: position 4,427 of record CAISVF010000250.1, on the reverse strand, counting down.
CATTGTGGAACTGGGGGATGTGGTGAATGGGGTATTCAAGAGCTTTTGTTTTGCGGTCATCATCGGCACGGTTTCGTGCCATCAGGGGCTGACAACAATCGGCGGTCCCCGCGGTATCGGACGCTCGGTGACCAAGGCTGTGGTAAACTCGATCGTGCTGATTGTTATTTTCGACTATATCCTCACGCGGTTCCTTTTGAAATGAAGAGCCCGAACCCAACAATTTCCGGCGGCGTCGGCCTCATCGTGCGGGGCCTGCGCAAGAGCTTTGGCGATCAGGAAGTAATCCGGGGCATTGATTTCGAAGTTAGACCCGGAGAGATATTTGTCATCATGGGGCCGAGCGGAAGCGGAAAAAGTGTTTTGCTTAAACACTTGATCGGCCTCGAAACACCGGACGCCGGCGAAATCCTGATCAACCATGAGCCGATCACCACACCGGAAATTGCCGCCAAATACCGCATGGCGCTGGTCTTTCAATCCGGCGCACTGCTCAACTCGCTTACCGTCGGCGAAAACGTCGGGCTTTACCTGACCGAGCACCGGCTGAACACGGTGGAAGAAATTGAAAAGATTGTCGCGGAAAAACTTTCCGATGTCGGGCTTAAGGATGCCATTCATAAAATGCCGGGCGAACTTTCCGGTGGCATGAAAAAGCGCGCGGCCATCGCCCGCGCACTGGTCATTCGACCACAGCTAATTCTTTACGACGAACCAACCAGCGAGTTGGACCCCATTTCCTCCGTGGTCATCGGCAATGAGATTTTAGGCCTCAACCAGCGTATCGGCGTCACCTCGCTCGTCGTGTCGCACGACCGCGACCTCGCTTTTGGCGTGGCCGACCGCATTGCTGTAATGTCTGAGGGAAAGATCCTGACCATCGGCACACCTGCGGAGGTTAAAAATTTCAAAGACCCGCTGGTGCAAAACTTTCTGAACGCGGATTTCAAAAGAGAAAATTAAACTCATCTGACCATGAAAAATTCACTGGAAACCAAACTAGGCGTGTTTGTCGCCATCACCCTCATCGCCGCCTGGGCCATTGTGGAAACGCTCGGCAGTATGGATTTGTTCGGCCACGGCTATCGCGTCGCGGCACAGTTCGAAACCGTGCAGGACTTGAAGCCGGGCGACCGCGTCAAGATGGCCGGGGTTGAGATTGGTCGCGTGGACAAAATCGAGCTGACGACCAACAAAGTCACGGTGACAATGAAACTGCGACAGGGAGCTATTGTCAAAACCAGCAGCAAGGCAAGCATCCGCTTCGCTGGCCTGATGGGGCAGAATTTTGTGGCACTGGATTTCGGCTCACCGAATGACAATTCCCTGGCCGTCAATGGCACGCAGCTCGACAGCGTGGAACAGACCGATCTTAATGCCATAATGACCAAGCTGGACAACGCAGCCGGCGGCATTCAGAACATCACCAAAAATTTTGCAGGTGATGAAATCAAACATATGTTCGGGGCCTTGGACGACGTGATGACGACCAAAAAAGAGATCATCAAAAATACGCTGGATAATATTGAAGGTATTTCAGCGCAAATTCGCGCCGGCAAAGGCACGGTGGGCCGCTTGATTTATGAAGACACCCTCTATGCCAACGCGCTGGTGACGGTGACCAATGTTCAGGATACGCTGGCCTCGGCCAAAACGGTGGTGGACTCAGCCCAACTCGTGGTGGCCGATGCACGCGCCGGCAAGGGTACCATTGGCAAGCTGCTGACGGATGAGACACTGTATAATTCCGCCACGGCCTCCATGACAAATCTGAACCAGATTTTGCTAAAAGTAAATCAGGGTGACGGCACCATTGGCAAATTGATTAATGATCAGGAATTCTACAAAAACGCCAAACTCTCACTGCAAAAATTAGACAAGGCCGCCGATAGCCTGGAAGACACTGGACCGATGAGTGTCATCAGCCTCATGGCCAATCAGTTTGGATTGTGAGGCGAGGCCGGACTGGGAAGATGCGTGACCTAAGCCGACAGGCGGCTAAATTAGCCATTCGGTGTCAAACAAACAGCGTGCCGTAAAACATCAATTCAGTCAGTAAACACTAGATTTGTCCCACCGTTTATGAGTTGTAATTTCATGCGATATGTAGAAATTGCCACTTGTTTCCCTAGCGTGATTTTCCTAACTTTGCTGCCACAAACAAAATTAAATAGGCACCCTTGAACTCGGTTCACCAATGGACCAATTTGAGGGTTTTAGCAAACATCGTTTGTATGCCGACAAAAATTTAAACATGAAACCCCCATTTCGTTGGATTAGAACAAAAGCATTCACCCTGATTGAGTTGCTGGTGGTGATAGCCATCATCGCCATTTTGGCGGCGATGCTTCTGCCAGCGTTGGCATCAGCCAAGGAGAAAGCCAAACGAGCAGCCTGCCTCAATAACCTGCGTCAGCTTGGTATTGGTTGCACTGTTTATGCAGGTGATTACAGTGACAAGGTGATTCGCAGCCGGGATATTCCCGGGAGCAATCCCGTCTTGTATGTTCAGGATTGCATTAACGAACCTGACAAGCAGGCGGCGGCTTTGGCCGGTTTAAAGGTAAATACCAACACGCCGTGTGTGTGGACCTGTCCCGGACGACCCAACTTGCCGGTCTACGAACCCAGCTTCCCTCAATGGGTGATTGGCTTCCAGTATCTTGGGGGTAATAACAACTGGGTAAATCCGGCACAACCATCGGGCGGCCCAAGCTTAAGTCCTGACAAATTGGGTTTAGCCAAACCTTACTGGACTCTGGCCGCCGATTTTATCTGCAAAAATAATAATAGCTGGGTTTTTCCCGCTGATCCCAGCCGGCCTTATGTTTTTGCAGACATGCCGCCACATCATTCGGGAAAGTCTATGTCACCTGCCGGAGGGAACACTCTGTCGGCGGATGGTTCAGCCCGTTGGGTCAAGCTACAAGACATGCTTTTTCTTACCACTTGGAACATGGATGGTACCCGGAACTGCTATTTTTATCAGGATTCGCGCGATTTCTCCCCGACATTGCTGAATGCCATTAATAGCAATCCCAGCATGCATCCAACACCATAACGTTGCCGAGGCATTGGTCCGGGGCCCATTACTGTGCCGTGTATTATCTCTGCGATCTTTCCATCGGTCGGCGGTCTAGCAGAGACGAATCATTTGACTTGGGAGACGATCGTTTTCGGGGGGGATTTGCCGAATCCAGAACTACGAAAATTGCCATAGCGGCGCGCGCGCTAACGCCGGCGGAAAAAAAGTGCAGTTCCTTCCGGAACTGCACTTGGTAGTTTGATAGATTGATTTTAGATTCAGGCTTTCTTGCCGGCTTTGATCTTAGCCCAACGTGCTTTGGCCGCAGCGGAGATCATGGCCTTGGCAGCCGCGCTCATGGTAAATTTTTTCTTCGGGGCGGAGGCGGTGGGTTTCACAGTTGCTTTTGCAACAGGTTTTGCCGGAGCTTTTACCGCCTGCTTAGCCGCCCGGATTTTAGCCCAACGAGCTTTTTGTGCGGCGATAATACGGGCTTTGCCTTCCGGGCTAATCTGCCCCTTCTTGGAAGAAGGTTTTACCGCGGCTTGAACCACTGGCTTAACAGCCACTTTGGCAACCGCTTTGGCAGACTTGACTCTGGCCCAGCGAGCTTTGGCGGCAGCGGCTATGCGCGCGCGGCCTTCTTCGCTGATGCCGAACTTTTTAACGGCCGGTTGAACCGTTTCTGCAGGAGCCCCCAGCAAGGCAGACAGGTCCTGATTCAGCGCTTCAATTTGATCTTTGATATCAGCCGCTCGCTTGAGCTGAGCTGAGGTTAATGATAATAGTGTACTCATGGTGATCTAATTATAGAGATTCATGCTCAAATGACAAGCATTACTTTTTCCCAGCCCTATGGTTACAAGCTCCACTCATTCATAACTTAGATCGAAGCTGATCGGATTTCGCCTCGTATACTCTGCCCTGCCTTGAAATGCCTGGCTGGAATTTCAGTCAACGGTTGTGAGATTATAGGAAAGCAGGCAAGCAATTTTTCGAAGGAGGTCACTTTTCCACAGCATGAATGGCAGCTGCCGTTAAGTGTAAATTAGCCATGCCACTTAATCCACCGACAGCAAAATTGCTTCGTCTCCCAAAGGCATATCTCCCGGCGGCGTCCCATTGGATAGCTACGATTCACCTCCGTCGATAATTAATTTTCTCGGTCGGTGACTAGACTGGGACGCGATTTGCCGCACATATTGGTTTGCAAAAAAGCTGGCGGGAAAAAGCGCATTTGCTAGAGTGAACATGTCGATTTTTGAAAAAAAGGTGATATAAGTTTAACATGCAGGATAAATTCGAACCCACAGAACCTGACCAACCGCCAGCCACCGCGTCAAAGCGGCCGGCTCTGTTGGTGAGTTTACGGGACCGGATTTTTGACTGGTGGTATCCTCCC
>CAISVF010000249.1 GCA_903888765.1 uncultured Verrucomicrobia subdivision 3 bacterium | reverse complement strand
GTCCCCGCTGGGCTTGGCCGCCGCCAGCAACAACAGTTCCATCGTGTCCGCACAATGCTCCAGCCAGCGCCGCGCTCCCTCCTCATCCGTCCGCCCCCACTCGCTCGTGCGGTGACGCGCAAAATCTTCCGCCGTGTAAACATGGGCATCGGCTGCTTGGCTGATCGGCACGCTCACCCCCATCCGCAGACACCGCCCGTCCACGCCCGTCGCGAGCGCTATCCGCCGCGCATAAGTTTCGGATATCTGATTGCGCCCCGTCTCCCAGCTCACCACGGCATCTTTCGAGACTCCAATCATGACCGCAAATTCTGCCTGCGTTTGACCGATGATTTTCCGCAGCGCCCGCATGGCTTCATTAGGTTCTTTATTCATAAGTATATAGGAGACTCAGCATACACTACAATAAAAACGCTTGCCAAGTCAAATGAATCGGCGTAAAACTAAGAGAGTTATATAAAGCTACAACCTTTGAGAAAGGCATGATGATGAAAAATACCGGGTCCGTTTCCGCCGCGCCCACCTTTTCCCCCGTCGAGGGGGAATCCGACCGTGCTTTTGAGGCCTTTCGTGCCTATTATGAGCTGGGACCTCGCCGCCGCTACGCGGCGGCCGCCCGCAAGGTCGGCGTCACCCAGCGCACCGTCAAACGCTGGGCCGGCGAATTTGACTGGCGCGGCCGCATTATTACCCTCGCCGCCCGGGCCGTGGAACAATCCGCCAGCGCCGAAACCGCTCTGCCTCGCGCCGATCTCCTCGATGCCGCTGCTCGCGCCAAAAGCTTTTGCGACCGCCAATTCGCTCTCGCCGAATCCATCCTCAGCGTCGCCGAACGCTATCTCGAACGCATGGATGAGGACAATCTGGATCAGTTGAGTTTTGGGGACGCCTGCAAAGCCTTCGCCTTTGCCTCCCAGCTCGGCAAATACGCCCGCGAAACCGACGCCTCCGTCGCCCCCGACCAAAGCCTGCGCGATCAGTTGGCTGCTCTGCTCGATCAGGCCTGCGGTGAAAACCTGGCGCCAAAAACGCCCTCAACCCTCAACCATCCTGACCCGACCAAGTCATGAACGTCTCCCAGCCACCAACACCTGCAAAACTCCACCTTCTGGCCGTGTCACCTTTCGTCCATTTTAGCCACTTTCCAAACGCGGTGACAAATAGGGACAAATGGTGCCAAAAGGTGCCAGAAAGTGACATCCGGCCATTTCAGCCCCAAAACCGCAGTGGGACATCGTTTAAATTAGAATTCTTGTCTCACTCCCTTTATAATTTCGTTGTGTAGATAAGCCTTGAAAAGCCCACTGCTATCGACAAGATAATGCATGGCACATCTATTGCTAATTAAAAGCTGATCGTATTAAAAACCTGACAAATCCGCTAAGCTGGCCATAAAAAAATATTTGATTCCTCATATGTTAATTTTTGCTTTGGCGACCAATTGCCCCGCGGATTGCATCACCACGGCCCATGTCTGACGTTGTCCTGTTCGAGCATGAAAACAAAAATTATTATTCTGGCCGGTGTGCTAGTCGTTGTGGGCACCGGCATCTTTTTTGGATTTAAAGCCTGGCGTGCCGGGGTGATTGCGCGGCAGGAACAACGCGCTTTTGCGCAAGCTCAGCGATTTGTAGATCAAGGGGATTTTGAATCTGCCTTGGGGCTGATTCGCCGCCAACCGATGGCCGCTGCGAAGTTGAACTGGCTCCCGCTGGAAGTGCATGCGCTCGCTGGCTTGCGCGCTGCCCCGCAATTGGCTGGGATTTATCAACAGGCCCCGCAGAGGATTCTAGCCGATGAGGAAGCATCCGTGGTATTGGCTCGTGCTTTTTTGGCCAGCCGCAATCAGACCGCTTTAAAATTGATTCGCAAAACCTGGGCAGGGCATGAAATCCGTAAAGACGTCTGGCTGACCTTAGACAGCGATGTGTTACTGGTGGCCGGCAAGCCACGCGAGGCGGAAAAAGTTTTGCGCTCTCAAAAATTTACCGGCAAGGCTGAGGCAGCCCGGCTGGAGCGTCTTTCGTTCTTTGTTGCCAAAACCGATTTGCCGCAGGCGTGGCAGCTACTCTCTGATGCCACCCAACTCGACTCTCGTAACCCCGAAATAAGGTCCTTCCGCGCCCAGATTTTGGAGGCAGCCGGCAAACCCGAAGCCGCCCGAATTGAATATATCGCCGCCCTGCTTGCCGAGACCAATAACCCGCTGCTCGCAGACCAGTTGGCCGAATTTTACCGTCGGCAAGATAATCTGGATGCCGCTCTCGATACCTGGGAAACCTCGCTCACCCGGCCGACCTTTGACTTTGTGGCGCTCAAGGCGGCCTTTTGGCAAAAATTTATCCGGCCTGGAAAAATCACTGAGGACAAAATTCCCAATGGCGAACTTCAGCCCTTAGCCCGCTGGGTTGCCGGACTCAACAACGGTCAATTTTTCGACACCAATTCTTTCTCCGCACTGCCACAGGCACATCAGTTGGAACAAAACCGGCAGGAAACGTTCTGGCTGCGGCTTGCCGACGCATTGCAAAAAAAGCATGAAGTGGAGGCGGCTGCGTTGCTGCAATTTAATCCACACCGCTCTACTTCCTGGCGGCCGGAATTGGAAACCGCGCTGGCACGGATTCTCCACTATCGCCTCAAACACTCCCTGAATCTCTTGGAAATATTGGCTCCCAGCGGGCCGTCAGGTGACGGGCGGCACCAGTTTTTCACCCAGCTTGAAACTCTGGCTATGCAGGAGCGCACCACCGGGCGCATCACTGTTCCCGCCGATCTCGATTTGCTGTTGCGCGGGCCCTCTGCCTTTGCGGCCGCTTTTCTGGCAGCAGGCTGGCGCGAAGCGGCATTGCAATTATGTGATCCCGCAAAAATCTCCGCCGGACAGCCATCGTGGTTTGCCTATGGTTTGGCAGAGGCGCTACGGTTGAATCGTTCACCAGCCGCAGCCCTGGAATTTCTGAAGCAGCAAAAAGGTGACGCCACGCTCCAACTGCTCGCTGCCGAAATAAAAATTGAACTGGGCAACTCGGCTGCCGGGCTTGCCGATCTCGTGCCTCTGGCTTCGCTGAATACGCCGGCAGGATTTCGGGCCAGTTATATGCTCGCTCTGGCAAATGCGGATGCCAATCGCCTGGACGAAGCGCGCAAATGGGTTTTACAGAATCCCCAGCTCGCCGCGGATTTATTGGGTCGCGAATTACTGGGGAACCTCGCGGTGCGGGCGGGGCAATTGGTCGAGGCTGATCGAATTTATCAATCTATTGTCGGCCAGTCGCTGCCCGCCAAAGCCTATTTTGCCAAGAAGGCTATTGACCAGCACAACTGGGTTGAAGCGAGACGGCTTACCAGCGAATTGTTGCAGCTCGCGCCGGAAGATTTGCAATTTCGCGCCAACCTCGCAATGATTGATAAAAAAGCGGCTGGCAAATGAAACCGCGCGATTTTCTGTGGCTCGCCAGCCTGCTGGCGGTGGCGGCATTTATCTGGCTGCGTGATCGCTCGTGGATTTCCTCCCCGGATGAAGTGTTGCCGTTGCTGGCTGCGCCGGCAGTTTTTCTTTGGCTGGGCGCTCCGTGGCATGGTTGGCGAAATGAGCCTGCCAGCGTCAATCTACGATTATGGTCGGTTGCGGTTGCAATCTTTCTGGTAGGTATAGTCTTGGAAATAACCTTGTTGTTGGCGCTGGGCTGGACGCTGGCGATGTGGTCGTGGTTGCAGCGTCAGGTTCCACCGGGAAAAAACGCTGTCTTGCGGCGCCTATTGATGTTTCCCCTACTGGCTTTCCCCTGGCTGGCTCTGGATTTGCCGTCGCTCGGCTGGTGGTTCCGCCTATCCGCCGCTTGGTCGGCAGCACAACTTTTTCACTGTCTCGGTCTCGCCGTGACCCGGGAAGGCACCCAGATTGTGGTGGAAAATTTTCCGGTTGACGTTTCGGCTGCCTGCGCAGGCTTGAAAGTATTGCAAGCGATGCTCGTCGCCGGCGGTTTGCTGGCATTTGTGCAACTGGGCCGCAGCCGCTGGTATTGGCCGGCGGTGGCAATGCTTCCTCTCATCGCCTGGCTGGCCAACACGCTGCGGGTGGTGATGCTTAGCACGGTGGCATTGACGTTCGGGGCTGACGCTGCCAGTGGCTGGTTTCATGAATGGGGCGGTTGGCTGGTTCTGATGGTCATGTTTGGCTTGTGTGGACTGGGGTTTGCATTTCTTGGGGGAACTCCGGTAAAATCCGTCCAACGGAAATGAAGATTAAAATCACTTTACAATGGGTGGCACTTGCTGTCCCGCTGTTTTGTGGATGGCTTTCGCGTGACTTACTTTTTGCCTGGCAGCACGACCAACACGACCGGTTGGGCTGGCTCGCTTGGTTGGTTTGGCTTGCGGGGCTAGTCTTCCGGCTGGATGACCGGCCGCGCGCCAAAATTCCCATCAATGTTTTTTTGCTGATCGCTGCGGTCGTCGGTGCTTTGCTGGGCGAATTAACAGAATTGCATTTTCTTGCTCATCTGGCACTAGCGCTGGCCCTGGCAGCCTGGCTGAAAGTTTCCTGGCGCGCTATTAAGATTTCCTGGCGGGCCATGATCTGGCTGGCGACATCCGTAGCGTGGATGCCAGTGTTTGGTTGGGAAGTGGCACCGTTTTCAGAAGCCCTGATTATGCCTCTCCGACTCGTTGTAGTGGTAGCCGGCGTGCTATGCCTTTGGCCAGCCGCCAAAAAGAACGTATAAAAATCATGAACCTGCGTTCCCCCAAAATTCCTGCCGCCGCATTATTGCTGGCGGTCATTCTTGCCGTGGTCTGGGACCGCGTACCGCTAGCGGATGCGCAAGATCGGGTAAGCCATATTGTGACCGCTGGATTGGGTTTTGCGAGCCGCGAAATTCCACTCAATGAGACAGAAAAATCGATCTTTGGAGCGGCGAAGGTGTTTAAGCGCATGTACCGTGTGGGGCGGGAGGATTTTGTGGTGGTTATTATCGACGGCGCACATAACCGCCATGCCGTTCACGATCCGTCCTATTGTATCCGCGGGGCCGGTTGGACAATTACTGGACAGCGGCCTCTGCCGGTTCCGGGCGGGACTGCAACAGTTCTCTCCTTGAGCAAGCAAGGAGAAGCGCGCGAGGCCATGTTCTGGTTTTCGGACGGGCGGGAGCGCCACGCGCGCGTTGCCCGGTGCTGGTGGCAGATGGCCTTGCGACGACTGACTTTCGGGGCATCGGGTCCGGACCCGGTACTGGTGCTGGTACAACCGCTGGCAACGGGCACCGCCAATTGGGAACGATTGCCAGCGCAATTGCCCACCCTGTTTGATTTTTAAGCCAGCCTGACTCGCCGTTTCCGATGAGGGCATTGGTGGTTCGCGAGTAAAAAACGCAATTTTGCCGCTTATTTTCATTAACAAAAAACGCAAGGCAAAAGGCAATTGAGGGGTAGCGCTCTAAATGCTTCATCAATAAATTTAAGGCACACTTAAATTAGCAATTGAAAATTCAAAAATTTGAACGCATTTGGTGTGAAAAACAGGGGCTTCCAAAAGACGCTTTCGACAAAGCGGTTTTGCTGGAGTGCCTTCCCGGTCGTTACAAAGTTTTTGGTGAATTGATGTGGTATTTGAACCGGCCTTACTTCTCGACCGATCTTGATATCATTCATCTCGTTGCGAATTGTGCCAGTCTGAAAGAAGTCAAAACCCGGTATTCGGAATATCAGGAAGCCTCAGGCTTCCTGCGCGGAACCCTTCGTTTCCGAATCACTCAAGATCGGCTGCTAAAATACACCAGCAAGTATCTTTCATAGGGCACCATGGTTTTGGCTTTGGAAAATGACCAGATCACGCTTCGGTTCCCCTGCTAAAAATCTGCTATTATTTGGTAGTGCCTTTTTTCTGGGCTTCACCGCCTTTACTGAGCCGACTCAATTTATTCTCTTCAACGTCGGTGCCAATACCGCCCCGGAAGCCCTTCGGGCGATTCATCAGGAATTTGCCCCTCCGACCAATGCCCGGGTTTGTGTCGGGGCATCAGCCATCTTCTCTTATTTGGACAAGCCACGGGAGCAGACCCGCAGGGAGTTGGATCGCTTTCTAAAAACAGCGCAGCAGAACAGCATCCCGGTGGTTGTCCAATTGGATGGTGAAAACTGGTGGCGTGCCAGACCGGACTTGTGGAATTGGTGGGATAGCTGGCGTCCGGGTTATTCTCCAACCAACCGCCTCAATGTGGAGTGGACTAATTGGTCACCGGATGCCGCCATCAAAATTGCGTGGCGCAACTGGGGAAATCAAATCCGCGTTTTGCCGCCGCCCAATCTCATGAGCCCCGGCTACCGCCAGGCATGCCACCAAGAAATGCGGCTAGTAATCCCGCTAGTTCTGAACTGGTGGCAGGCCTTGCCGGCTGATAAAAAATATTTATTCATCGGCATTAAACTGGGTTGGGAATCTTCGGTTGGCATCAACGCCTGGTATTATCCTAACGGCAATGCGTTGTTGAATCTTCCAGTGAACCAAGACCCGTCTGGCGGATTAAAGGTGGATGAATTACCTGCCCGGGGCGTGGCACAAATCGGTTATGCGGCGGTAAAAACAGCCGGACTGCGAACCAGCGGTGATATTACCGAAGCGGACCTGGCGGAAGTTGTGCGCCGTCATCTTGCGGATCTCTGCAGTCTGGCCGGTGAACTGGGTGTGCCACGAGAGCGATTATTTACTCATGTCGCCGGTTGGAAAGAACAGGAGCGGCTTTATTCTGCCGGCGTGAATTCTTTCAGTTGTCCTGGCTGGAGTTTCTATCGCCATGCCAATGATCCAAAGCAGGATATCGGTTTCCTGAAGGCATTGCAGTTCAGCGATGCTCCCTATTGGGCAGCGGTCGAATGGCTGTATCAAGGACCGCGCCAGACTGGTTTATGGCAACAGGCGCTGAACAATACATTGGTGCCATCCAATTGTCGGTACCTATGCATCTTTAACTGGGAGAATGTTTCCAACTCAATGGCAATACTTCAGGCCGTTCATCAGGTGGTTCAAACTGCCAGATTGCGTTAGTGCAGAAAGATTTCTGCAACCGAGCAAGTCTGCCGGATCGCCAGCAAAAAGCTGCTGACCAAACGGTTCTCCAGCGCATCTCTAGTTTGATTTGGCCGCGCTAATTGGTTATTTTTTCGGGGTGATTTACGACGCGACATTGGACGATCTTCTGCAAAAAGTCTGGGACGGGCACCGCATCAATGCGACCGAGGCTCGAAGGCTTTATGCGCTGCCGCTAGAGGAATTGGGCGCGCTTGCCGACCGTCGTCGCCAACTCGCCAAGCAGACTGCTTATGCCGGGCGGGGAAACGAGATCGTTACATTCAACGTGGATCGGAATGTAAATTACACGAACGTGTGCAACGTCTATTGCAAATTTTGCGCGTTTTATCGCACAGAGAAGGATGCGGATTCCTATGTCATCAGCCTGGCTGAGATGGACCAGAAAATCGCCGAGACGCTTGCGCTAGGAGGCACCCAGATTTTGCTGCAGGGCGGACACCATCCCAAGCTGTCCAAACAATGGTATCTTGATCTGCTTTCCCACATAAAAAACCAGTGGCCGCAAATTAACATCCATGGATTCAGCCCCAGTGAATTTGTGCATTTCCGCGAGGTTTTCGGCGAGCCGCTGGAAAAAATCATCGGCGACTTTCGGGCAGCGGGCCTAGGATCCATTCCCGGCGGCGGCGGGGAAATTCTCGTGGACCGGGTGCGCGAGCGCATTTCCCCGCTCAAGGCGATGAGCAGTGACTGGCTGGAGGTCATGGATATTGCCCACCGACTCGGCCTATACTCGAGTGCCACCATGATGTTCGGCCATGTGGAAACGATTGAGGATCGGATTGAGCATCTCGAACGTCTGCGCCGGCAACAGGACCAATCTCTCAGCTACCAAAAAGGCCGCTTCACGGCGTTCATTTGCTGGACGTTTCAGGCTGAGAACACCAAGCTAAAAGCGCCACCGGTCGGCGCGCAGGAATATTTACGCACGCAGGCGCTGGGCCGGATATATCTGGATAATTTCGAGAACATCCAGAGTTCGTGGGTTACCCAAGGCTTGGAAATCGGTCAAGTCGCCCTGAAATATGGCGCAAATGATCTCGGCAGCATCATGATCGAGGAAAATGTTGTTTCTCAGGCTGGCACGACGTTTCACATGACCGTCGGCGACATGCAACGGCTTATCCGCGACCTTGGCTACGAACCGCACCAACGCGACAACTGGTATCGGCTGGTGAACTAACTTGCGTTAGCCGGCAACACTTTTTCCGCATCGATTCCGCGACCGCGGCCGTGGTTCAGATTAACGAACTGCTTGCTCTGGCTGATATAGCCGACGATGTTAAAGCGGCCGATGGACTCTTTTTTTGCCGCTGCCAGGGCGTTTCCAGTAGCGCTGAAACACTTGCCCTCGATGGGGGTTTTGGTCCAGAGATTGGTGTTGGTTAGGTATTCCAAGCGTTCAGCATCTTCAATGAGGATTTTCATATACTGGCACGCTAACAGACTGCCGGAGATTCCCCGCACACAATCCAAGAATATCTTTTCCCGGAAAACGGACCTTACTTTCGCGCTGGGCACCAGCCTAGCCATACCCAGCCGACGATAAAACACAAGCCACCTAACGGGGTAATCATGCCAAGCCAGCGCGCGTCGGTTACGGCCAGCAGATAAAGTGAACCGGAAAAAAACGTGATGCCGGCAAGCAAGCTCCACCAGGCTGCGGCGGGAAAATCTTTCCGCCCGGCAAGCACAAAAAGTATTACCGAATGAATGAAGTGGTAAAATACGGCTTTTTCCCAAATCAGCACCGTTCCGTTGTGCGCCAATACCTGCCTCAACCCATGGGCACCAAAGGCTCCCAGAATCACCGCCAGCAAGCCCATCGTTGACGCTATGCGATTGGCGGTCGTGGCGGTCATTTTGAATCTGCGCCGGTTTTTTCCGCTACTGCTGCACTGCGTTTTTGCAATACGCCTTCAAGGAAGGTGTCCTCCGGGGCGGTAAACCAGGCGGTCAGCCATAAGTTG
>CAISVF010000248.1 GCA_903888765.1 uncultured Verrucomicrobia subdivision 3 bacterium | reverse complement strand
TTCTCAAAAGCCGCAGTCCAAGAACCCTGCGGCAACTCTGCAACGCAGCGGGCCCAGCCTTTGCTGCGATCACCACCGAAGATTGCCGGGGGTTCTTTGTAAACGCCGGCATCGCTATATGATTCATGTAAATGCTCTAGATTCTCCGTCATGGTTAGTTCCTGAAAATAGCCGGCTCAAACGAGCCGGCTATTTGGCTAAAGATGGCAGTTGGTTGATCAATAACCGCGAAACGCTTTTTTGACAGGTCGGTCAGGCACAGGACAAGACGACTTTTGCGCACCCCCCTTGGCAGCAGATGGAGTGAAGAGTTAATCAGGTTACGATAGAAATGAGGATCGGGTTTACAATGGGTGGTCAATCGCGGAGTCGTCTTTCAGACGCGTGGCGAAGGGAAAGGTGAAGTTTGGCTTTTGTTGCAACAAGGCCAGGGCAAAATTCATCATTGCCTGATGGCCTTCGGCGGTGATGTTGAGCGGTGGAAGAAATAAGTTGGCTGCGGCGCCCTTGATTCCGCCTACCAGATTTTGCCATAGGCCATTGCCGGCATCTTTTCGTTTCACCGAAGCCAGGGTGACTTCCATTTTCGGCGGGCCGGATTTCTCCCGGAAGGTGAGCATGTTAACGCGAGCCACCGTTTCATTGTTGTATTGTAATTTTCCGTTGGGCCGAGAAATGTCCTGAAGAAGGATGCTGACAGGGCTTGGGTGACCCCGTCCGTTGAATCGCAGACGCAATTCCAAGACCAGTGGCCGGCCGTTAGTTAGGGAAGCCTCAATTTCTAGGCTCCCGCTGCCCATGCCCTGCACGCTGATGGCGGAGAGTTGGTGAGCTAGCGTCTTGCCTGCGTTGAGTTCCTTATCGCGACGTTGAATAACGGCGGCGTGGTCAAATTCATTGCGCTGCAAACCATCTCCGTCGATGTCAAACTCGCAGGTTGCATGGCACTGGTTGCCATTGGTTCGGCAAAGAAAGGAGGTTACCCGGGCGCACTGGGTGTTGCTGGCGTTGGTGAAAACGGAAACGAACTCAGGTGAAATCAGCGGCACAAAATACATGAATTTTCTGAGCGGATTGTCCAGCGGCCGGCGGTGTCCGTAATCAAATAGCACCGTTGGCCCGGCAGGCTCGGCTCTCAGCCGGTCACCCCAAAAAACACCGAAGGTTATCAATACCCCAATTGTAATTTTCACCGGTCGCAACATCATTAAGGCGCATTTTCCACAACAACCGATTAATTTCAAGCATTGAACCGCCTCGACATGGCTGCTACAAAGCCGCCGCAGTGATTGAATGGCAATATGCAACTTCACTATAAAATGTCCGGGCAGGGCAGGGCGGTGATGCTCTTGCACGGCCTGCTCGGCTCGTCAGACAATTGGCATCCGCTTGCCCTGCGGCTGGCTGCATCGTTTCAGGTCTTTGCCCTGGATCTCCGCAATCACGGCCGCTCGCCCCATGCCCTGGAAATGGATTACTCCCTGATGGCAGGCGATGTGGAGGAATTTTTGATCGAGCACAGGATAGCCAATGTGATGGTTATTGGCCATTCCATGGGCGGTAAAACAGCGATGCAGTTTGCTCTGCAATTTCCCCACCGGGTGGATAAGTTGGTGGTTGCCGACATGGCCCCTCGGGCATATGCACCCGTGCACCACAAAATTTTTAACGCCTTATTGGCACTGGACTTGTCGGCGTTTTCCACTCGCATGGAAATGGAAGCAGCGTTGGCCCGGGATATTCCCGATCTGGTGCTTCGACGCTTTCTTTTGAAGAATCTTGGCCGTGATGCGGCTGGTGGTTATTACTGGAGGATTCCGTTGCGTGCTCTATCGCAAAACTATCCGCAACTGTGTAAACCGATTGGGCCAGAACGCCCGTTTGCGAAACCGGCGCTATTTTTGCGGGGCGGAAGCTCAAATTATGTCAACGCCGGCGATGCCGGGTTGATCCATGAACTTTTTCCCCGGGCGGAAATGCAGACCATTCAGGAAGCGGGGCATTGGATTCACGGGGATCAGCCGGAGGAGGTTTTCCGCCGATTGATCGCCTTTTTATAAACAGAGGTTTTGGCGACCTGCATAATCGTATTGGAAATAATTCAATTTTGGTGCTTTAATGTAGGGCGATGCTGGCCACTTCTGAACTTATGCGCACGACAGGGCAGTTGGCGCGCGTAGATAAACTCCTGCCAAGCTGGCTCGAGCTGCCGATTTATCGCGCGGCTGCGGAAAAGGAGTTCTCTCGCTGGCCCCTGATCAGCAAGCGGGATCTGCGTGAAAATTTCCCCGGCAATTTCTTAAGGGGCGGGCAGAGCCTGGACGCCCTGCTCGCCAGCAAGTCGATTGAATTGGAGCATACCTCAGGCAGTTCGGATGAGCGCACTCCGGTGTTGTTTCGTCGAGGGTGGTGGAATATTCAGGAGAATTGCATGTTGCGGTTGAACCATTATGTTTCCCGCGTGCTGGAGGCAAATCCCTTTGCCCGCCGCGCCACGCTGGTACCACCCGTGTGCAATGGTTTGGTGTGTTTTTCCAATTACACCGCTAAATCTGCCCGCACGGTGGAGGCAACCTTGTTTGTAAACCAGGCGCGAATTCCGTTTTTGCTGACGGAAGCAGAAATGGCGCGCATGGCTGATGAAATTCTAGAATGGTCGCCGGAATTCCTCGATTTGGACCCCGTGCATGGCGCCTGGTTTGCGATTTACTGCGAGCGTAAAGGTTTGGTATTCCCCTCCGTGCAATTTCTCCTGTGCAGCTATGAGTTTGTGAGTGTGGTGCATCGGAATATTTTGCAGCGTGTTTTCGGTCGGCCAATATTCAATTTGTATGGCTCGACGGAAACTGGGCATTTGCTGTTCGAAAACGAGCATGGCGAGATGAAAGACAACCCGGAAAATGTGTTTTACGAAATAATCGATCCGGACGAGCGCGGCATTGGCGAATTGGTGGTGACGACGCTGACCAATGATATTATGCCGCTCGTGCGTTATCGGGTTGGTGATCTGGTGTCTGGCCCCCCTCACTCCGACGGCGCGAATTACCAGATTCACGGGCGGGTGCGCGATGCTTTGCGCCGATGGGATGGACAGCGCGTCACCACCCTGGATATTGACCGATGTTTTGATGCGGGCAGCGGCATAATCCATTATCAAATGAGACAGGACCAAACTGGCAATTGCGATTTGCAATACATTGCCGATCACCAATCCCCGGATGCAGCAGATATCGCATCCGTGACGGAACGAATCGAAAACCTGCTCCAGCTCCGGAAAAAAATCAACGCGATGACCGTCCAAAAATTACCGCCACTGACCTCGGGGAAATTCCGACTTACCGGCAGACTGGCCAATTGAAACTGGAACCCACCATTAAAAGCGCGGCAGTGTGCGACCGTTGGTGCGAAAAGTTTCTCACCCATCTGGCAACGGATCGTGGCGCTTCCATTTACACCCAGCGAAACTATCGGCAGGCGCTGGCGGAATTCGCTCACTGGTATGAGGAAGATCGTGCGACCGGCGTAAGCTGGGAAAGCCTGCAGCGTGACGATTTTCGCAGCTTTTTGCGCTTTCTGGGGCGAAATAAATTGAGCCGGGCCGCCATCCGGCTGAGGTTTTCGGCTTTGCGGACATTTTTTAAGTTTTTGAATCGCCATGGTGTGGCGGAGCCTTCACCGATAAAAAGTGTCACCCTGCCCAAGCTGGAAAAACGGCTGCCACGATTTTTGACCGTCCAGCAGATGGTGGATTTATTACAGGCGCCGGCCAAATTGCTGGGTTTGCAAAAGCTTAAAAAAGGACCGGGGCGCCCGATTTCAGACGAAGTTTGCGGGCGCGACATCGCGGTACTGGAAACGATTTATTCCTGCGGGTTGCGCATTAGCGAATTGTGCGGGTTGCGCGCGGAGGATATTGATTTTAACGAAAAGACAGTGTGCGTGCGCGGCAAAGGCAAAAAAGAGCGATTGGTGCCGATTGGAGCGCCGGCGATCCGAGCAATTCAAGCATACTGGGCGCAGTTAGCAGAGCCCCCGCTGGGGGGGCAATCGGTGTTTCGCTGTGACACAAAACGGGCCGGGCCGGTATCGCCCCTGCAGCTTTCGCGGAGGTTAAAAAAATATCTGCTTATTGCCGGGCTGGACCCGGGCTTGACGCCGCATAAATTGCGACACAGCTACGCCACGCATCTGCTGGATGCCGGCGCGGATTTGCGCAGCGTTCAGGAATTGCTTGGCCACGCGCACCTGATTTCGACGCAGGTATATACCCACGTCACCACGGAACGTTTGAAGCGGGCATACGAAGCGGCTCATCCTCGGGCATAAAAGCGCCACGTGGCATCACAGTCAGGGAAACTCTTTGCCAAGTTTTGCAAAGCAAATGTATTTGAATTTCCGGCCTTCCGGCGCAAAATGAAAATCAAGGAATTTTTTTCCGGATTAACCATGAACATAGATTTTTCATTTCGCCCAAAGTTGTTGGATACGCTGAAGAATTACTCGGCGCAAAGTCTGGTTGCTGATCTGACGGCTGGCGTGATTGTGGGGATCGTGGCTTTGCCCTTGTCGCTGGCGCTGGCCATCGCGTCGGGGCTAAAGCCGGAAGTGGGCCTTTTCACGGCGATCGTCGGCGGATTTTTGGTTTCGCTGCTGGGTGGGTCGCGCGTGCAAATTGGCGGTCCGGCGGGTGCTTTTGTGCCGCTGCTGGCTCCGATTGTGGTGATGATGGGACCGGAAGGCAGGGCTTTTGGTCCGGAGGGGTTGGCGGTATGCGCCATGATGGCCGGGGTAATCTTGTTTGTGCTGGGGGCCAGCAAAATGGGCTCGATGATTAAATACATTCCTTTTCCCGTGGTGACCGGGTTTACGAGCGGCATTGCCGTCATTATCATGAGCACCCAAATTCATGACTTCTTTGGTTTGACCCCAAAACTTCCGTCCGATTTCATCGGCAAAATCCACGCATTGGCAATGGATTTCAGACCGAACTCGCCGACCGTTATGCTGGCAACGCTTTGCACGCTGGCCATTTGGTACTGGCCCAAAAAGCTGGGACAGCGCGTCCCCGGTTCAATTATTGTCATCCTTTTCGCGTCCTTGGCCGCAGTTCAGTTTCACTTTGAGCAGCGCTTTGGCATCCAGACCCTCGGCTCTGCGTTTGGAGAAATGCCGCGCAGTTTGCCCATGCCGCATTGGCCTTCGCTGACTTTCCATGAATGGCGCGCTCTGCTTCCCGCGGCTATGACGGTGGCGGTGCTAGGGGCCATCGAATCGTTATTATCAGCCGTGGTGGCGGATGGCATGATTGATGACCGGCATGATTCAAATCAGGAATTAATGGGGCAGGGCGTGGCTAATGTGGTGGTGGGTATCTTTGGTGGCATGCCGACAACGGGCGTGATTGCGCGCACGGCGACGAATGTACGAAGCGGCGGAAGAACTCCGGTTGCTGGAGTGGTTCATGCATTGACGGTGTTGATGATCCTATTGGTGGCTGCACCGTATGCTATTCATATCCCCCTGGCAGCCTTAAGCGCGGTGCTGGTAGTTGTTTCATTGCGCATGGGTGAATGGCATCAATTTGTGCGGCTTAACCGGTGGCCCAAAAGCGATGTGATGATTTTTCTTTGCGCCTTCACTTTGACAGTGGCGCTGGATTTGCCGACCGCAGTTGGCGCTTCCTTGATTTTAGCCTCCGCCCTGATGGTCAAACGGCTGGCAGAAACTGCCCAGGTGGAGGCCGACGCCGAAGTGACCCAGGGCAATTCGCCCGGGCAGCAAACAGTTGGAAAAAGTGTGCCCAAGGGCGTGGTGGTGTTCCGGGTTTTCGGGGCGTTTTTCTTTGGTGCGGCCGATAAACTGGAAACGTCGCTGCGCGATGCGGGCCAATTACCGGAGGTATTGATTTTACGCATGCGGGACGTACTGATGCTGGATGCCACGGGCCTAGAGGCATTGGAGGATTTAATGGAAAAACTACTGCGCGACCGGAAGTCATTGATTTTATGCGGACCGCATTCGCAGCCATTGTTTGCACTGATGCGGTCAGGATTTATGGAACGGCTGGGAGCGGAGAACGTATGCGGTGATATGGATGCTTCCCTGGCGCGAGCGCGCCAGATTCTTGACCAAAAGAAAAATAAAAAAATAATTGACACCAAGTCGCCAGTTGCCTAGCTTGCGTTGGTCAGAGCCGTAAAAATAAAAGCCGAAACCCCCTTGTAATTTCGGAAGAAAGACAAGCGGGCAGGTTTTTTGTCGTTTTACGAATCGGGTTTGAACATAAATTTTCTGGATGCCCATGTAGCTCAGTTGGTAGAGCACGTCCTTGGTAAGGACGAGGTCATC
>CAISVF010000247.1 GCA_903888765.1 uncultured Verrucomicrobia subdivision 3 bacterium | reverse complement strand
TCAGCAATGTGCTGGCCACGGGCAGTGGCGCCTTGACCAAGGATCACAACGGGTCGCTGACGCTGAAAGGAACCACTGCGAACACTGCTTCCGGCAACACCACGGTGCTGGGCGGCTTGTTGGTCTTACAGAAAAGCGTGGGGGTGACAGCGATCAACGGCAATCTGCAAATCGGTGATGGCTCAACCAACGCCATAGTCCGGCTGCTGGCGCGCGAACAGATCAACGACAATGCCAATGTCACCATAGCGAACTCAGGAGTGCTGGATTTGAACGGATTTAACGAAACCATTGCCAACCTGAACTCCGCCGGCTCTCTGGCGACGGTGCAACTGGGATCCGGCACCCTGACGATAAACGGCTTTGATAACTCCATTTTTGGTGGTGCCATCCTCGGCAACGGTGCGATTGTTAAAACGAATGCGGGGACCCTGGATCTGGTTGGCACCAATGCTTATCAAGGCACCACTTTGATTGCCGGCGGCGTGTTGCGCCTGGAAAACAGTCTGGCGCTGGGCAACAACACGGCGGCGGCAACGGTGGCATCCGGATCCGCGCTCGAACTCAAGGACGGCATCGCGGTCGGAGCCAAGCCGCTCAACCTGGCGGGCAGCGGTATCGCCGGTACCGGCGGTGGCGCGCTGCGCAACATAGCCAATGATAATTCATGGGCCGGCAACATCGCCCTGACCGGCGGGACCGTGATCAATTCCGATGCCGGCACCCTCACGCTCTCCGGCTCCATTTCGGGAGTCCAACCGCTGCAACTGGGTGGGGTCGCTGGCAACCTGCTGATCTCCGGCCCAATCGCCATCGGCGCGGGGACGCTCACGGTGAACAGTGGTGGCGTGGCGGCTTTGACCGGGACAAACACCTACGGCGGGGCCACATTTATCAATGCCGGCAAGCTGGCGCTGATCGCCTATGGATCTATTTCCAACAGCACCCTTATTAGCGTGGCCGGCGGAGCGACCCTGGATGTTTCCGGTTTGACGAATAGCTTTATTTTGCAAAACAGCCAGACGCTCTCCAACAGCGCCGCCGCGACCGGAACGGTGAAAGGCAACTGCAACACCGGTTCGGGCACGAATTCTGTGAGCTATCTGGCCGGCACTCCGGCGCTCACCATAACGGCAGGCACCCTCACCCTCACAGCAACGACAGCCTTTAAAATCAACAACACCGGCAGCGCTTTGGTTCCGGGCAGCTACAAAATTATTTCCGCCGGCAGTTCCGGCCTGGTAGGCGGCACTGCGCCTTCAGTTGTGACTGTGGCCGGAGGCGGGATAATGTCGGGCGCGAGTGCCAGCCTGCAAATAAGCAACCAAGAATTGAATCTGGTGGTATCCTTGATTCCCACCACCACCACCCTAACCTCCAGCAGCAATCCTGCCCCCTATGGCGTGAACATCAATTTAACGGCGGTGCTAAAGACCAACGGCGTGGCGGTGGGAAGCGCCACTGGCAACTATGTTTTTAAAGTGGATGGCGCAGCGGTGGCGACCAATCCCGTGAGCGCTGGTCAGGCGGATTGCACCCTCACAACTCTTGCCGCAAGGACCTACACCCTCAGCGCCGAATATACGGGCGATGCCACCTATGCCACGAGCACCAACACCCTGAGCCAGACGGTCACCCCGGCGACCAGTTCCCTAACAGACTGTTGATCTAATGGATTTTCTGAGGTTGAGCACTTGGAGATGAAAAAAGTCGGCCACCGTATAGTTTATCCAGCCTGCTAACTGGTTCCAGGATAACTCCCATGAGCCGCTAAAACCAGCCAGCCAACGCTTCGTTCCTATAAGTAACCAGGGCCATCCTGTTACCAATAAGTGGCCGAAAATCCAGCCAAGGGGTTTTGCCCCCGCCACCCATTGTTTCGGGGTGCCAACGCCCCAGATTTTGCGCATCAGTTGCGAGAGATTGTAAATCGCGGCGGTTATTTTGAAGCGTTTGTTTACGTTTTCCAAGCCCCGCAGCGTCGTCCGCCGGGCCCCGCCAGCATCCAGCATATGCGCAAAACTGCGTTCCAGATGCATCCCCCGTTTCTTCAGCAATTGCTTGCCAGACTCGCTACTTGTACTCCGCTTGGCGGCGCGCACCGCTTTGGCTTCTGCCTGGCTAAGCTTGGCGAAATTGCGGTGCTTAACCGGATCCGTGATCACGGTCCGAATCCCTTCCTGCTGGAGTGCGGCCATTTCGCTGGCTGCGTGGTAACCTTTGTCGGCGGCCGCGC
>CAISVF010000246.1 GCA_903888765.1 uncultured Verrucomicrobia subdivision 3 bacterium | reverse complement strand
CGCCAACTCCGCCGTGTTGGGCAATCCCACCGGCCTGGAACTCAAAGCGCCCGTGAGCGCCACGCCGCCGCTGCATCTCATCGCGTTGCCGTGGCTGATGCAGCAGTGCTATCTGCAATACCGCTTCACGATGGACGACGAGCGTTTGCGCACGCGGATATATCCGTTGCTGCGGCGCACCTTCAATTTTTACCTGCACGTCATCCAAACCGGCCCGGACGGGCGTTACCACATTCCCAATGCCTTTTCGGATGAATACGGCAACGCCGAGGACACGAGCATGAACCTTGCGCTGCTTCGCTGGGGACTGGAAACTTTGATTGCAAGCAATGACCGTTTGAAGCTGAACGATCCGGAGTTGCCGAAGTGGAAGGAGGTGCTCGCCAAGCTGGCGGATTATCCGGTGGACGAAAAGACCGGCATCATGATTGGCAAGGATACGCCGTTTGCCAAGCCGCACCGACACTACAGCCACCTGTTCGCGATTTTTCCGCTTTATGTTTTGAACATCGAGGAACAACCGGAGCAGCGGTCGCTCATGGTAAAATCCATTCGCCGGCACGTCGAACTGACCGGCGACGATTGCATGTTCAAATTCACCGGTTCTTCGTCACTGTCGGCGGCGTTGGGCGACGGCGACACCGCGCTCCTGCGGCTGCAACGTGCGCTGACGATCCAACCGAAAGGCCCGACGGTCACGCCCAACACGCTTTATAGCGAGAACGGCTGGCCGACCTTTGAATCTCCGATTTCCGCACAACGAAACATACTCGATATGCTGCTGCAAAGTTGGGGCGGATGTATCCGCGTTTTTCCCGCGTGTCCGTCCGCGTGGCGCGACGCGACCTTCCACAACCTTCGCGCCGAAGGCGGCTTTCTCGTGAGTGCTGAACGTAAAAACGGCCGGACCGTGTGGGTTTGCATCCGAAGTCTTGCCGGCGAACCGTGTCGCATTCAGATCGATGGTAAAATTCAAGAACTCAAAATTGCCAAAGGTGAAGAAAAAGTGATTGGAACCGATCAGCCAATAGTTGCTTCGCTCCCCGCGCACACGGCCAATCCCTGGGGAGTGCGATAGACATTAAAACCTGGCAATATTTTTTGAAGAAAGTGCCCGTGTTAATTGGATCATGAATAAACCTCCCCTTCCGAAGTGCGGTGAGGGCACGGCATTGACCGTGCCGGCATTGGCGCTGTTTGGTTTGGTCGCCATGATGGCATGGCCATCCGCATGTTGCGGCGATTCCGTGACGAACACCGCAACCTCAGCGTTGGCCACCGAGGCGGTCCTTCCCCGCCCTTCGCTGGCCCCGTTACCGCCCATGGGCTGGAATTCCTGGAATTGCCTGACGGAACATCCGACCGAAAAGGCGGTTCGAGAAATGGCAGACGCCATGGTGTCCAGCGGCATGAAGGACGCCGGCTATCAATACATCGTGGTTGACGATTATTGGGAGCAAGGCCGCGTCTCCAAGCCGGAGCGAAAGGTCGAGGAACGTTCAGGCTGCGATACCAAGGGCATTTTGCTGGCCGATCCGGTGCGTTTTCCCAGCGGCATAAAAGCTCTGGCGGACTATGTGCACAGCAAGGGATTGAAGTTCGGCATTTACACGTCTCCCAGTGAGTCCACCTGCGGGTGCAACACCGCCTCTTAAGGGCATATTGATACGGATTTGAACACGTTTGCCGCATGGGGTGTGGACTTCATCAAGCTCGACATGTGCGGGGATGCTGAGCAGCCCGAGGTGGTGCTCCAGGAATGGCGGGCGGGCATCAACCGCCTCAATCGCCCGATGGTTTTCAGTTCGAGCGGCATCGGATACGATTATGCCGTGAGTGGCCGTTATGCGGATATGTGGCGGACGACCACGGACTTGATGACCAAGTTCCGCTATCCCCCCGGGCAGTTCCGGAAGCAAGAATGCATCTGCTCGGTGATTGACCAACAGATTGGTTTGGAGCGATACAGCGGTCCGGGGCATTGGAATGATCCCGACATGTTACGGGTAGGCAACGCGGGATTGTCCTTGGATGAGTGTCGCGCCCATTTTGGCATGTGGGCCATTCTCGCGGCGCCACTCATTGCGGGCAACGATCTGCGCATCATGAAGCCGGAGGTTCGGGATATTCTGGTCAATCGCGAAGTGCTGGCCGTGGACCAGGACCCCGCCGGCCGTCAGGGCTATCTGGTTCAGCAACCGGAAAAGGACCTTCAGGTGTGGCTCCGGCCGCTGGTGGATCCCACCCAAATCGCCGTCGCCTTGCTAAACCGCGGACCCGTCGCAAAAACTAATGAGCTGTCACTGGCGGCTCTCGGAATTCACGGGCCGGCCTACTTCCGCGACCTGTTTGCGCATCAGGATCTCGGATTGCACACCAACAGCTTGGCGAGCACGGTTCCGGCGCACGGCATCCGGCTCTTCAAGGTTTCCACCTTTGATTTTCTGCCCGCGCCGCCGGCTTATGTTTTTCCCCCGCTGGATTTCTCGCAGGGACCGGTGCGGATTGAGGCGGAGGACGACGCGCGCGTCGGTTTTTACAAGGGCTACGCCACCAATGCGCTGACTCAATTTTCGGGAGAAAGTTATGTCACCGGAGTCAAGGGATATTCTCTCCGTATTCGTTTCAATCTGCCCATCGCCCAGGCCGGCAATTATCTTGGCACCTTTCGTTATCAGAATACCGGGAAGAAGGCGATGTCCGGTAAATTCGGCGGGCTTTCGGTGAATTTCGTTCCCACCCGCCACGGCGAATGGCAAAGCGCCGGCGGGGCTCTGCCTCTGAAAGCGGGAATGAACCATGTCCAGCTTTATTGCGGGGGCTTGGATCAAAGTGAACTCGCCATTGATGGCCTGAGTTTGCAAGCCCAATAGCTTTGCACTTGAAACCGGAAGCCGAGTGGTAAGTCCACCAAAAATGAGGTTAAAACAAATATGAATAAATTCACGCAAACCTATTCACATCAGGTTGATAAAGCCCGCCGCGCCAGCCCGCCGCGACTGCATCCATTTGTCATAAACCGGCGACCAATTGAGCCATGCCGATTATATGTTTCAAATTACGTCCAGATTTTTTCAACCCTACCGCTGATGTCCGGCGGCGCGGCCGCATAATTTTCCAAATGAAAACGAACTTGATAAAAATAAATCTGGCCATCCTCGGCGTGGTTTTTCTTTCGATGCTGAAAGCGCCGGCCCTGGACGAACAATGCAACTCGTGCGAGCGACCGGTTTTAATCAACGGCGATTACTAGCACTTGGACAAACCCGGCGAGGTCAAGCTGGTTGGAGCATCCGACCCAAGTATTTATTGGAACGAACTCAATGGCGCGGCGTTCACGGTGACCGTGCCCAATTTGCCCGCCGGCAACTATGCGGTGGAATTTCTTTTTGCCGAAACGCACTTGACTAATTCGGGCCTGCGCAGTTTCGACATTCGCTGCGGCGACAAGGTTTTGACGAAGAATCTCGATGTGTTTAAATCGTCGGGCGGACTGGGCCATGTTTATTCCGTTCGCGCGACCGTTGACCATGCTGAAGACGCCATCATCGGGCCACTGACTTTCAGTTTTGTTAGCCGGAAAAACAACGCGTTTTTGAATGGCTTCAATTTGCTGGCCGCCGATGGCAGCCAATTGGTTTCCACCAAGGCGATGGAGTTGGTGCCGGCCATGTCCGAATGGGCGCGCAAAATTCCCGTCCTCAACGACCCGGTAATTTACACCAACACCGCCTATTCGTTTGAAGAGCGGGTGGCGGATTTGGTCGCGCGCATGTCGCTTGCCGAAAAAGTCGCCCAGCTCAACAACGCCGCTCCCGCTGTCCGGCGGCTGAATGTTCCGGCTTACAATTATTGGAACGAATGCCTGCACGGAGTCGGCCGCGCGGGCATTGCGACCGTTTTTCCGCAGGCCATCGGCATGGCCGCAAGCTGGGATGATGCGCTGCTCAAGCAAGTGGCTGACGTGATTTCGACAGAGGCGCGGGCCAAGCACAACGACGCGCTCGCCAAAAGTACCAACGGCGATTGTTCCTGGTATTTCGGCCTGACCTTCTGGACGCCGAACATCAATATCTTCCGCGATCCGCGGTGGGGACGCGGGCAGGAAACCTATGGCGAAGACCCGTTTCTGACCACGCAGATGGGGCTGAGTTTTATTCGCGGACTGCAAGGTGACGATCCAAAGTATTTGAAAGCGGCGGCAAGCGCGAAACATTTTGCCGTTCACAGCGGGCCGGAGCCGCTACGGTTCGGGTTTCCGGCCGCGCCGCCGCAAGGGGATTTTTACGACACCTACCTGCCGCAATTCGAGGCCGCCGTGCGCGACGCCAAAGTGGAAAGCATCATGGGTGCTTACAACAAGGTTTACGGTGAACCGGTCTGCGCCAGCAAATTGATGTTGACCCAAATTCTCCGTGAACGCTGGGGATTCAAGGGCCATGTCACCTCCGATTGCGGGGCAATCACTTACTTTTCCAAAGGCGGTAATATCGCGCCGACGCCGGAAGCGGGGGCAGCGATGGCCGTGGGTGCGGGTTGTGATCTGTGTTGCGGCAAGGATTATTTCGCATTGGCGAAAGCGGTGGACAAAAAACTGATCGCGCCGGAACAGGTTGACCAAGCGCTCCAGCGAGTGCTCAGCACGCGCTTCCGTTTAGGGATGTTTGATCCGCCGGCCGATGTTCCGTTCAGCCGCATTCCGGCCTCCGAAAACGACACTCCGGCGCACGCCGAACTGGCGCTAAAGATGGCGCGCGAATCGCTCGTGCTCCTCAAAAACGATGGCACACTGCCGCTGAATCGCCGGATGTTAAAACGCATCGCTGTGATTGGCGCAAACGCCGACTCGGTGGATATGCTGCTGGGAAATTACCACGGCACGCCATCTCACCCGATCACCATTTTGCAGGGCATCACCAATCTGGCGGGCACAAATATCGAGGTGGTGTTTCATTCCGGCGTCGCGTTGGTTTCCAAAGCCGGTGAACCGGTTCCTGATTTTTCAGCCGCCGTGGATTTGGCGCGGTCGGCGGACATCGTGATTTATGTGGGCGGCATCAACGCCAGCTTGGAATGTGAACAGGCGAAAGTGGTCTTTGTGGGTTTCAATGGCGGCGACCGCACGGCCATTGAGTTGCCCGCAAACCAGGAATTGCTTTTGAAAGCATTGAAAAAGACCGGCCGGCCGGTGGTCATGATCAATTGCAGCGGCTCGGCAATGGCTTTGCTGTGGGAGGATGGAAATCTGAATGCCATTTTGCAGGCATGGTACCCGGGGCAGTCCGGCGGCCAGGCCGTCGCCGAGGCGCTCTTTGGTGATTACAACCCCGGCGGAAAATTGCCGGTGACTTTCTATCGCGCCACTGCCGATTTGCCGGAGTTCACGGATTACAGCATGAGCAACCGCACTTATCGTTATTTCGGCGGTCAACCGCTTTACGCTTTCGGCCAGGGATTGAGTTACACCCAGTTCAAACTCGACAAGGTCCAGTTAAGCGGCGACCTGACTTGCACTTCCGGGGTTGCGCGCGTGGCGTTTCGCCTGGCCAATATCGGCCAACGTGATGGCGACGAGGTGGTGCAAATATATTTGCGCGAATTCCAGTCGCGTCCGCATCAGCCCCGCCAGCAGCTCTGCGGTTTCCGCCGGTTTTCTGTCACGGCCGGCGGTCACTCCGACGGCGAAATTGATATCCCGGTCCGTTATTTCCGCCATTGGGATGCCGCCAAATCGGATTACATTGTCGCCCCGGGCAATTACGGACTGCTGGTGGGAACGGCCTCCGATGAAATTATGGCTCGATGCAACGTGGAAATCGGCGGGACGCCGGCTGCAACGATTGCTGAGACTCCCGCGCAGCGCGCAATCAAACGGTAAAAAGCATTGGTGAACCGACCAGGCATCAATAGGATTTCGATGCTACCGCGTGTTTCTGTTTCCCGCGGGAATTTGAACTGTTGCCGCACTTCAAACCGAACATCGAGACGAAGGACTGGGCCACACGCCGAACTGCAGCGCGAGCATTTCGACCAACATCACCCAGCGCTTGAACGATGGCCAAAGAGCGGCGGGATGTGCATGAGCAATTGCAATGGCGCGAGCAGATACGCGCGCCAGTGGAAAAGATGAGGAGTTAAATCGGCTAAAAACTGGCAATTTCACTGACAGTGGCCACCATTTTTGTCACGAAATCCTTTATTCATGAGGGTTTTACAGACGTGACAAGGAAACTGGTTAAGTTTTTGTGGCGTTCTGACTCCTGTAGGGCCAGTCTGTTGCCTCAGGACAGGCTCTATAAAAAAGGTGGGTTTCCTCGTGCACACAAAAATCGACCCGACAAAAAATGTGAGATTATATGACGACTGGTTTGCACTTTGCGCTTTGAACTTACCGCGCAAACCCCTTTAATAATCACATGCCAATGTTGCTTGCCAACGGCGGACCGGTTATCTGGTTGATTCTGATCGCCGCCGCCACCGCCACCGTCGTGTTCGTCGAACGCGCCCTGTTCTGCCATCGGTCGCAGATCAACTCCGCCGAGTTCCTCAACGGCATTCGCACCGTGCTCAAACGTGGTAACATCGTTGAATCCATTTCCATCTGCGACGCCACGCCCGGTCCGGTTTCACGGCTCGTGAAGGCGGCGATCCTCCACCGCGAACAGGGTCGCGAGTGCGTCCGTGAAGCGGTCGAGGAAGCCGGCCTTACGGAGGTGCCGCTGCTCGAAGAACGTTTGAACCTGCTCGCCACCATTGCCCATATCGCGCCGTTGCTCGGCCTGCTTGGCACGCTGCTTGGCTTCCTGGACACATTCCAAAGACTCCAGCACGATGGCGCTTATGCCCACTTGTTTGGCGGGGACGATTCGCTGGCAGCCGGAGTGTACCGGGCGCTGATTTGCGCCGCCGCCGGCATTGGCGTGGCCATTCCGGCGCACGCCGGTTATAACTACCTCGTCAGCCGCGTGAATAAAGTCGTCCTCGATATGGAACGCGCCGCCGCCGAAATCGTCCGCATTGTCTCGGATAACGGCAAATGAAATTTCCGCGCAACGCCAAGATTCTGCGCAGCCAGTTTGACATCGCGCCATTTGCGGCGGTGTTTTTTTGCCTCGTGCTGCTGCTCCTCCTTGGCACGCTGCTCCCCACAGTCGGACTCCCGCTGCTGCCGCCATCCGCCGCCGATCTGCCCGGGGCCACGGGACCGCTCATGGCGCTCGCCGTGGATGCCGGCGGCCAATTGTATTTTGAAAACGGAAAAGTCAACGAAAACCAGCTCACGAATCGGTTCGCTGCCCTCGCCGCGACCCGCGAGCCGCTAACGCTGATCATCCATGCCGACCAGGCGGTGACGTACGGGCAGCTCGCCCATATCGTTTTGCTGGCGCGCCATGCCGGCATTACCAATTCCCTCCTGGCCACGCTGCCGCGCGTCGAGGCTGGGGCGTCCAGGCCATGAGTGCCATATCGGCTGAGTCAGCACCCCCCCCCCGCCGCGGCTGGCCCCGACAGAAATGGTTTTTTCTCGTCGCGCTGGCCCTTGCCGCGCACGTTGCCCTGATTTTCACCTTTGGAGCCAGGCACCCCGTCCTCGCGCGAGCCGTCACGCATGCGCCCCGGTTGCAACTGGCGGTGAGCGGGGATGACTTGATTGCCCTTACGGACCCGACGCTATTCATCCTGCCGCATGCAAACGATTTTTCTGCGGCCATCTGGCAAAAATCACCGGGCATCGCGCCGCCGTCTTTTCTCTGGACCGAGTCACCCCAGTGGCTGACGAACCAGCCGGAACAATTCGGCACCAACTTCCGTGAATTCATGGAGACCAACCACTTTACGGAACCACCGTTAACCTTCAAGCCGGAACCGGAATTCACGACCGTGACCGATCCATTTATCGTTGAACTTCCCACCGCCACCACCTTGCAAATCACTGGTGATCTCGCTCTGCGGCAAGCGGCAAACCAGATCCCCCTGCCATCCCTGCCCTGCAATGATGTGCTTTCCCCCAGCCGCGTTCAGGCGCTCGTGGATGCCAACGGCACCGTTATCTCAGTCGTCCTTTTGGAATCCAGTTCCTTTCCGGAAGCTGACCAGCGCGCCTTGCTGCTGGCGCGCCAACTGAGATTCAAGCCCGCCAACCGGATGAGTCTCGGTGAAATCACCTTTCGCTGGCACACGGTGCCGCAGGCCAATCCATGAGCTACGCCCACCTGCTTTTCCTCTACGTGACGCTCACCCTCGGTACGCTCTGCGCCGTGGCCATTTATTCAGAACTGCGCCGCCGCCGCTTTGGGCCGGCCCATCCCGAGGACCGGGTATTCCGCTGCGCAAAGTGTGGCCTTGTTTACACCGATGACGCCGATGTAGATCGCTCACGCTGCAGTCAGTGCGGCAAACTCAATGAGCCGGTGGTTTTTTAGCCGGCGGCCGGGTGAGCCTTTTTCCGCTGCCAGGCTGCGACAAACATGCCATTGCCTGCCCAGGCCTGTGGCCAGATATACCGGGTGGGAGCCGGCGTAGAAGTGCCCGGTGGCCCGGAAATTTCTGGCAACCTCATCGGCTCAAACTCCGGCTGGCTGGCATTAAAATGCTCTACTATTTCCGTCGTCTCAGACCGGGTCAAAGTGCAGACCGAGAAAATCAACTTCCCGCCGGGTTTCACGCTGGGCGCCACGTGGGCCAGCAAATTTTTCTGAATGACCGATAATTCGTGTACGTCGTTCGGGGAGGTGGTCCAGCGTGCCTGGGGATTGCGCTGCCAGGTCCCGATACCACTGCATGGCGCGTCCACCAACACGCCGTCGAATCGGGTTTTCGTGGGCAGTTTTTTGCCACCGTCCCAAAACGCCGAGCGATAATTAAATACTTTCGCCCGCCCGGTCCGCCGCTTGAGTTTTTGCAATCGCCATTCCGCCCGGTCCGTCGCCCAAATCAATCCTTTATTCTGCATGAGGTCGGATAGATGCAGCGTCTTGCCGCCTTCGCCAGCGCACGTATCCCACCAGGTCTCGCCCGGCGATGGCGCGCACAGCCAGCTTACCAACTGCGACGCAATGTCCTGAATTTCAAACTCGCCCGCATGAAATTCCGGAGTCTTGAACAAATCTTCCTCGCCGCGATACCGCAGCGCATCCGGAAGCAGTGGACTGATTTCCGCCCCCGCCAGCTTATCCACCAATACTCCTGCCTGACCACGCTTGGCTCGCAGCCACAATTGCGGTTCCCGCTGGAGGGAATACAACCAGTCTCCCTCAAATTCCAGAAACTCGGCTGTCCATGGCGGAACGGCTTTGTCGCGGAGCTCCGCCAGGCTAAAACTGGCTTCGTTGTCTTGAAATCGCTGATTCAATCGCAGGGCCAGTCGCATTTTTGATTCCACGCCACGTTCGTCGCGCAGCCAAACATGCCAGCGGTAATATATAAAGACGGTCTTGGCCACTTCCGTAGCGTCAAAGGGTGCCAGATCCCGGAACGACCGCAGCACCTCGCGCAGGGCAGCATCTGCCGGCTTGTCCTTGCCGGTGTTGCGAATGACTTCCGCCGCAATCTCATGAACATGATGAATCACAGCCGCTAGCATACGCGATTCCCCGGCAACAGCACAACGATGTCTGGTATCAAGCCGGGCAGCCGCAGCTAAATTTCCCATTAACTTCGAGCCAAACGAGTCAATTTCAAAACGCGGTAGGAGCCGACGTGACGAGGCTCAAATTAAAACCATGTTAGAGACTCCTCACGTCGTCTCCTACGGCTTTGCATTCGCCGCTGGTCGGCCGAGTTTGGATTTGCTAAAAGTGTGTGAGCCGACCTTGATAACCGAATGGTTATCGAGTGAGCCGAATGCGATGTGCAGTTAGAAACCCCATTAACGGCACGGGACAAAACCAGCTTTATGAAGGCAAAAGTATTTGAAGTTACCCTGCATCCACTGCCTTCTGGCAAGTCGCCGGCCAGCGCACTGGAGGAACAGCTCAATCATTTTCTGGGACAAAGACCGGATCTTCAGGTGGTCTCGACGCATATAAACACCATCGTTGCGCCAGCGGAGCCCAATGCCATGCCTAGTTCTGAAGAAGCGGCCATCATCATTTTCTGCAAGTTGTTTTACACTGAATAGGGTCGCGTGCGTCCTGCGCTCGCATGCCGCTGAACCTCCCAGACAGTTCCCTTGATTTGTTTGCTTTCAGTTTCAGGCCGACCTAAATTCTGTTGATGAAAGTTTTGTTATTTTGGCCCCGGTGAGATATGCCCCATCATTCCGCTAAAAATGCACCAGGTCAGTCCAATGGCGGGTTATCATCGGCCCAGGACAATCTCGCTGGACTGCGTGGCTGGTATCTGATGCCCGTCGTATTGGTTGCCCTATGGATTTATGCCATTTACCGGCTGGGCACGCTATGGGAAATCTACGAAGATTACCGGTTTGGCTGGTTCGTTCCGCTGCTCTGCCTGGCTCTTTTCTGGGAACGTTGGAAATGCCGGCCGACTCCGGATACTCCTCATCCCTCCGCTGGAATTTTTTTACTTTTTTATGGCTGCGGACTCACCTTGTTCGCCGGAGCCCTGTTTCTGGATGTGCTTCCCGACTGGCGTTTTGCTGGTTGGATCTTTGGCCCTTCTGTCGTCAGCCTCACCCTCATCAGTATCTACTTCTGGGGCGGCCGGAAAGGGGTCTGGCATCTGGCGTTCCCGATTCTCTTCTTTCTGGTGGCAATTCCCTGGCCATTACGACTGGAAGGTCCGCTCATTTTTGAATTATCCCACCTCAACGCCAGCCTGAGCGCAGGACTGGCCAATTTGCTGGGAACCCCCTGCATGCGACAAGGCACGCTCATTGAAACCGGCGGCGGCATGGTCGGGGTGGAGGATGCGTGCAGTGGTATTCGCTCACTCCAATCCACGGTCATGGTCGCCTTGTTTTTGGGGGAAATGTTCCGTTATCACTGGCTCCGGCGGTTGGCGCTCCTATTCGGCGGCATGACCTTGGCTCTGGCCTGCAACAGTGTGCGCACCACCTATCTGGTTTGCACCTGCGATCAGCACGGCAACGCCGCCGTTAATCTGCACCATGACGAAGCCGGTCTGACCATTCTCGTGGCGACGCTGGCCGGATTGCTTTTGCTGACCTGGCTGTTGCGCCCGCGCAGGCCCGCATCCACTGAGAAAAACCGATCTGCCGACCACTCCGTTGCCCCAGTGGAAAAACATTACCCCACAAGCAGCCCGATGCCTCGGTCCGTGATGGCGGCTTTGTTGGGCCTGGTCGTTTGCCTCGCTTTAGGCGAGTTGGGGATGGAACTCTGGTTTCGCTCCACGGAAAAAGCAGCGCTGGCAACGACTCCCTGGATCTTCCAATTGCCCACTCAAAATCTGGCGTTTCAGGAGCGGGCCATTCCGGATCGCACTCGTGAAATGCTGAAATACGACGAGGGCCAAAATGCCGAATGGCAGGACGCCGCCGGGCATCGCTGGCAGATCTACGGCTTGCGCTGGTTACCCACGGGTAGTCGTTATCGCGCCACGGAGGCTACCAGTCAGGCTCGAGGCCATGCTCCCGAAGTTTGCCTGCGTAACGCTGGCATGATACTGCAAACCAATTTAGGCACCAAGGTATTGGACCATGACGGCATCCAGATCCAGTTTACCACCGAACGTTTTTTGGATCATGGACAAGGTTTTCATGTGCTGGCCAGCTACTGGGAACCTCGTGCAACCGCCTATGAAGCCCGGCCACAAGGAGTTCCCTCCACGAGTCTGGGCCTGCAACAAGCTCTGCAGGGGATTAAAAATCATGACCGCGGTCGCTGTGAAAAACGCGTCATCAAAATCGGCGTCTGGGGCATGGAAACAGATGAAATGGCGCAAGCGGCCCTAGAAGACTGTTTACTCCACACCCTCGCGAAGCCAACACCCGGTAAAACCTGATCCCGAAGAAATTAAAAGGGTTGCTTTTCGCAGCCGCGAAAACCAGTCCGAAGACCGGCAGCAGCCCGGCATTTTCCGGGTCTGCGGATAGAACAAATTTAGTTCGCCCGCAATTTGTCT
>CAISVF010000245.1 GCA_903888765.1 uncultured Verrucomicrobia subdivision 3 bacterium | reverse complement strand
TGCCCTGCCCAAATGCGGTAGGGCGCGCGGCTGTCTGCAAAGACTCCTCTGCGCGCCGTCCTGGCGAATCCGAGCGCTCCTGCTGGCAAGGCAACGGCGTGCCAAGGACTGCCCGCCCAACCGTTTTGAGATCGCCTCTTGTTCATGAAATGTTTGCCAGTGATTTTTGGAAGCCCGTAGGGCTGGCATATTTGTAGATCCACCACCAAAAACCGAAAAGCTCCGGACGGAGCGACATAGTTGACCTACCGCCCATGCCGGGATCATGCGCCAACCACCCAATCTCTGCCTTCGGATGTTTTAAGCTCTGCCATGTTCAGAAATTCCTAACTGAACAACGCCTCCAACCCTGCCCAAATGTGGCGCGTCACTCTGTGCGCGCCGCGCCCCCGCTAACACCAGACCATGGGTTAATCTCACTTTGAGTTGGAACCTGCATCGGCCGTTGCTACGGCGCGCGGGCTTCAGCCCGCTTCAATGGCCAAAGTGGCAAGGAGCCGGCAAAGTTCCGGCCCGCCTTCATTTTGGACGCTGAAGCGGCGTGAACGCCGCGCTCCGGTTGCGCCTAACGCGTTCCACCTTTCGGCACGATGATCATGGTGCAGTTTCAAATTGCCAGTGGTATAAACAATGTAGCCGCAGCCACGCCGCACCCACCAGCAACCATTCTTGTCTGGCACAAAACGCACTTTTATCCCGGCTTTCACCCTTGCCCATTTGTGTCCATCTGTGCCCATCTGTGGCTAATTAAATCCGGCATCGCTCAACCCGCCCTCGCCATGGCTTTTACCCCTTGATTCTGGTTGGCCTGGTCAACTTTGCGTTGTCTGAAAAAGGGTGGCATTGGGAGTCTGCATCAGATTAAAAATAATCTGAAAAAATTACTTGCATTAGAAATTAATTTTAGATAAAAATTTCTGTCCGAATTAAAAACTAACACCAAAAACAACAAAAACTAAAACAGTCTAAAACGATGAAAACAAAATCCTTGCTCCAAGCCGGAGCGCTCGCCCTGGCCTTGACCGCCACCTCACTGCCTGCCGCCGTGATCTTTAATAGTTTGGGATCTGGTACTGTCGCGGTGGTCGGTGGCACCTTTGCTAGCTGGGCACAAAATTTCGATGTCCCGGCCGGCAATTACACCTTGTCCTCCGTTCTGTTGGGCATGGATGCTAATGATCCAGTAGGCCCAATTTCCGGTAGTGGCTTCTATGTCCAACTTTGGACTACGGTATCCGGTGCGCCGGGCACCAAGGTAGGTGATCTTTCTGGAAATGATAATCCCTACTTGGCTGGTCAATACAGCTATACGGGCTCATATTCCCTCACTGGAGGCACAAGTTATTACATTTTGGCGGGCTCGACATCAATCAATTTTCAATGGTTGAAAAATGCGACAATTGGCACCGGTTCTACCACTTATGGCAACATTAGTAGTCAATCAACTAGCGTAAATCCGGATGCTCTTCAAATGCAAGTCGATCTGTCCCCGGTCCCCGAACCCACAGAATGGGCGGCGGTCAGCGTGGCGATGCTCGGCTTGGTGTATGTCGCCAAGCGCCGCTTAGCTCCGGTCCGCCAATAATGGATTGATTTCAAACGCAACCCCATAACCCAACCTCCCCACGCCCGGCCCGGTGGCAACACCCGCCGGGTGTTTTGTTTTTTTGGGTGGAAAAAGTCCTCCCTCCTCCATCGCCCGCCAGCAACCTGAGCCCAACCAGCCCCGCCAAACCCTCGCCGGGTCATGGCGGTGGCAGAGCAACGCGGCGACAGCGCTTTTCGCCCGCACCAGGGCTTCCCGCAAGCCAGCCCTCCATCGCCCACCACCGGTCATTTCCGAATTTCTGCTTTCCGAATTTCAGCTTTTGCATTTCGCTGCCCCTCACCACCCTCCTGCCCTCAAAGTGCCCGAGCACAGGCGCACTCCCAGACCCATCTCGTTATCCCGGCATCCCCGCGAACGCGCCAGCGTCTTGGAATGCGGTGGCCCTCCACCGCTTTTCCCCTCCGCGCCCAGCCCCACCCACCACAATACCTGCCCATCCCCTTCAAATTCACCCAACCGATAATTTTTTTATGGCGGTAGGGAGCGCAGTCCCCTGCGCGCCGAGGCTCCGCCAATCCCAAACCATGGATTAAATAAGGGCGCGTGGCCGTCTGCCAAGACCTCCGTGCGCGCCGTCGAGGCAAACCCGAGCGCGTAACAAGTGCCCCAACCACCGCCCGCCAAGACATCCCAGCAAATCGTCCTGGCAAAACCCGCCCGCGTCCGTTGGCAATCGAGCGGCGTGCAGCGGACTGCCCGCCAACCCTCGCGAGGTCATGGACTGATACGGTGAACCTCCACCGCTTTTCCCTTCCGGGCTGCCACCTGCCATCGTCCCACCTCAACCCGCGACTGACTTGACCACCTCAGGTTTGTGACACATAATGTGACACATGAAGACAGCATCCATCCGCGATATGCGGCATGATTTCAATCGCGTACTGGCATGGGTCAACAATGGCGAAGAAGTGGCGATCACCAAACACCGTCGTACCGTGGCCCGACTGGTGCCAGCCTCCACGCGCAAGCTGGCGGATGTGCCCATGCCGGACATCGCCGGCCGGCTTAAAAAGGTTTTTGGTGGAAAAGTCATTTCCGACCAGGCGATGCTGGCTCTTCTGGACGAAAGTCGGGGTGCCTATTGAAAGCCTACGCTGATTCCAGCTTCATGGTGGCGCTTTATCTTCCGCAGCAAAGTTCCCGCGTGGCCGGCAACTTCCTGCAACGTGAGGGTGCGCCCTTGCCTTTCACCCCGTGGCATCGGCTGGAAGTGCGCAATGCCCTAAGGTTGGCGGTATTTCATAAGCTGATCGATGCCGCGCAGAGCAAAACGCAGCTTAAACAGGTGGATGCGGATTTGCAGGACGAAAGCGTGCTGGTGCATACGCCAGTGGATTGGGTGGCGGTGCTGCGTGCAGCCGAAAAACTGGGCGGGGCCAACACGGAAACCATTGGCTGTCGCAGCGGTGATCTGCTGCATGTCGCCACCGCCGTGGAACTCAACTACGAACTTTTTCTGACCTTCGATGAGCGCCAGAAGAAAATGGCCAGGGCAGCCGGCCTAACCGTAAAATTTTAAAAGGCCAAATCGGATACTGATCTGGTTGACTAAAATCGAGCCTGACCTCAGCGCTGCCCCGTCGCTAGCAAGGTGCGTCACTCCGTGCGCGCCGCCGTGGCGAACCCGAGCGTATCTGTTGGCAAGCGCGCGGCGTGCACAGACCTGCCCTATTCAAGCAATCCCATGTTGGCCAACTTTCCCCCTTGCCCATTTCAGCGTTTCAGCCTTTTGAATCGTAGCCCCACCACCGACTGGATAACCGCGAGCGCAATCAAACAAACGAGTCACGGAAACCTGTTCCCCTTTCCTCATTTCCAAATTTCTGCTTTGTAAATTTCTGCTTTTGTGTTCCGCTGCGGGCGTTAAAACCCATTTGGGATCGAGTCAAATGTCTTTGAAGTTCTAAACTCTCCGGGATATATTTGCTTCATGCCAAAACTTGAGCGTATCACTATGAATCCGGCGGTCATGGGGGGCAAACCGTGCATTCGTGGGCTTCGCGTGACGGTTGGCACTATTGTTGGTCTCTTGGCCGTTGGCAAGACTCACGACGAAATTCTGGGTCTGTATCCCTATCTCCAAATTGGCGATATTAACGAGGCAATGGCTTATGCGGCTTGGCGGGTTGAAGAGCAGGAAGTGGCGCTTGCGTTGGCATGAAGTTGCTGGTGGATATGAATCTGGGGCCGGCGTGGGTGGAAACCTTGCAAACTGCAGGATGGCAGGCTGCGCATTGGGCTACCCTTGGCGATCACCATGCTTCCGATGCTGATATCATGCGGTTTGCCTGCGAAGGAGACTGGGTGGTTTTTACCCACGATCTGGATTTTGGAACGATTCTCGCCCATACTCAGGCGGGTCGGCCGAGTGTTTTTCAGGTCCGGTCACAAGATGTTTCCCCTGATCATCTTGGGCGATTGGTGTGCGGTGCCTTGCGGCAGTTCAGCGCCGAGTTGGAGGCAGGTGCCATTGTTACCCTGGACGAAGCGCGGCAAAGAGTGCGTCTATTGCCATTGAACAGCAAGTAAGCAAGCAAAGGCCACAGCCATTAGTTTTAGCATTTTAGCCTTTTGCATCGTGGCATCGCCACTGAGTGGATAACCGCGAGCGCAATCAAACAAACGAGTAACGGAAAAATGTTGGGGTTCGGGAAAGCGGGCAGGGAAAATGCTAGAATTGAGAAACTTCAAAAACGCAATTTTAGTTTGGACGATCCCTCACCTAAATCCTCTCCCTTTGCTGGGAGAGGACTTTCACTGATCATGCTGCCGTGATTTTCCACTGTCCACTGCCAACCGCCAACTTCATCCGCCTTCCCCATTTCTCGATTTCTGCTTTTAAACTTAAAGCAGGCAGTTAAAACCGCGAAATATGCGAAATACGCGAAAGTGCTGCAGGTTTGCGAACAGGAACCGTTCACTCACTGAGAGAAGCATCTTGGGTGCGGCGGAATTCTCTCTCAGCCTTCCCTTTCGCGTGGTTGGCGTGTTTCGCGGTTCAGCTTACCGACAGTTTCCAGGTT
>CAISVF010000244.1 GCA_903888765.1 uncultured Verrucomicrobia subdivision 3 bacterium | reverse complement strand
CTGTCCGCTTGTTTTTCCAAATGAATTTTCCGACAATCTGCGCGCCGCATGAACCCGACGCTCATCATCGTGCCCACTTACAACGAGCGGGAAAACCTCCCGCGCATGGCGGCCCGGCTGTTATCGCTGCCCGTGGGGGTGGACGTGCTGGTGGTGGATGACAATTCCCCCGACGGCACCGGCCAACTCGCCGACCAACTCGCCGCGAAACACCCCGAAATTCAGGTGCTGCATCGCGCTGGCAAAGAAGGACTCGGCCGCGCCTACTTGGCGGGATTTGCCTGGGCGCTGGAAAAGCAATATGAATTTATTTTCGAAATGGACTGCGATTTTTCCCATGATCCAAACGAGATTCCGGTTTTTCTCAAGGCTGCGGAACAGGCTGATCTTGTCATTGGTTCCCGTTATTCCGGCGGCGTGCGCGTCTTAAACTGGCCGCTCAAACGCCTGCTGTTGAGCCGTAGCGCCGGTGTGTTTGTGCAATGTGTCACGGGCATGCCGTTTACGGATCCGACCGGTGGTTACAAATGTTTTCGCCGTCGAGCCCTGAAAGCCATCGGCCTGAGCGACGTTCGTTCCAACGGTTACAGTTTCCAGATTGAATTGACCCACCGGCTTTGGCGTCAGGGCTATACGATCGTAGAATCCCCCATTACTTTCGCTGATCGTACTGAGGGGACCTCCAAAATGTCCGGTCATATTGTAGGCGAAGCCTTTTGGATGGTCTGGCGGTTATGGCTGCAAAATGGATTGCGCCGCTCCCCCCGGCAGAAAAAATGATTTCCAAAACCCAACTGCAATCAACCTCTATTAATATCTGTTCCCTAATGAAAAGCTTTCTTGTACTCCTGCTGGCATGCTGGCCGATTGGTTTATTGCAGGCAGACTTGCCCAAAGTGGGCGATACCGCACCGCCCTTCTCCGGCATGGACCAGCATGGCAATTCGGTGTCCCTCGCCGACTATGCCGGCAAATCTGCCGTGCTCCTGTATTTTTACCCCAAGGATTTCACCGGTGGATGCACCAAGGAAGCCTGTGGCTTTCGAGACCGGTTGGGCGATCTGGCCACCAACCACGTTGCCGTTATCGGGGTCAGCTTTGATAGTGTGGCCAAGCACCAGAAATTCAGCGCCGAGTACCAATTGACTTTTCCGCTCATTGCCGACACCAACGGCGTCATTGTAAAGGCCTACGACGCCAAACTACCGGTCCTCAACCTCGCCAAGCGCGTGAGTTTCCTGATCGGTGCGGATGGCAAAATCATCCATGTCACGGATGCCTTGACCACGCAAACGCACTTTGACGAAATGCAGGCTGCGATCGGCAAACTCAAGCAGCCGTGAATTATCGGTCCCACGGCAGTTCCACGTTGAGGTTGTATGCGTAAACCTGTGAATTGAGCGCCCCATGGTCCCTGAATCTACTGCATCAATCCAGGCGGTGGCCAAATGGAAGGAGGTGGCGGAACAACTCCGGCGGCAGAACTCCCTGCTTAAATCGATTCTGGAAAGCCCCCAAGGAGTTATCATGTTTGCCTTGGATCGCGCTTACCGGTACACCGAATTTTCGCGTTCTCACCAGGAAACTATGCAAAAAATCTGGGGGGAAAAGATTGATATCGGCAGGAACATGCTGGAGGTCATCAAGAATGCTGACGACCGGGAAAAGGCGCGCCGACATTTTGACATGGTTTTGCAAGGGGCCCACCTTTGTCTGGAGGAGGAATATGGCGATAGTGCCCTTTGCCGCAGCTACTATGAAAATCGCTACAGTCCAATTTTTGATAATCAGAACGCGGTAACCGGGCTCACCGTGTTTGTCATCGACATCACTGCCCGCAAACAAGCAGAGGAAACCAATGCCCAACTCGCGGCTATCGTGGAATCTTCGGGGGATGCCGTCATTGGTAAAAATCTGGAGGGAATCATCACCAGCTGGAATGCCGGGGCGGAGAAACTTTTTGGTTATTCCGCCAAGGAGATGGTGGG
>CAISVF010000243.1 GCA_903888765.1 uncultured Verrucomicrobia subdivision 3 bacterium | reverse complement strand
GTTTACACGGCGGAAGATTTTGCGCGTCACCGCACGAGCGAGTGGGGGCGGACGGATGAGGAGGGAGCGCGGCGCTGGCTGGAGCATTGTGCGGACACGATGGAACTGTTGTTGCTGGCGGCGGCCAAGCCCAGCGGGGACAAGCTGCGCCATCAGCTGCCCGGGGTGATGGATTCGTTCATGCAATGGAGCGAGACGGTGCGGGAGGATTTTCAACTCGGGCCGCAGATTGACGAGCAATTGGCGGCGCGGCAGCAGAAGGTGGGGATGACGCAGACGTATGGCGACTGGCGGGCGATGAACCGGGGCAACCCGGAGGGATTGAAGGCAAACGGGTATGTGGATGATCCAACGAAGGGCGCGGCGGAGCCATTGCGGCTGGAACTGGAAGTGGTTCCGGAATGGGCACCCGGGCGTAGCATGAAATGGCCGAAACCGTCCAAGATGAAACTGGCCAGTTTACGGAATGTAGGAGGGTGAATTATGAAGGCCGGATTACAAAACGATTCGATTTTTTAACGGCTGCGAAAACTCGCCCATGAACCTCAAGGAAACACCCCAGGTTTGCCTCATTTTGTGATTTGTTTGGCCATGACTTTTGGAAGCCCGCAGGGCTGGTATATTTGCAGTTTCCCAAGTAGAGCAGGCGGAGCAGACGGGTTGAGAGGCACGAGACCAATGGCCGCCATACTCCAACCCTCATCAAACCGGACGTGCGGTTTTCCCGCATCCGGCTTATCCGTGTTGGAACACCATTCATTGCCGCGCCGGTGACTCGCCAAAGGAAGGTGCGGGGCGCGCAGTCCCTGCGCGCCGAGGCTCCGCTAACACCAGACCACGGAATCAACGAGTTAGCCGCAGCCATTCCGCGCAATCGAGCGGCCGCTTTTTCCTGGGCCAAAGCGATCTTCTGCCCAGGCTCTTTTCCCTGTCAATCCGTGTACCATCCGTGGCTAACTGAATTCGAAATCATCTTCTTCCTATTGGGCATTTGTGGCCTCATTTAGTTAGAGCTGGATAGCTTTTGAAACACCATAAATTAGGCAGTAGTGCAGTTTATAGCTAGAATTAAAATAAACTTTAAAAATGACTTGCTTAAGAAAATAACTAAGGTAAAAAACCAGCCGTCCGGACAAAATACTAACACACAAAACAACAAAAACTGAATTAGACTAAAACGATGAACACCAAATCCCTGCTTCAGGCCGGAGCGCTCGCCTTGGCCTTGACCGCCACCCAGCTCCCGGCTGCCGTTATTTTCGACACCTTGCCCAATCCAACAAAAATTACCACGATCCGGATCGATCCGGGGTATGTTGCCCAGAGTTTCACGGTGGGAGCCACCAGCTACAATTTATCATCGGTCGTGTTGAGTCTGGGCGCTAAAGAACTTCATGGAGGCGGGAGCACTTTCTTCGTTGAGCTTTTGGATGCGACCGGCGCTGGGCATACTCCGGGAGCCGTTTTGAAAACATTGACCGGCAATACCGACCCCACGAGCGCTGGCCAGTACACGTTCACGCCGTCCACCACGACCGTGTTGGCTGCGAATACGTCCTACTACATCGCGGCCGGAACCGCTTCCGGCGCGGATATTTACCGATGGGATATAGCCGACGTTGCCAGCGGGACTAACCCTTACGGAGTGGCCCAGCATGGTGGATCCGGCTGGAGTTTAATTGGCAATTTAACAAGTTTTGGTTTGGCGATGCAGGTCAATGGCAGCCTGTCCCCGGTCCCCGAACCCTCCGAATGGGCGGCGGTCAGCGTGGCGATGCTCGGTCTGGTGTATGTCGCCAAGCGCCGTTTGGCTCCGGCCCGCCAATAATTTTCCACTTAACTACGCACTTTCCCCACGCCCGGCCCGGTGGCAACACCCGCCGGGCGTTTTGTTTTTTTTGGGGGGGAAAAGTCGCCACTCGCCCATTGCCAGTCATCCTCAGGCAGGTTGACCCCCACCAACCCTCGCCGGGTCATGGCGGTGGCAGAGCGCAGCGGCGACACCGCTTTCCTACCGCACCAGCCCACGCATGCATAAAACCCGCCACAACGTATTTCCAAGGTAGCAGGGCGCGCGGCTGTCTGCAAAGACTCCCCTGCGCGCCGTCATGGCGAACCCGAGCGCGTCGATTGGCAAGCGCGCGGCGGTCTTTGCAGACGACCATCAGCCCGCCCAGGTCGGGATCATGTGCAAATCAAAATCTCTGTTTGCTTGTATTTTAAGGTTTGCCATGCACAAAAATTCCTAACTGAACGACGCCTCCTGCCGTGCCCAAATGCAGGGCGCGGAGCGGCTGCGCGGGATTGCGGAGGATCTGGCGACGCGCTATGTGCGCACGAGGGCGGCAGCGCGCGATGCGGCCCATGCGCCGGCCGAGCCGGAGGAGCAGCCGTAGTTATTGAAGGTTTGAGGGGAAAGGGGAAGGAGTTGTCCAGCCCTACGGATTTCGCTGCCAAGCCTCACGGCGAACGCAGGCGGTAGAAGCGGTAGGGGTAATTTGTCCGCTGCGGATCACTGAAATAG
The DNA here is from genome assembly GCA_903888765.1 of uncultured Verrucomicrobia subdivision 3 bacterium. Classification (GTDB taxonomy): domain Bacteria; phylum Verrucomicrobiota; class Verrucomicrobiia; order Limisphaerales; family UBA11358; genus UBA11358. The sequence goes on along the minus strand of CAISVF010000243.1, from coordinate 342 downwards.
GCCGTGCCATCTGTGAGCGCATTCGTTTGCACCGGCTGCCACGCGGGCTTGCCCAGGTTCGTGCAGGCTTCCACCACGACCGCCACATTGGTTGCCCATGAAATGGTGAAACGAAATCCGTTGGAACTGACGCCCAAGCCGTATCCGCTACCTAGGATCGATGGGGTGGGCAGATACCATGGAGCGGTGGGCAGCCCGCCATACGTTGCCCCCCAGCCGGTGGTGCCAGGGAGGTAATACACTTTGGCACTTGAACTGACCGCAGCGAAAACACTGGTGCCACCGAGCGCCGGGGCATTGCCACTAGTGCAGTGTCGCATAAAAGTCTTAAGCAACATGCGG
>CAISVF010000242.1 GCA_903888765.1 uncultured Verrucomicrobia subdivision 3 bacterium | reverse complement strand
TCCCTGCCTTCTCCCCGGGGAGAAGGGGAACGTGTTTCCGTCACTTGTTTGTTTGATAGTGCTCAGGTTCATCGAGCGGGGGAAGAAAAAATAAACAACCTTAACGCTGAAAAGCTGAGATTTTTAAACCAAAGCTGGTAGTTGGCAGAGTCGGAGGGCGGTCTGTCACCCCTACTTCTGCGCTGCCTTCAGGCTGGTTGCAATTCCCGCGCGTGGGCGATTTCACGCTTGTGGACGGGGCGGGCTTGATCGGCTTCAACCGTCACCACTGCCGCCGTGTCGCCATCCAGCGTGGTAAATTCCACTTCCTAAGCCGCGCCATCGGCGTAAATATGCACCACGGTCCCCACGTCGCCGGCTTCCAATCCGTCGGCAGGCAGGTGGGTTTTCAAAACGATGCGATCATGCTCTTTAATCATATTGCCTTTCACGCCTGACGCGGATAAGCCGTCACCAATCTAGCCGTATCCTGGTTTTTGTCCACTATCCAGATGCTCTGCACAGGGGCAATTTGCCGCCTGGCGTCTGAATCCGGCACGTAACAATATATTTTTTGCCGTGCGACGTTTCGCTGGCACTCGTCACTTCGCCAGTAACAGCCAACGCTTTCAGAGCTGCCGAAAGTACTTCCCATCGCTCGCGATGGAAACCAAGCCGGGTGAAAAATCCGCCTTGCCGCCGTTGCCGGAATGAACCGGTTTCAGTAAATAAACCTCAATCTTCTCGCGGTCAACGATGACTTGGTTTGCGTTCGGTAATTTCATGCCGGAAATAAATTAAAACCCTTCAGCGTTTCAAATTCCTGCTTTGGTTTGCTGCTTTCCACTTTGTCTTGTCGCTTTCAGGTTTCAGCTTTTTCTCAAAGACCGGGCAGCAAGCAGGGCACCACCTGCCGGCTGTGGCGGCGGTAAATCTTGAAATCCGCATCGGTAGTCAGCAACACGGGGTCGGGCAGCGTTTCGCTCATGCGCACCAGGCAGGCATCGGCCAGGCTCATGGGCACATCGGCGTATTTGGCGCGCAGGTCGAGCACTTGGATCAACTCGTCCGCAAGGTTAAGCCCCATCCTCAAATGTCCCTGACGTAAAAGTTTTTCGAGAGCGCGGGCGTGGGGTTCAGGCAACAGAAAGAACGCCTCGGACACGACGGCCTCGCAGGTGAACCACGGTTCGGGCTGGCGGGCAAAAGCGGCCTGTGCCCAGCGGTGGTATTCCTCACGCGGGTCGAGCAGCGCCACCAGCGCGCCACTGTCAGCGAGGCAATTTTTTGGCACGAATGATCTCCGCCAGTTTTTGTTTGTGGGGCGAGCGAAACCGGCGGGGCGGGGCGGGAACTTTGGCTGCCCAAGCTTCCTCCAGAATGTCGCGCAGGCTGCCATCCGGGAGCGGCGGCGTGGCCTGATCCAAGCGCTCGCGCACGATGACGGATTTCGACACCCGGCGGGCGAGCGATTCCTGTTCCAGCCGCCGGGCCAGAACCTCCGGCAGCCGAATGGTCAAAGTTTTCATGGTCTCACCGTAAGATAAGTGCGGCAGACGCGCAAGCGGATTGTTATTTCAGTTTTCAGCGTTTCAAATTTCTGCTTTCTTCATTTCTGCTTTTTCCGCCTGTTCCCCATCCGCGCGGAGAATTCAAGGGCTATTTTGGGCATTTCAGCTTTCAGTGTTTCTGCTTTTCCTGTTTTGTAGTCAGCAGTTTTTTACCCGCCCCTTCCATCTCGACCCTATCAGGCGTGCCGCCAGCTTGAGCAATGAAAACAACGCTTCGAACACGGCCGCGAGGGCGACAGACGCAATGCCTCTTTTGCCTGTATCCACGCTGCTTTGGTCTGGCCGGCAACCAACTGCGGGCGAGCAAAGGTCTGTATGCACCATTGCGCATAATGCCGCGTCGCCTTTCGCCGCACGCGTGCGCCAGTGTCCGACGGAAAGCAGCCGCTGGTGATGGCGATGCACCGACCAATGTCCCGGACGTTTTCTCCGGTGAGAATGTTGCGACTGGTGCTGGAATTATCGTGTTGACGATAGACCGCCAGAGGTTCCGGCTCGAACCAGATGGGATAATGCACGGCAATCCGTGTCCACATTTCCCAGTCTTCCGTCCAACTTAACCTCCGGTCAAAGCCGCCCAGCTTTTCATAAACCGGTCGACGGACAACGATGGCTTGCTTTGGATTTGGCAATTTCACCGCAGCAATGGCT
>CAISVF010000241.1 GCA_903888765.1 uncultured Verrucomicrobia subdivision 3 bacterium | reverse complement strand
CCGCGCGCTGAACGCCATTGCGCCGGCGGATCGGGAGTCCGCCGAATATCAAAAACTGGCCGGGCTGCTCGCGGTGCGGCTGTCCCAAAATCAGACCGCCGAAGCGCACTTTGCCGAAAATCTCCGGCTGGAACCGGATAACCCGCTTAATCGCTTGTCGCTCGCCGTGCTCCAATTGCAATCCACCACCCCGCAGGTGAAGCTCTCCGCCCGGTCCACGCTGGAAACTCTGGTGGAGAATCCGCGCGTGGGCATCCTGGCCTTGCGGCCGCTGGTGTCCGAAAGTTTCGATCGCAAGGATCTGGCGCATGCCGAGGCGCTGTCCCGGCAGGTCGTCACGAATGATCAGGCCAACCTGCGCGACTCGCTGTTTCATCTGACGATTCTGCAGGCCCGGCACAGCCCTGATCTGCCGTCGTTCCTGAGCCAGACGCAAACCCGGGCCGCGACCAATGCCTGGGCGGCGGATCAACTGGCGACGTGGATGAATTCCTCCGGCCACGCCCGGGAGGCGCTGGACTGGCTGGCGGAACTGCCGCCGGCGGTTGGCGAGCAGGGATTGTTGCCGGTGACACGTGCGGATGCCTATGCGGTGCTCGGAAAGTGGGGGGAGCAGGAACGTTACTTGAAGCGTGCGCCCTGGCCGGGTATGGAGCCGTTTCGTTTTGCCTTGCTGGCGCGGGTGGCCGGGAAACTCGCCAAGGGCACCGAGGATACTTTGGCCTGGCAAAATGCGCTGGCACTGGCCTCGGCCTCGCCGGGGGTTTTATCCAAGCTGGCCAATCTCACCGCAGTGTGGGGCTGGCGGGAGCGCACCGAACAACTGCTCTGGCTGATGGCTGAGAAATGCCCGGAAGAAACGGCGGCGATGACCACGCTCACCCGCCTGTGCAGCGAGAAACAGGATACGGATGGCTTGTGGCGGCTGGCGAAAATAGCGCGCCAGAGAAATCCCCGGGATGCCAATGCCGGCAACAACTGCGCGTCCTTGGCGCTGTTGCTCAATCAGGATTTGCCCGCCGCCCATAAGCTGGCCGCCAGCATTTATGCGGCTGGCTCTACCAACGCTTATTACGCCACCACGTATGCTTTCTCTTTGCTCAAACAGGGACAGGCCCCGGAGGCGTTGGAGGTCTTGCGCAAATTCAGTGACGACCAACTCAAGGAACCTTCCATAGCGCTTTATTATGGAATCATTCTGGTAGCCGCGGGACAACTCACCACCGCGCAACCGTTCCTGACCCGGGCTGGGTCAGGAACGTTGTTACGGGAGGAGCAAACCCTGCTGGCGCTGGCGAAAAAGGGTGGTCCGGATCTGTTGGCGGCGCTGACGCCAACTGCTAAATCCGGGTCGGCCATTCTTCCGCTGGCGCGTTAACCGCCGCCCCTGGAGATTTCGCGGGGCTGGAGTGTCTCGCCGTTAGCAACCCAAACTCCGCAAGGCAATTTGAAAAACCACGGATGGACACCCATGGACACGGATGAAATTGGGTTTCCGGTCATTCCCCCATTAAGGGAAGCGGAGCCAATCTTCGAACGCCTTTATTATCCGTGTCAATCTGTGTCCATCCGTGGTTGAACTGCGGTTTCTACGATCAATAATTCTCCATCCCTGCGCAGGAGCAGACCGGATTGCGGTCGCCGAAGACATTGTCCACCCGGCTGACCTGCGGCCAGAACTTGTAGTTGTGCAAATCCCGCGCCGGGAAGGCCGCCTGCTCCCGCGAGTAAGGCCGGTGCCAAGCGTCGCTCGCGATTTGGTCCGCCGTGTGTGGGGCGTTTTTCAGCAGATTGTTTTTGGCATCCACCGCGCCCGTCTCCACCGCTGTCATTTCTGCGTGGATGGCGATCATCGCGTCACAGAAACGGTCCAGTTCATATTGGGATTCGCTTTCGGTGGGTTCCACCATCAGCGTGCCAGCCACCGGCCAGGAGAGCGTTGGTGCGTGAAAACCGTAATCCATGAGGCGCTTGGCCACATCCTCCGCGGTGACGCTGTGGAACGCGCGCAAGTCCAGGATGCATTCGTGGGCGACGAGGCCGTTGCTGCGGTACAGGGTGGGGAAATATTTTTCCAGCCGCTTGGAAATGTAATTCGCATTCAGGATGGCGTATTTCGTCGCCTCGGTCAGGCCATCTGCTCCCATCATGGCGATGTACATCCACGAGATGGTGAGGATGCTGGCGCTGCCCCAGGGTGCGGCGCTCACCGGCCCGATATGTTGCTTGGAATGGTCTTCCTCCAGCCGCGTGGTGAATACGGGATGGCTCGGCAGGAACGGCACCAGATGCTTGGCCACGCCGATGGGCCCCACGCCCGGCCCGCCGCCCCCGTGCGGTATGCAAAAAGTCTTGTGCAGATTCAGGTGGCAAACATCCGCGCCGATGAAGCCGGGCGAGGTGAGCCCGACCTGGGCATTCATGTTGGCTCCATCCATGTACACCTGGCCGCCGTGGGCATGGATAATGGCGCAGATGTCCCTGATGGTGGCTTCGAATACGCCGTGCGTGCTGGGATAGGTCACCATGAGACAGGACAAATCCTTTGCGTGCGCCGCCGCCTTGGCCTGCAAATCCGCCACATCAATGTTGCCGTTCCCATCGCAGGCCACCGCAACGATTTTCATCCCTGCCATGGCCGCGCTCGCCGGGTTGGTGCCGTGCGCCGAGGTGGGGATCAGGCAAACATTCCGGTGCTGCTCGCCGCGCGATTCATGGTAGGCGCGGATGACCAGCAGGCCGGCGTATTCGCCCTGCGAGCCGGAATTAGGCTGCAAGGAAATTCCCGCAAAGCCCGTGATGGCTTCCAGCCAGTCTTCCAGGTTTTGGAACAGGATCTGGTAACCTCGCGCTTGCCCTAGCGGTGCGAGCGGATGTAATCGGCCGAATTCCGGCCACGACACGGGAAACATTTCCGCCGCCGCGTTCAATTTCATCGTGCAGGAGCCGAGCGGGATCATGGAAGCCGTCAGCGACAGGTCGCGCGATTCGAGCCGCTTGATGTAGCGCAGCATCTCGGTCTCGCTGTGGTAGCGGTTGAAAACCGAATGTTGAAGGAAGGGGGAAGTGCGTTTGAATGGATCGCGGAAGCCAAGCTTTGCCTCATCTTGATTGGTTGAAAATGAAGTCTGCGTTGCCGGCTGCCCGGTAAACACTGCCGTTAATTCCGACACGATGGCTGGTTGGGCGGTTTCATCAAAAGCAACCAGGATCAAATTGGTTCCGTGGGAGCGGAGGTTGATGCCCTGTTCGGTTGCCCGTTGCAGAATTTCCTCCCGCTGGCTGGCGGATGGGCACTCAATGCAGACCGTGTCGAAAAATTCGCCATAGTCCAGCGTGAATCCTTTGGCCATGACTGCGCCGGCGAATAATTCCGCGATGGCGTGAACGCGTGTGGCGATCCGCTTCAATCCTTCCGGCCCGTGATAACAGGCGTAAAGCGAAGCCATGTTGGCGAGCAGCGCCTGTGCCGTGCAGATGTTGCTGGTGGCTTTTTCGCGGCGAATGTGTTGCTCGCGCGTGCCCAGCGCCAGCCGCAGCGCCGGTTTCCCGCGCGTGTCTTTGGATACTCCCACAATGCGCCCGGGCATCTGGCGTTTGAATTCATCCCGCGTGGCAAAAAATCCGGCATGTGGCCCGCCGTAGCCGAGCGGCACGCCAAAGCGTTGCGCGCTGCCTACCGCGATGTCGGCCCCGAATTCGCCCGGCGGTTGCAGCAGCGTCAGCGCCAGCAGGTCGGTGGCGACGGTCACCATCGCCCCGGCGGCATGCGCCTGCTGGATGAACGGTGCCAGGTCATGAATGGCCCCGAAAGTATCCGGATATTGCACGAGCGCGCCAAATACGTTTTCGCTGAAGGCAAAGGTGCTGTGGCTGCCGATAACCACTTCGACCCCCAGGGCGAGACCGCGGGTTTTCACCACCTCAATGTTTTGCGGATGGCAATGCTCCGCCACGAAGAAAATATTTCGCGTGGCTGAACCCTTGAACCGATGGCACATCATCATGGCTTCGGCGCAGGCGGTCGCCTCGTCCAGCATGGAGGCATTGGCAATGTCGAGACCGGTCAGATCCGTGACCATCGTTTGAAAATTCAGCAGTGCTTCCAGCCGGCCCTGGGAAATTTCGGCCTGATAGGGCGTGTACTGGGTGTACCAGCCGGGATTCTCTAATACGCTGCGCTGGATGACGGGTGGCGTAATGGTGTCGTAATAGCCCTGCCCGATGAATGACCGGAAAACCTTGTTTTCAGAGGCGATGCGCTTGATTTCGGCCAGCGCCTCACTTTCACTGCGTGCGGCGGGCAGACTTAATTTTTTATCCATCCGGATTTTTTGCGGCACGGCGGCCTCCATCAATTCATCCAGGTTTTTATAACCGAGCAGCGCAAGCATGGCGCTGGTCTCGGTGCGGTTTGGTCCGATGTGCCGGCGGACAAACGGGTCAGCTTGGGCGGTCAAAGAGTGTGTCAAAGACATCACGTGAAATTACGGTTCGCCGCATGCATTGCAAGTGCGGATTTGGGGGATTTTTGTGGGGGTGCCGGAAAAGGCGGCAAACACAACCGGTCCGGCTGCCTCCGGGCCATCCCCCCAACTAATGGTGGTTTCCGGCCCGAAATTCCGCAGTTTAATATGCAGTTTAATATTGTGAAATCAGGTGGTTTTTCGTATTCTAGCATATTCGTTGCCACCCCTGAATTTAACTGGGCTGGCACAATAATTATGTCGAGTATTTCAGAACTGCCCGCAGATCAAAATGGGTCGCCCGATAGGATTGCCGATGGCAATTACGATGCTTCCAAACTGTCCCAACTCAAAGGGTTGGAGGCCGTGCGCAAGAAGCCGGGCATGTATATCGGTGGCACGGATGAACGCGCCTTGCACCATTGCGTTAGCGAGGTGCTGGATAATTCCGTGGATGAACATCTCGCCGGGCACTGCTCGCGCATTGAGGTAACCATTCATGTGGATGGCTCCATCTCTATTCGGGATGATGGCCGCGGCATCCCCGTGGATATTAACCAGGATTCCGGCCTGCCGGGCGTCGAACTGGTGCTGACCACGCTGCATTCCGGCGGCAAGTATGGCCAGGGCGGTTATAAGTTTTCGGGCGGCACCCACGGTGTCGGCGCCAAATGTGTGAATGCCGTGAGCGAATGGTTTGAGGTGGAGGTGTCGCGCAATGGCGAGGTTTACCACATGGAGTTCGAGCGCGGTAAGACGATGAAAAAGCTCGAAGTCATCGGCAAATCCAAAGCGACCGGAACCCTCATCACTTTCAAGCCGGATCCGGAGATTTTCCGTGAAACGGTGGAGTTCAAGACCAATATCATCGCCCAGCGCTTGCGGGAATTGGCCTTTTTGAATTCGGGGCTGGAGATTGTTTTTGCCGATGAGCGGCAGTCAACCGCGGAGCCCGAGACCTTTTACTACAAGAATGGCGTTGAGGAGTTCGTCAAGCAGCTTAATAAGAGCCGGGAACCCTTGCATCCCAAGCCCATTTCTTTTCGCCGGGAGATGCGCGAGCAGCTTGATGACAAGGAAATCGAAGTTCATGTCGAGGTCGTGCTGCAATACAACGACAGCTACAATGATCAGGTCCTCTGCTACACCAACACCATTCACAATCCGGATGGTGGCACGCATTTGTCCGGCTTCCGCAGCGCCGTCACGCGGGCGATTAATCAGTACGCCAAGTCCAACGAATTGCTGAAGGATAAGGATCCGCAAATCACGGGCGACGATGTGCGCGAAGGGTTGACGGCGGTGATTTCGGTCAAGCACAGCGATCCCAAGTTTGAATCCCAAACCAAGGTGAAGCTGCTTTCGCCGGAAGTGGAACGCATTGTCGGCTCCATCAGCTACGAGGGCTTGATGAGCTATTTTGACGCGAATCCGCCGATTGCCAAGCGGATCGTGGATAAGGGCCTGACGGCGGCCCGGGCCCGCGAAGCCGCCCGCAAAGCCCGTGAAGCCGTGCGTAAATCCGCGCTCACCGGCGGCGGCCTGCCGGGCAAGCTGGCGGATTGTTCGGATCGCGATCCGGAGAATACCGAGCTTTACATTGTCGAAGGTGATTCGGCCGGTGGCTCCGCCAAGCAGGGGCGCGACCGCAAGTTTCAGGCGATTCTGCCGATTCGCGGCAAACTGATTAATGTCGAAAAAGCGCGGCTGGACAAGGTGCTCCAGAATAACGAGATTCGCACCATGATCACCGCCATCGGCACGGGGATTGGCGATGGCGAGGGTGAAGGGGCCTTCTCGCTGGAAAAACTGCGCTATCACAAAATCATTATCATGACCGACGCCGATGTGGATGGTTCTCACATCCGCACCCTGCTGCTCACTTTTTTCTACCGCCAGATGCCGCAGTTGGTCAAGCAGGGCTTTGTTTACATTGCCCAGCCGCCGCTGTACTCCATCACTCGCAAGAAAAAGACGGATTACATCGATGACGATGTGCAGCTCAACCGCATTTTGCTGCAAAACGGCACCGAGGAAGTGAAGCTGAAAAACCTGGCCGATGGCCGCGAGTTTACCCCCAAGCAGCTGGAGGAAATTCTTTCGCTGCTGGAATCGCTGGACAAGCACGCCACCTATATCAAGCGGCTCGGCGGCGATTTCGCCGACTACGTTGACCGGCGCGCGTCGGATGGCACGTTACCGCAGTTCATGGTCAAAGTGCGCGATGGCAACGACGATACCGTGCATTACTTCATCACGGGCGGCGAACTGGAGGACTTTAAGCTGGCCAACGGTGATCTGTTCTCTCCCGACACGGAGCTGCGCAAAAAGGACGGTCCGACGCGGCGGGCCAAGGTTTCCGCCCTGCACCTGGAGGGCAAAGCCATTGCGGACCTGCTCGGCAAGCTGTCCAAAAAAGGTCTGGCTGTGGATCATTATGCGACGCAGGACCAGCCGTTGTTTGAGTTGACGGAAGGCGAGGGCGAGCGGGCGACCGTCACCCCGCTGTTTTCCATTCCCGAGATTCTTAACGGCGTCAAGGTGGTGGGTAAAAAAGGCATCCAGATGTATCGCTTCAAAGGTCTGGGGGAAATGGACGCCAAGGAGTTGTTTGAGACCACGATGAATCCCGTGAATCGCAAGCTGCTCCGCATCGAGTTGACCGACGCCATTGAGGCGGAGGAAATGTTTGTGCGGCTCATGGGCGACGAAGTGGAACCGCGCCGCCAGTTTATCGAGGATAATGCCCTGAACGTGCGCAACCTCGACGTTTAATTAACTTTCATTACTTTTTAGGATAGCACATGCCAGACGAAATCGAACCGACTCCTTCCGCCCCGGAACCGCGCCCCAGCGGTGGGGCCTATACGCAGGGCGAAAAAATTTCCAAAATCAATGTCGCGGACGAAATTAAAAATTCGTTTCTCGATTATTCCATGTCCGTCATCATCTCGCGGGCCTTGCCCGATGTGCGTGACGGGCTCAAGCCTTCGCAGCGGCGCATCCTCTACGCGATGGAAAACTTGTCGCTGTTTCCGGGGCGCAAGCACATTAAGTGCGCCAAGATTTGCGGCGATACCTCCGGCAATTACCATCCCCATGGCGAAGCGGTGATTTACCCCACCCTGGTGCATATGGCCCAGCCCTGGGCGATGCGCGAGAAACTCGTGGATGGCAAGGGAAATTTCGGTTCCGTCGAAAACGACCCGCCGGCGGCCATGCGTTATACCGAGGCGCGGCTGACCCATCTGGGCGCTTTGCTGATGTCCGACATGGATAAGGACACGGTGGATTTCATTCCCAACTACGACGAGCGCCTCACTGAGCCGACCGTGTTTCCCGCCGCGTTTCCAAATTTGCTGGTCAATGGCGGCACCGGCATCGCCGTCGGCATGGCCACGAACATGCCGCCCCACAATCTTGGCGAAGTCATTGATGGCATCTGTGCCCAGATTGATCAGCCGGAAATTTCGATTCCGGAGTTGATGAAATTCGTCAAGGGACCGGACTTCCCGACCGGCGGATTTCTCTGCGGCGTGGAGGGCATTAAGAATTATTTTACCTCGGGCAAGGGCAGTCTCAAGTTGCGCGGGCGCATCGGGGTCGAGGAGATGAAGGGCAACCGTGAGCAGTTGGTCATCACCGAGATTCCGTTCAACGTCAATCGCGCCGGTCTGGAAGAGCAGATCGCCAATCTCGTCAACGAAAAGATCATCACGGAAATTTCCGCGATGCGCAATGAGTCGGATGAGCATTGCCGGCTGGTCATTGAACTCAAGCGGGAGGCCACGCCGAAAGTGGTCATCGCCAAGCTGTTTCAGCACACCCAGTTGGAAATTTCTTTCAGCGTCAATTCGCTGGCCATTGATCATGGCCGGCCCAAGACCCTGAATCTCAAGCAGATCATCCAGTGTTACATTGAGCATCGCCGCGAGGTGATCTTGCGCCGCACGCGGTTCGAATTGCGCAAGGCCGAGGAGCGCGCCGAGTTGCTGGAGGGGTACTTGATTGCCCTGTCCAACTTGGACGATTTCATTCACATCATCCGCTCCAGCAAGACGCGCGATGAGGCGCGGGTCAAACTGCTGGCCTTTGAATGGTCGCAGGCGCAGGTGGAAAAGTGGGGGATTTTGATCCGCAGCGAAGGCCGGTTGGTGGCGGGGCGCTATGCCCTGACCGAGCGGCAGGTGGATGCCATTCTCGAATTGCGCCTGTACCAGTTGACCGGTCTGGAAATCAACAAGATCGATCAGGAATACCGGGCCTTGCTGGAAGTGATCAAGGATTTGCTCGATATTCTCGCGAAGGAATCGCGCGTGATGGCGATCATCAAGGCGGAGTTGCGGGCGATCCGGGAGAAGCACGCCACCCCGCGCAAAACTGAAATCGTCCCCGACGAGGGCGAGATTGCCATTGAAGACCTCATTGCGAATGAGGGCGTGATCATTACGCTCACGCACAACGGCCTCATCAAGCGCACCAATGTGAGCCAGTACCGCGCCCAGCGCCGCGGCGGCAAGGGGGTCATCGGCATGACGACGAAGGAGGGCGAGTCCGCCGGGGACAACGATTTCGTCGAGCATCTGTTCACCGCCAGCACGCATGATTACCTGATGTTTTTCACGAACGCCGGCCGGGTGTATGTCGAGCGCGGGCACGAGATTCCGGACATGGGCCGGGCTGCCAAGGGCCGGAGCATCGCCAATCTTTTGGAATTGAAGGCGGATGAAAAAGTCGCTGCGCTCATTCGTATTGTGTCCCGGACCAATGAAAACAAGGAGGATGTGACCTGGTCGCAGCCGGGTGAATTGTTTTTTGCCACCCAGCAGGGCACGGTGAAAAAGACCTCGCTTAGTGAATTTTCCAATGTTCGCAAGGGCGGTATTATTGCCATCGGCATTGATTCCGGGGACGCGCTGATCGCCGTCAAGCTCACCTGCGGCAGCACCGGCGAGAGCGATCCCGGCGATGATGTGGTGCTGATCACCAAGGACGGCATGAGCATCCGGTTTCATGAGTCGGATGTGCGTTCCATGGGCCGCGCGGCGGGCGGGGTGCGCGGCATCGCTTTGGAGCCCGGCGATTTGGTGGTGGCGGCCGCAATTGTGGTGCCGGACGCTGCCCTCTTGGTGGCCGGCGGCAATGGCATCGGCAAGCGCACCGGTTTCGATGAGTACCGCGTCCAGACGCGCGGCGGCAAGGGCATCATCACGATGAAGATCGGCGATAAGACCGGTGGCGTGGTGGGGGCGCTTACCGTGCGGGATCAGGATGAAATCATGCTGATCACTTTCGGCGGACAGATGGTGCGCACGAATGTCCGCGATATTCGCGAGGCCGGCCGCAACACGATGGGGGTAAAACTGGTGGATCTGGATGCCGGCGATAAATTGCAAGCCGTCGCGCCGGTCATTAGCGAGGATCCGTCGGAGCCCGCCCCGGCGGTGGAACCGGCGTGAAGAAAGTTTCATGAATTGCTGCCCGGCCATTTTATCCGCTGCCCTGCTGGTATCCGCCTCGCTTCGGGCGGCGGATGTTCCGGTGACCCCCGTGCCGCCGGAGCAGTCTTTGCAGCAATTGGCGCAGCAAACCAAGGATCTGCTGGCCCTGCCGGTTACCGTCACGAACCGCCCTGTCTGGCAACAGACGCTAACCTTGGGTTTGACCATGGCCCGTGGCAATCAGGATTCATCGCTCGCCACCGGAAAGTTTCTGGCGCAGCGTAAATCGGCCACCAACGAATTTTCTCTCGGTCTGGATGGTGCCTACGGCGAGAACAATACCATTAAGAATTACGAGACGCTGCACGGGTTTGGCCAGGCCAACCATTTTTTTACGCGCCACGCGTTTGCCTTCGGCCGGATCGACGGCTTGCATGATGGGATCAAGGATATTGATTATCGTTTCACGGTCAGTCCGGGCGTGGGTTATTATTTGCTCAGGCAGACCAACCTGAGCCTCGCGATGGAAACCGGCCCGTCGCTGGTCACGGAGCGTCAGGGTAGCGTGGATGAAACCTATGCCGCTTGGCGCGTGGCGGAGCGTTTTGAATACAAGTTGAATGCGACCACCCGGCTGTGGCAGGGAGCGGAATTTATTCCCCAGGTTGACAAGCCGGAAAATTACATCGTCAACGCTGATTTGGGAATTGAAGTGGCCATCACGAAGAAAATGGGGCTCCAGATTTATCTGCAGGATAACTTCGTTAGCCAGCCGGTGGCCGGCTATAAGAACAACGATCTGCGCCTCGTCAGTGGTGTTTCTTTCAAATTTTAAGGCCCGTTCAAGGCGACAGGCGCTCGATCTGCCATGCGCCATCGGCTTGCCGGGTGTAGCAAAACCGGTCGTGCAATCGGCTTGGTCGCCCCTGCCAGAATTCAATGCGTTCCGGCTGTAAAATGAACCCGCCCCAATTCGGGGGCAGGGGGATTTCACCGGGGAACTTTGTTTCCAGCTCGCGCCATTTGGCTTCCAGCACGGCGCGGTCGGGAATCGCTTCACTTTGTTGCGAGGCCCACGCGCCGATGCGGCTGCCGCGCGGCCGCGATTTGAAATAGGCTTCGGCTTCCGCCACCGGCAATTTTACCACCGGGCCGGCCACACAAACCTGGCGTTCGAGTTCCGACCAGAAAAACGTTAGCGCTGCCCGGCCATTTTCCGCCAGTTCACGGCCCTTGCGGCTGTCGTAATTGGTGAAAAATATAAAGCCCCGCTGGTCCACGCATTTCAGCAGCACGGTGCGCGCCGAGGGTTTGCCGTCTTTGTCCGCCGTAGCCAGGGTCATGGCATTGCAATCCGCCGGTCGGTGGTTGCAGATGGCCCCCCAGAGTTTGTACAGCGCGATGCCGATTTTGCGCCAGCGGCTTTGTTCCTTTTCTCCCGCCGCCTGGCGAAACCAGGTTTCAAATTGCGCCAGCGGATCGGTCGCCAGACCTTCGCGCTGCAGCGCGTCGCGCTGGTAATCTTCCCGGAAATCGCCGAGGTTCATGCTACATGCCGCGGAACACCGTCACGCCCAACACGGCTACGAAGGCTGCAAAAGCCAGTCGGACTCCGCTCAGAAACCGCGTGCGCGCCTCGGTGGCGTTGGCCCAATTGACGAAATCACGCAGTTTCCACGGGGTGACGGTAAGCCAGATGCCAGCCACCACGAGTACATAAGCCCAGGTCTGGAT
>CAISVF010000240.1 GCA_903888765.1 uncultured Verrucomicrobia subdivision 3 bacterium | reverse complement strand
GACAATTTCTCGCCGAAGTCCAACAGGTCACGGCACAACTCAACGAAGCCGCCATTGAAAAGTGCGCGGACGAACTGGCGGCCATCCGCGAACGCGGCGGGCGACTTTTTATTCTTGGCGTGGGCGGCAGTGCTGGCAACGCCGGACATGCCGTGAATGATTTTCGCAAAATCTGCGGTTTTGAAGCCTATGCGCCGACCGACAATGTGTCAGAATTGACTGCCCGCACGAATGATGAAGGCTGGCCATCGATCTTCGCGGAATGGCTCAAAGGCAGCCGCCTGGGAGCCAAGGACGGCTTGTTGATTTTCTCCGTGGGCGGAGGGAATCTGGAGAAAAATGTCAGCCCGAATCTCGTCAACGCTATTCAACTGGCGAAACAAGTCGGGGCTTCGGTCATCGGCATCGTCGGTCGTGACGGCGGTTACACGGCCAAAGAAGCAACTGCCTGTGTCATTGTTCCCACAGTCAATTCCACGCATGTCACGCCCCATAGCGAAGCCTTTCAAGGTATTGTCTGGCACCTCTTTGTTTCGCATCCCAAGCTGAAGGTTGCGCAAACGAAATGGGAATCCACGAAATAAGGCGCAAGCCGCACTTTCATGCGCCGGGCTGTATTTCTTGATCGCGACGGAGTCATCAATCGCGCACTGGAGCGCGCGGGCAAGCCCTATCCTCCGACCACGCTGGCGGAATTCGAAATCCTGCCGGAAGTCCCTGCCGCCTGCGCCAAACTCAAGGCTGCCGGATTCTGTTTGATCGTGGCGACCAATCAACCGGATGTGGGCCGCGGCACCCTGGCCCAAGCCGTGGTCGAAGCTATCCACACCCACATGCTATCGCAACTGCCCATTGACCGCGTGGAAGTCTGTTTTCATCCCGGTCAGGGCCTGTCTGATTGCTCCTGTCGAAAACCCAAACCAGGCATGTTGCTGCAGGCAGCCAGCCAGTTGGGCCTGGATTTGACGCAAAGCTGGATGGTGGGCGACCGTTGGCGTGATGTGGATTGTGGCCATGCGGCCGGCTGCCGCACGGTGTTTGTGGACTACGGGTACTCGGAGGAATTAAAGCAAAAACCTGATTTTTCAGCTCGCAATCTGGGCGAGGCAGCTGACATCATCTTGGCCCAATATAAAAAATAATTTTATGAAGCGCACACTCAAAGACTTGCAGGTAAAAATATTCGCTGACGGTGCCGACAAGGCCGGCATGCTCAAGCTCAACGCGGATCCTCTCATTCAGGGTCTGACCACCAACCCTTCGTTGATGCGCAAAGCCGGACTGACCGATTTCGAAGCCTTCGCCCGCGACATTTTGCAGACCATTACGGTCAAGCCGCTATCCTTGGAGGTTTTTTCCGATGAGTTTCCGGAAATGAAACGCCAGGGCCTGAAAATCAATGGCTGGGCGAATAATGTGTATGTGAAAATTCCGATCACCAATTCGCGCGGCGAATCCGCCCTGCCGCTCATCAAAGAACTCGCCAGTGAAGGTGTGAAGCTAAACGTGACCGCCTTGCTCACGCTGGATCAGGTCCAGGGCGTGGCCAATGCGCTGCATGCCCAGGCTCCTGCGGTCGTCTCCGTTTTCGCCGGCCGGATCGCCGATACCGGGGTGGATCCGGTTGGCATCATGACCGAGAGCAAGAAGATTCTTGCCGGGCTGCCTCAGGCGGAGTTGCTCTGGGCCAGCGTGCGCGAAGTGCTGAATATTTTTCAGGCCAATGATTGCGGCTCTCACATTGTCACCGTGCCCCATGACATCTTGGCCAAGGGAGTCAAAATGTGCGGCATGGATCTGGGCGAGCTTTCGCTGGATACCGTCAAAATGTTTGCCGCCGATGCCGCCGCCGCCGGCTTCAAACTCTGATCAAATTAAATCCGTTACGACTTTAAAAACGTCCGCGACTTTTACCGCCTCCATGCAGGCCAGTAATTCCTCGCGCGTGCCTTTGATATCACCGCCATCGTAGCGGTAAAAGTCCAGCCCCCGGCCATTCACGGCGGGGTTTTTGACGAGTGTGAATTTGTTGCCGTAAGGCCAGTTGGTGACGTTCAAAGTCGGTGCCTCAATCACTATTTGATTGGGCACTTTGACCGCGGAACCAATATGCATTAATGCCGTGTCCACGCTCAAAAACGCAGTGCAATATTTCATAAGCGCTGCCGTTTCCCGCAAATTACCCGTCTTTGCCTCCCGCGTCAGTTCTTGGCTGGCTTGCGCCAATACCACCGCATGATCTTTCGCCTCTTCCGGCCCTCCGAAAAGTAAAATGGAAATGTCTGGCCGTTCCAGATTCAAGCGCCGCACTAATCCGGCGTAATTTTTCACCGGCCAGCGTTTCAAAGGCAGGTTTTTGGTGCCACCGGAGCCCACATGGATGCCCAGAACCTTTTGGCCGGTCAGGTTGTGCTTTCTGAAAAAATCCTTGGCAAATACCTCTTCAGCCGGAGTTAAATAAAACTCCATGGCCACCTCCGGCAGTTTCCTTTTTGCCCCGATCAACGTCAGAATGTCTGAATTATTTTCGATCGAATGCCGGGTATAGTCCTGCGGCAATCTGCCCGTAACCAGCCACCGGTCTAGCCAGGTAAAACACTCGTATTCGTGGCTTATCCGCACCTCCGCACCTGCGATGAATGCGGCTATGCGATAATGAATGCGGCTTTGCGGATGGGTATTAATGGATAGCTGGTAGCGCTCTCGCCGTAGCGACCACAAAAACCGCAGGGCTTCCAGTTTGCTGCACTTGAGCAGGTTTTTTTGAAATACCCGGTTAACGTGCGGATTCTTCTCCAATAAATCCTTGGACCCGGCCCACATTGCCAGCACGTCAATCACGGCCGCAGGATAGTTCTCCCGCAATTCATGAATCAGCGGCGTGGCAATCAGCGTGTCGCCAATTCCCGCCATGGAGATGACCAGAATCTTCACAGCCGCGAAATTTTTTCCAACAGGCTGGTGGTGGACTTTCCGGGCACAAAGGGAACCAGCACAATCTTGCCACCGGCGGACTCGACCGCGTGGCGCTCGTCCTGATTAAGCGTGTCTAACGTGTAATCACCGCCTTTTACATATATATCCGGTCTGGCTGCGGCAAGAAAGCGAGTTGCGGTTTTTTCAGAAAAGATGCAGACCGCACCCACACTTTCCAAAGCGGCCAAGACTGCGGCCCGGTCGGATTCAGAATTCACCGGCCGGGTCGGGCCCTTCAATTCCCTCACGCCGGCGTCTCCATTGACCCCCAGCAGCAACAGGTCGCCAAAATTTCGCGCGTTTTCGAGATAAGTTACATGGCCCAGATGTAAAATGTCGAAACAGCCATTGGTCACGACTAATTTTTTACCGGACTTGCGAATAGCTTCCCGCCAGCCCGGCAAAGCATGCCACTCAATTATTTTATCACGGAAGTTCACCTGCCTATTTTGCCTTGTGGCCAGGTGAATTCAATCCTTTCCATACCCGAAGCGCCTCCGTAACCCCCCAGGCCTGCGCATCGCATCCGCGCTGGGTGTGCGGCGCGTCGCCATCAAGTATCTCGGGGATTTGCTCCAGGCAGCCTTCATTCAAGATCCTCTCGGTGCTGCCCAGGAAGCTTTTAGCAGCCGCGACGGCTGCCGGGGAAAAGTCCCAGGCCCGAGCCAGGGCTTCACAAAATGTCGGGAAAGTCCAAGTCCACGCGGTTCCATTATGGTAGGCGGGCTTGCGGCGCGTATCTTCTTCGCCCTCATACCTGGCCCAATAAGGTTCGATCGGATTATTGAGCAAATGCCTATCACGATAAATTGGCAGCGGCGTCGAAACCGGCAACGGCGCCAGCGAGCGCAGTGCCCCCGGCACCACGAGCTGATTCTGAGCGGCAGCCACACAGCGTCTGGCGCGCTCTCCGGTGACCAGTCCAAGGCTGACCAGAAAAAGGCAATTGCTCCGCAAAGCATCGCTTACCACTGCGCCGCGGGCTGGCTGCCCGGGCCCGGCCAGTAATACGTCAGCAAACCATCCCTTATTTTCCATCCAGAAAAGTTCTTCCATTGTTGCCGCCGCATGGTTGGCAAGCTGGCGCCACTTTTCCTGCTTTGACCGCGCACTGATTTTCGCCAACAGCCGTAAGAGCCGGATCCACAGCGCTTGAATTTCCACTGGATATCCCTCTCGTGGGGTGCCCGCAGGATAATTCGTATCCATCCAGGTGAAATGACTAGGGCTCCAGATCAGCGCGGAATTAGGGTCCATGCGTATCCCGTTCTCGGTACCGCGCATGTAATTTTCCGCGATGCTCGCCAGCACGTCCCTGATAGTGCGCCCCTTTTCATCTACCGGCGCATCGTAAAAAAGAGTTCCTTCAGCGGTTAAGTCGGACGCCGCCACAAATTCTTCACAGACTACCGCGAACCAGAGTGGCGCATCGCTGGTGTCTCGATTGGAAATATCGTTGCCATGGATCGTGTTCGGTAGCGTGCCATCCTTTTCAAACCGTGCGAAGGTGAGCAATAGCTGTTGAACGTCATCCCGCATTCCCGCCGCAAGCAAGCCGCGTGCGCAGATTAGCGAGTCGCGTCCCCAATCTAAAAACCAGGGATAGCCCGCAATCACCGTCTTGCCCTCATCGCGACGAACGACAAACTGTTTTGCCGCACGCTGGAGTCGGCTGGCGAAATCATCCTTCGCCGGCCCGGATTTTCGCGTGTGCGCCCGGGGTGTGGTCGGTTTGGTTTCTGCCGTAACCGTTAGCCACACCTCGCCCCCTTTGCGCAACGGCAGTTCAAACCACCCGGGGCTGTAAGCGTCGCCGCTGCCAGTCTGACCGCGCGTCTGCTCTACGGGGTGCGGGATGCTTTCGCACCATTCCGGCTCGGCATGATATTTGCCGGCATCCGTAAAAACATAAAGTTGACGGTCGGCCGCCGGTTTGAACGCAAATCCAGCCGCTTGATGCGGTTTCAAATCGGCACCGGGTATTTCCTGGCAGTTGGACTTGAAATGGAATTCTGCGCCCGGATTGCGTTTAGTTTCCGCATGAAAATTCCGGTCTTCAATATCCATCCGCACCGTAAGTCGTACATCGGCATGTGCAGGCAATTGTTTTCCCTGCGCCAGTTGTTCCGTCGGCCGGCAGAACTTGAAGCGAAGGGTATTTTCCCCTTCCACCATTTCGGCTTGGAGCAAAATTTCCACGGTTCGTCCATCCCCGGCATTGGCAATGAAACTCCACCGGGCAGGAGGACCGATCTGAAATGCATCCAAATTTTTTAAATTAAGCGGGGATAAGAAACCATCCGCATTCACCCAGACACGCATTCGCTTTACCAGAACATGGCGGTCAACCGGAATGCGCGGGTTTAAATTGGCGCCCAGCACACAGTCATATTTAGAACTTATCCGGCCCAGGTCTATTCCCAGCCGGGCCATGCCGCCTCGCCCGTTGGTAAGCAAAACCAGCGAATCCGGTTTGGGTAATGCGTGGATGGAGTTTGCGTTGGAAGGTTCAATGGCCAGAAATCGAATCGTGCCGCAGGTCGTCCCCGCCATAGCATGGTTGTGCAGACAGGATAATCTCCCCTCCCAAGCTTCCATTCGGGGAGCAAAGGTGGCAATATATCCCCTGCCAACCTCTATGGATTGAACCTGTTTCCGCGCCAAATCCGCTGGCTCGGCTCCACCAGGCGAATCTTGCGCTTCCAGTGTGGCTCTGAACGGGTTGGAATCCTCAATTAACAGCCAATGGCCGGGCGGAACCATTGTGATGCGTCGGGAGTCTGCAAAAGTCCATTTGATGACCCGGGGAAAAAACAGGCCCATCTCGGTTTCCCGCAATATTTCTGCGAACGGAGTTTTGCCTTCGCGAATGGCAAATTCACTGGTGGCCGCTAGAAAATTTTCAGGTGATTGGGCCACTTTTTCCGCCAGCCATCGCCATTCGAATTCGCCTATGCTTTCGACGGGAATCACTTGATTAATGGCGGCCACGGCCCACGCGGCTTGCGCACGGATGCACCGGTAATTTTGACCACTTAATCCGCTGGGGCTCTCGCGGGTGGCCAGACAAAAAACCTCTCCCGGCGCCAGTTTAAAGGTGGTTTCATCACTAGCGCCCACCATCACGGGCAATGGCTGGCCAAGCAGATCGAAACGAAACGCAGCGAGTGGCCATTCCATGCTCGTATTTTTTATGGCCACTGAATTCCTCTGCTCCACGTCCGTGTTCACCAAAACCAGAACCGCATCTTTGCCTTCGGCTGAATCGCGTCTTAATACATAGACCGGGGAATCCGGTGCGCTCAAGCGAGTGAGTTTGGCGCCGTCGAAAAAGCAAGGATGGTTGGAAATAAGGTGGTTGATTTGCGCCAGTTGGAAAACGATGTTTGCGTCCGCGCCCCAATTAAGGCCCGTGTTACCGTGAACTCGAATTTTTTCCGTGGCCAGCCATTCTGCACCACAGGTAAAGCCAAAACCACCGCTCGGACTAGTCAATGCGCACAGCCGGTTTCTCAGCAATGACCAGCCGCGCCCTTTTTTAGCCAGGCGGTCGTTATCGTGGGTTTCCGAATAGTGCACATAATTCCCCACCCGCTCATTCTGCCGGTGGGCGTAATCCAGATACCAGGCTACCTCTCGTCCGGAATAATTCTGAAAAAGTTCGGAATAGGCCCATTGCATTCCCCCGTCAGTCAATAGCTGCTCAGTGGTCTCCCACGCGCCGCCCAAACCTTCCAGCAGAAAAATGGTTTCGGGAAATTCCCCCTGCACGCGGGCAGTGATATATTGCCAGGCTGGCACAGGAATTTTGTAGCCGGCATCGCAGCGAAAACCATCCACGCCGCGCCGGCACCAGGTGAGCAACGAGTCAGCGACGAGATCCCAGAGTTTGACATCGTGCTGCTCCAGCTCCACCAGATCCTCCCAAAGAGTTCCCCAGGCTCCGGGAGAAGCAAAAGAGCCATCCGAATTTTTTAAAAAATATTCCGGGTGATTTTCCTGCAAGGTGGAGCCCCAGCCGGTGTGATTGATGACAATATCAATAAAGATTCGTGCGCCGAGCGAATGCGCAGCCTGGGTTAGTTCGCAAAACTGCTGGATGCCGGTGGTCCGCCGCTCAAATTCCACCAGCGCCGGATCCACCGCTGTGAAATCAAGCGAGGCATAGGGACTGCCAAAACGACCAAAACGGGCATACGTCGTCGGGGTGGGATGTACCGGCAATAAATGAATGATCCGGCAGCCAAG
>CAISVF010000239.1 GCA_903888765.1 uncultured Verrucomicrobia subdivision 3 bacterium | reverse complement strand
CAGGGTCGTCACCACGATGATGACCACCAAAAACATTCCCGTAAAGAAACGGATTTGCTTTTGATGCGGCGACAAGTTTCGCTTGGTCGTTTTTTGTCCCATAATTTCTGGCTCATTACATTTGGCTGCGATAAGGAAGCCATCGTTCGCTACCCCAAAGAAAAAGAGCCTGGCCAAAAACCAAAAAAGCCAGACTCTTAAACCTAGCATCCTGCAACCATGTAAACTAACCAACACCGCAGGCCAATCCGCCCGCCGCCCCGGTTCAAATTAATTTTTCTGATTTTTTCCGGTTCCGGAAGAAGCTCGAAGATCGCTGAAAGCCCTCAGTTTTCCGTGCCCACCGTGCCAAACCAATCCCACGCTCACGCCACGTTTTTCACACGTATTAATTCCCGAGGATTTTACCAGCAATCAAGCGATCATTAGCCAGCCTACTCTATTTATACAATGGTATTATAATAATGATAACTTACTATGTGACAAACTGCCTTCGGGAGCGTATCAATTAGAAGTATGAAAGCTCCACGCATCGTCCCCAGCCGATGCCGGGAACACCGCTTGGCTCATGCACGGTTGTCGCCAGCGGCATCGCCAAGCCCGGTTAAGTCTGCAAACCATGGCATCGGCTCCGGATATGCCAATTTCTTTAAACCTTTGCCATGACTACCTTACCCGCCGGGGGCCACAACCCCCTCAGCCTGATTGAAAAATTGAACGAGGCCCAGCGCCTTGCCGGCATCGGCAGTTGGGATTGGGATTTGGTGGCCGATACCGTTTGGTGGTCGGATGAAACCTATCGGATTTTTGAAGTCGGTGCCGCAGAATATGTGCCCAGCATCGAAGGCAACCAGCAGTATTATCATCCCGAGGATGCGGTGCGTTTTGGCCAACAGGTGCAGCATTCGTTGCAGACGGGCGAGCCCTTGGATGGGGAGTTGCGGCTGATTCTCCGTTCTGCCCGGTCAAAAACGTGCCAGGTGCGCGCAGCCGTGCATCGGAATGCTGCGGGAAAGTCCATCCGCCTGGCTGGCACCATCATGGATATCACCGAGCGTAAGCGGATCGAGCTGAACCTGCTGAATAGTGAGGCTGATTTGCGGAGGATCATCGAGGCCTCGCCCGTGGCCATGGCCATCAACGACGACCGCCAGAACATTACCTACCTCAACCGCCGATTTAAAGCCACGTTCGGCTATACTTTACAGGATATTCCCACCCTGGCAGAGTGGTGGGCCCGCGCTTATCCGGATCCCATCTATCGCCAGCAAGTCGCCCGGGAATGGGAGTTGGCCATCGCCCACGCGGACCGCACCGGCACGCCACTGAGTTTGCCGGATTATGAGGTGACGGGCAAAGACGGCACCGTGCGGATCATCCGGTTCAGCCTGGCTCCCATGGGCGCACTGCATGTCGCGGTGCTTTACGATCTCACGGAGCTTAAGCAGGCGGAAGCCGCCCATGCCCGGCTCGCCGCCATAGTGGAATATTCCGACGATGCCATCATCGGCAAAGACCTGAACGGCCGCATCACCAGTTGGAATACCGGAGCGGAAAAACTCTTGGGCTACACCACCGCCGAAATGGTGGGCACCTCCGTTTTGCGCCTGATTCCGGCGGATCGCCAGTTCGAGATGCAGCATATTCTTGACCACATCCGGCGGGGTGAGAGCCTGAGCCATTTTGAAACCGTCCGCCAAACCAGAGACGGGCGCTTGGTGGATGTTTCGCTCACCGCTTCCCCCATCAAGAATGATGTCGGTCAGGTCATCGGCGTGTCCATCGTGGGACGCGATATCACCGGGCGCAAGCAGGCCGAGGCCAAGTTGGCGCGCAATCAGGCGCTCTTGAATGCCACCGGCTGCATGGCCAAGGTGGGCGGATGGGAATTTGATCTGCCATCGCAGAGCCTGTTGTGGACTGATGAAGTTTACCGCATCCACGAAGTGGGCGAGGACTTTCAGCTGTCGGTGGCCACGGCGATCACTTTTTACACGCCGGATTCGAAACCGGCCATCACCGAAGCCCTGCGCCGGGCGGTGACCGAGGGCGAGCCGTTCGATCTGGAGTTGCAAATTGACACAGCCCAAGGCCGGCGGCGCTGGGTCCATGCCGTGGGGAGTCCAGTGACGCAAGCCGGCAGCATCAACAGCGTGCGCGGTTTGGTTCAAGACATCACCGAACGCAAACTCGCAGAGGCGCTGCTGCGGCTGGAGAGTGCCGCTTTGGAAGTCGCCGCGAATGCCATCGTCATCACGGATGCCGCCGGCCGCATCGAGTGGGTCAATCCCGCCTTCACCACTTGCACCGGCTATACCGCTGCCGAAGCCATCGGCCAGACTCCCCGCCTGCTCAAATCCGGCAAACACGACCTCGAGTTTTACCAGGAAATGTGGCGCACCATCTTGGCGGGCAAAGCCTGGCATGGGGAGTTCGTCAACCGGCGCAAAGATGGCACCCACTATGACGATGAAAT
This sequence comes from uncultured Verrucomicrobia subdivision 3 bacterium, assembly GCA_903888765.1. GTDB lineage: Bacteria > Verrucomicrobiota > Verrucomicrobiia > Limisphaerales > UBA11358 > UBA11358. The sequence continues at coordinate 2,968 of CAISVF010000239.1, read as the reverse complement.
GACCATCACCCCGTTGCCGAATGAGCGGGGAGAAATCACGCACTTCATCGCCGTCAAACAGGACGTCACCGCTCGCAAGCAACTCGAGGCGGAGTTCCGCCAGGCCCAGAAAATGGAAGCCTTCGGCCAGCTCGCCGGCGGCGTGGCGCATGATTTCAATAACATCCTCGCCGCCGTCATGCTGCAGATTGATATGTTGCTCACGGAGGATTTGCCGCCCCACGTCCGGCTGGGTCTCCTGCAAGTCAATACCAGCGCCGACCGGGCCGTCACCCTCACCCGCCAGTTGCTCCAGTTCAGTCGCAAGCAGCGGATGGTGCAACAACTCTTGGATTTAAACGGAGTCATTGTCAGCCTCGCCCAAATGCTCCAGCGCCTCATCGGCGACCACATCACGCTGCGCACCCTCCTGCCGGCGGCCGCGGCCTACGTAAAAGCGGATGCCGGTTTGCTGGAACAGGTGTTGATGAACCTGGCGGTGAATGCGCGCGATGCCATGCCATCCGGCGGGAAACTGGACATCCGACTGCAAGACTTCGTCGTGGACGCTGCTCTCGCCGGCCGGCATAAGGTTCAGCCCGGGCGGTTTTTCTGCGTGAGCGTGGCAGATAGTGGCACGGGCATTCCGCCCGAGGTGTTGCCCCGCATTTTCGAGCCGTTTTTTACCACCAAAGACATTGGCAAAGGCACCGGCTTGGGCCTCTCTGCCGTGCAGGGCATCCTGGCGCAACACCACGGTTGGGTGGAGGTGAAGAGCACCGTGGGTCAAGGCGCCACGTTTTACCTGTATCTACCGGCCGCCGCCGCAGAAATACCCGCCGCCTCGCCGCCGCCCGTGCCCGCCCGGGGCCTCCGTGGCACCGAAACCATACTGATCGTGGAGGATAATCCGTCCCTGCTAACCGCCATGACCAGCGCCCTGCAATACTTTGGTTACCAGGTCATCCCGGCCACCAGCGGAAAACTGGCGCTGGAAATCTGGCCGCAACACCGCGATTCGGTAGCCTTGCTCCTCACCGATGTCATCATGCCCAATGATCTCTCCGGCCCTCAATTGGCCGCCCGCTTGACCGAAGATAAACCCGCGTTGAAGGTCATCCTCATGAGTGGCTATCCCCGGGAAACCCTGGCCAAGGAACTGGATTTTCATGCAGGCGCGCATTTCCTGCAAAAGCCCTTCAAACCCACCGACCTCGCCCGCCTGTTGCGAGACTTGCTGGATGCCGCCCCGAAATAAAAAATAAGCGGGATCGATCCCGCCCGAATCCCTGCGTCCATTGGAGAATTTGAATCCATTCCCACTGGTTTGAAAATACCGACGGCTGGATGAATGCGAGCGCTGCCAAGCAAACCAGAGTCAGGATCAGTGAAAGTCCTCGCCCGGGCGGGAGAGGATTTAGGTGAGGGCCAGGTTAAAACTAAATTTGTTTCCAAAAAGGGCGGGCAGATGGCCGTCTGCAATGACCGCTGATCGTTGGCACGCAGCCAAACTCAGCCATCGCCCACCGCAACAACCCCAAAAGCCAGCCAGCCTTCGCCTTGGTGGCTCGCCGCGATTTTCCCGGATCAGGGATGGCGCATCCCCGAACCCCAGCGCCAAAGCGCCAGCGCTCTGGACTCAAAACCATTGCGGTTTTTCTCTTTCAAATGTTACCGGCAAATCCCAACGAAAACCCTTGTTGACAAGCCCGAGAGAAGAAAATACAACCCGTTTATGCTGAACCGTGATAAACTGCAATTAGCGACCATATAACAAAGTTCGTCATAATGACTGCGCGCAAAAAACTTCTTTTGTTTGGGCTTCCAGCGGCAGTCCTGGTCGTCGGGTTCTGGTTTTATTGGAGTCCCGACGCGAAAGATTATACATGTTTATCGCTAGTGGATTCATTTAAAGTCCGTTGGTTAGTTCGCACCCAGACTTTTCAACACATACGGATTATTCAAGGTCACCCGGCTGGAAATATCGTCATAGTGGAAACTGGGGAAGATAATACTCCGACAGGAGGTAGTGGTGGTTCTTACTGGTTACACACACCACCAGATGGCTGGAAGATTTTTTGGCACGAAGAATGGTAGGGGCAATGCCAAACTAGGCACTGTTGGGCAACCCAAGTTCAAGTAAAACCTCACCACCCCCGCCCCAAACGCCAGCCAGCCTTCACCTTGGTGGCTAGCCGCGATTTTTTCGGATCAGGGATGCCGCATCCCCGAACCCCACCGCCAAAGCGCGAGCGCTCTAGACTCAAAACCGTTGCGGTTTTTGTCTTTCCAATATTTCCGTCAAACCCCAGCGAAAACCTTTGTTGACATGCCCGAAAGAAGAATTTACACCCCTGTAGGTGCCATGCGTTGCGTCTTCAAAATTATTTGCGTTGTTGTGGGAGTGCCTATCTTGCTCCTGTTTGGCTGTATTGCCGCCGACACCATCCCTTATTCTCGCGCCAAGCCGCCCAAGACTGTGACCGACATTTCATCTTGCCTAGCATGGTTACAAAAGCCGATGGGAGCCTACAAGATTACAGACGGTGATGTAGTTTACTACCGAGTCACTGGTCCTGCCGGACGCTATTTAGCATCTGGTCCATCCGGTTACACTTTTGATTCACATGGCAAGTTCGTCGGATGGACTGCCGATGTTGGGGATTATTCTACTCCAGGATTGCACATATCACCCGATGCGACGCACGAGAAGATTTCCTTGGAAAATTTACAAAAGATTGCACAATGAATCTGGCACCTAATCCAGTCGCCGGAACCAACCGCCGTGGGCACTTGCCGTTCAGCTGTAGCGGTTCACGTCGCGAGTCGGCGGTGGCTCAGCTCATCCCTGAGGTAATCTGACAAGCGAATTTTTAGTTTTTTTTGGCGGGGTTTTTGAAGGGGCTTTTGCCGAGTTCCACGCGGTCGAATAGTTTTACCAGTTCACTGCCGTTTTCTTTCAGGGCGGTTTCATATTTGGCTTCCTCAT
>CAISVF010000238.1 GCA_903888765.1 uncultured Verrucomicrobia subdivision 3 bacterium | reverse complement strand
AGAAACATCGGTCTTTGGGGTTTTTGGCTTGGCTTCAGCTCAGTTTGACTTCCCAAGTCCTGCGAGAATGATGCCCAGATGCGTGGATGCGCTGGCGCGCATGGCACTCAGGGTTTTCCAACCTGCGCCTTCGCTAAAGTCTCACCAAAAACCAAAAATCCTCGCGGTTCATCGCGACTGCTTTTCTGTCAATGCTCTAATACCGCCCTGTGTGCGGAAAAAATACCAGGTCGCTGCTCAGGCAATGAAATCCGCCCGGCAAAGGCTGCTCAGTTTGTTGAATGTCTGCCAAATTGAATTGCCTCCGTGCCATTACCGTTTAACCTCAAGCTTGACATAAATGAGTAAACGCATTTCCCAAGTCAGCATTCCATCCGTCCCGCCCGGCGTCCGGCTGACGACGCTGGAGAACGGCCTGAACATTATTGTGCGCGAGGATCATAGCGCGCCGGTGGTCTCCGTTCAGGCGTGGGCCATGGCCGGCAGCATTCATGAGGGCCGGTGGCTGGGAGCCGGGCTTTCCCATGTGCTGGAGCATATGCTTTTCAAAGGCACCACCACCCGCCCGGGCAGCCGCATTGACCAGGAAGTTCAGGAAGCCGGCGGTTACATGAATGCCTACACCAGCTTTGATCGCACGGTTTATCACATTGACGTGCCGAACACCGGCGCGGAAAAAGCCATTGATATCCTCTGCGACATCATGCAGCACGCCACGCTGCCGCCGGATGAACTGGCCAAGGAAATGGATGTCATCCGCCGGGAGATGGACATGTGCCATGACGATCCCGGCCGGCGCGCCAGCCGGCGCCTGTTTGAAACTGCCTATACCCAAAGCCCCTATCGCTTTACCATCATCGGCTATCCCGACATTTTTAACGAGGTAAAGCCGGAGGATATCCGGAATTATTACACCGAAAAATACGCGCCCAACAATATCTTCTATGTGGTGGCCGGCGATGTGCAAAACGATGCCGTCATTGCCCAGATAAAAGCGGCCTACGCTAACACCAAAGCCCGCGCCATGTCGCCGGTGGTCTTGCCGCTGGAACCGCGCCAGACCGCCGCCCGGGAAATCATTGAGGAATCACCGGTGGAACTGGGGCAGGTTCATTTTGCCTGGCACATTCCCGAACTGCGCCATGCGGATGTGCCGGTGCTGGATGTCCTGGCGGTGTTGCTCGGCAGCGGGCGCAGTTCGCGCCTCTATCAGCAGGTGCGGGAAAAACAGGGCGTGGTGCATCACGTGGATGCCTGGACGTACAGCCCCGGTTTGCCGGGATTATTCGGGGTCAGCTCCGTAGTGGATGGTGATCAATTTACGGCTGCGAATGCCGCCGTGCTGGCCGAAATTGAAAAAGTGCAGCGCCATTCCGTAACCACGGAGGAATTGGGCAAGGCCATCAAGCAATTTATTTCCGCCACGCTATCCGCTCGCAAGACCATGGAGGGGCAGGCGCAGAATCTGGGCGGCAACTGGCTCGCCGCTCATGATTTGAATTTTTCCGAGCGCTATCTGGCCGCCGTCCAAAACGTCACCACCGAGGCGGTGCAGCGCGTGGCGCGCCAGTACCTGACCCCGGAAAACCGAACGCTCTATGCCCTCCTGCCCACCGGGGCCACCCCGCAAACACCGCCCGATGTCGAGGCCGGCACCGCGCATCCCATCCGCAAAATCGCCTTGCCTAACGGCCTCACTTTGCTGGTCAAGGAGGATCATCGCCTGCCCTTCGTGGAGTTCCGGGCGACGTTTCGGGGCGGAGTCCTGGCGGAAAATGCCACCAATAATGGCACCACCATGCTGCTGGCCAAATTAATGCTCAAGGGCACCGCCACGCGCAACGCGGAACAGATCGCCACCGAAATTGAATCGGTCGGCGGCAGCCTGGATGGTTATGGCGGCAATAACAGTTTTGGCGTGAATGCCGAGGTTTTAAGCGAAGATTTTGCCACCGGCCTGGAGTTGCTAGCAGATGTGATCCTGCATCCGGTTTTTCCCGCCGATGAATTGGAGCGCGAGAAGGAGATTCAGATTGCCGGCATTCGCTCCCGCCGTGATGAACTGCTCAAGAGCGCCAGTCTCGCCATGCGACGCGCTCTGTTCGGTGAGACCGGCTATGGGCTTGACTCCCTGGGTTCCGAAGCGACCGTGGCTAAGATTGCAGTGAACGATTTGCAGGCGTTCCATCAAAATCTGGCCGTGCCCAACAACTGCGTATTGGCCATTTTCGGTGATGTGCAAACCGACGCCGTTCAGGCGGCCGTGGAAAAAGCGTTCGTCGGCTGGCAAACCGGTCCGGGCCTGCCACTTGCCACCGCTGGCACTTTTTCTCCGCTCTCGCACCGGGTGGAGGAATTCCGGGATAAGAAGCAGGCCGTGCTGGTCATCGGGTTCCCTGGCACCGCCATGGACGCGGACGACAAATACGCCCTCGATCTCCTGCAGGAATGCTGCAGCGACCTTGGCTCGCGGCTGTTTTTACGTATTCGCGAACAGCTTGGCCTCGCTTACTATGTCGGAGCGCAGAATTTCACCGGCCTGGTGCCCGGCTATTTCGCGTTTTACACCGGCACTGAGCCGGCGAAGGTCGCTCAAGTGGAAGCCGAGTTGCTTAAGGAGGCCGAGTTGCTTCGCACCGGAGGGGTTACGGCGGAAGAATTGAAGCGCGCCAAAGCTAAAATTATCGGGCAGAAGAAAATCGCCCGCGCTGATCTGGGAAACCTCGCCTCTACCACCGCGCTTGACGAGCTGTACGGCCTGGGCTGGCAGCGCAGCGAAATGGACGATGCCAAATACGAGTCGGTGACGGTTGAAGAAACCCGGGCGGTTGCGCAGAAATATCTGAAACCGGATGCCTGCGTGATTTCCCTGGTGAAACCGGAATAATGGTTTTTCACCCAGGTCGGCTATGGTCTCTGGTCAGGCTGGCTCTGGAGTAGGTGGATAATCTGCCATTCTGGCTGCCCTTTTCTTGCAGAGGAGGGGCTGGAAATCATCATCCTGTAAAAAAATAGCCACCCCTTCTTGGGGCGTCGGCTTTCCTTGTGGCCATTTTCCAGATAATTACGGTCTTTTTCCGCTTGGATATGGTTGGCATGGGTATTGCTAACTCATCAGTCGGTTGTTGGTTACGTTTTGGGTGGGGAACCAGTTGATTCCGAAAGTTGCTGGGGGTGACTTTCGCAGTTGGCTGAAAGAACACCAAGGAGGAGCACCGAAACGCCCGCGCCTGCTGGTTTGCCCGTAAATTGGCCACGCTTTTCAAGGAGGTGGTGGCCGACTGCGGCTGGATTATGGCAAGGCGCGGGCGACGGTCTTAACAAGACTTGAAGGTCAATAGGTGGATGATGGTCTGCTTTCGCCCAAGGAATGCTCACTACCCATTTAGCTGCGGCATTCGCGGCAAGCCATTTACCGGCTCCCCTTTTTCTCGTCGTGACACCGCTTCCGGCCTGGTTTATTTTGGGGAATGCAACGCACGATGCTGACGCTTGGCCACTCGCCCGATCCGGACGATGCCTTCATGTTTTACGCCCTGGCCAAGGATCTAATCCCTACGCACGGCTTTGAGTTTCACCACATACTGCAGGATATTCAGACCCTTAATGAGCGGGCCACCCGCGGTGAACTGGATATTACCGCAGTGAGCATTCACGCCTATGCCTACGTCTCCGATCAATACGCCCTCCTGCCCAGCGGCGCCAGCATGGGGGATGGCTATGGGCCGATGCTCGTGGCCCGGCAGAAATTTTCCCGCGCCGACATTGCGCGCAAAAAAATCGCCGTGCCGGGCACCATGACCAGCGCGTTTTTGGCCCTGCAGCTCTGGCTGGGCAAACCGGCCCGTGAATTCGATTATGTGGTCGTGCCGTTCGACCAGATTTTTGCCGCCGTAAAAAACGGCGTGGCGGAAATCGGCCTCATCATTCACGAAGGCCAGTTGACTTATCAAAATGAAGGGCTGGTGGTGTGCGAGGATCTCGGCGTCTGGTGGGGACAACAAAACGATGGTTTACCCCTGCCGCTCGGCGGGAATGTTATTCACAAGCGGTTCGACCTGGCCACGCGTAAAAAAATTTCCGACACGCTTACGGCCAGCATCCGATACAGTCTGGATCATCGCCCGGAAGCGGTGCTGCACGCCTTGCAGTACGCCCGGGACATGGGACGCGACCTTGCGGATAAATTTGTGGGCATGTATGTCAATCACTGGACGCTCGACTACGGCGAGAAGGGGCGGGAATCCATCCGCCGATTCCTCGGCCAGGCCTTCGAACGTGGCTTGATTCCGCATCGGCAGGAATTAGAATTCGTCGTCTAGCTCGCGAACCTGGCCAACCGCGTCCGGTTTTACGAGGTGGTCGTCCGTTCAATCTCTTGGGCCAGGATGGCAGCTCGAACGGTAGGGGAATGTTCGAGTAGATTTTGAAATTGGCGTCGCTGCAAGGTAAGAAAGATGCAGGGCACCAGAGTGCGGACCGTCGCCGAGCGCAGAGCATTGCGGAGCAGCGCGAGTTCACCGAAATTATCACCGCTCCCGAGCACCTTCACCACTTGATTATGCCCAGAAGCATCGCGCTTGATTAATTCTACTTTGCCGCGAGCGATGATATAAAATTTATCGCCGTGGTCACCCTCGACCACGACCTCCCGATCGGCGGGGACATTTTCGGTGGCGAACTGGGCCGAGGCCAGTTCGCCGAGCAACGCATCGTCGAGTTGGGACAGGAGGCTGAATTGTTTCAGCCGCTCGATGGTGATCTCAGCACGGGAGCCATCGTCGCTGGTGCGAATGCCTTCCTGTTTGCGCCAGAGCGATGCATAGAGGCCATTTTGGCCGAGCAACTCGGCGTGCGTGCCTGATTCAGCAACCCGGCCATGTTCCATCACATAGATGCGGTCGCAGCTGGTGGTGGAAGCAAGGCGATGCGTCACGGCAAGAACCGTGCGGCCCTTGGCGAGCCGTGCCAAGGTTTCATTGATTGCAATTTCGGTGCCGGGATCGAGAGCAGAGGTGGCTTCGTCAAGAAAAAGGATGCGCGGATTGCGCAACAGCGCGCGCGCGATAGCGAGGCGCTGTTTTTGTCCCCCCGAGAGAAGGGATCCACGTTCGCCGACGGGTGAATCATAACCATGAGGTTTGGCCATGATAATGTCGTGGATCTCGGCATCGCGGCAAGCGGCCACGATTTCGTCATCAGAGGCACCAAGGCGACCGAGGCGGACATTCTCACGGATCGTGGTGTGGTAGAGGAATGTGTCTTGAAAGACGACGGCGCTCTGCGCAACCCATGATGGGGAGGTGACTCGGCGCAGATCGTGATGGTCGATTTCGACGCTTCCCTCGTGGGGATCGAAAGAACGCATGATGGCGTTGAGCAGGGTGGTTTTGCCAGAGCCGGACGGACCAACGAAGGCAACCGATTCGCCTCGCCGGATGGTCAGCGAAACATGGTCAAGAATACGGCGATGCGCCTCGGGCATATAACTGTAGTTACAGATGCGAATGGCGTCATGGAAAGGCGGTAAAGCCACGGCATCGGGTGCATCGGATACGTCGGAACGGTGGTTCAGCAACTCCTCAATCCGGACGAGACCGGCAGCGGAGTTAATCAATGAGGTTGAATACTGGGCGAGGTAAAGCAGCGAATTAGACAGTGCCAGAAACACTGAATAGAATGCGGCGAGCCCGCCGACCGAGATCTTGCCATGGAAAGCCAGGGCAGCGCCGACACCGAGGACGAGGATCTGGAGGAGCAGAATCCCGACGCTGGCGGACCGCTCGAGGGCGGAGTTGAAAAGCGCGCCCCGCCGGGAAGTCAGCGCGAGGGACTGCACTTTCCCGGCGAAGCGCTCGCTCATGCTGGCCGATAGCCCAAAGGCGCGGACAACCTTGTGGCCGGCGGTCGCCTCATCAACGGCGGTGAGAATGGCGGCTTCTTTGGCTTTGCGCTGCTCGGCCGCGACGCCGGCAAACGGGGCGAAGAAACGAGGCCCCAGCCAGACCATTGGCCAAAGCAACTGCGCGAGCAGCGCGAGTCGCCAGTCAACGGTGAACATGACCACATTGAAGCCGACGACATCCAAGGCGGGCTTCCAGCCCCAGGGAATCCAAGAGGCGAGGGTCTGCTCGACGCTGGCGAGATCGGTCGAGTAGCGGGCAGAGATTTCCCCCGCAGAATATTTCAGGTAGAACGCCGCCGAGAGTGACTGGAGATGATCGAACAGCCGCTGCCGGATGCCGCCGAGCACCCCACTTGCGAGTCGCGCATAAAGGTAGTCGCCGACCACGCCAGCCGCCGTGGTGAGGACGGTGGCGATGCCAAGAACTATCAGAATGCGGACGAGAATAAGGGTATTGCGCGGGATGATGGCATCATCAATGAGCCGTTGAAACGCCAGCGGAACGAATGCGTTGAAGGCCATCTCCAAGCAAAGACAGCCGGCAATAGCAACAGCCTCCAGCCGGTACTCCTTAAACCAGCAGAGCAGACGAAGGACATAAGCCCCAAGGCTCATGCCTGGCTAACGGAAGTCCGGCTCCAAGCGTGGTCGGCCGGAGCTGATCGGAAGTGGTGGTGATTCGGGCGCAGGCGCTCGGCATCATCGAGTGCTGCTTCGACGGCCGCGCGCTCCCAGAGAACTTCCCATAGTGGCTGCGGCACGGTGCGAATCAGGAAAAAAGCCGCGCGCGCGCGCGCGTTCCAAAGGGCGGCCAACCGGGTTGAATCATCGGGCAAGACCTGACGGCGGCAGGCTTTGTCCCCACAGCGGCAGTCAAAAGGGGTAGTCGGATTAAGGGCTCCGTAGTCATCGGTCAACTCTTCGCCGGCGGCGATGTCGCGTACGGCAAGTTCAAAATCATAACCGAGGCTCAGGCAATTCGCCGAGCAGGAATGATTAAAGAAACGCGCATGATCCCAGCACAACACATGATCGCCACGGCCGTCAACATAGGCATATTTTTCTAGTTGGGCCCGGGCATAGGGCGGCAGGGTGGCGATCTCGCCGGAGGAGAACCGCTGGTCGAGCGTGTCGAGTGCCCAAGTGATGGTGCCGCAGGGAATGCGCTTGGTGGCAAAGACGCCGAAGCCGATTACCGGGCTGACGAAACGCAATTCCGTGTCGGGATGAACCATATTGATAGCAATACTATGGGTTATATGGCCGTGGTTCTTGATTCAAGAGTTACCAGCTACGGCCAAAAATTGGCCAAATATTGGAGGTATTTTTTCATATTAGCATTTTTTTGGCAAGAATGCACTCGGCTAATTTGTAATCGCGAGGGAAGGGGGTAAGGACGCTACGATTGGGTTCAACCGCTGGTGGCATGTTTGGGACCATCTCCCAACTCGCCACTGCAGGTTGGGATACGCCAACGTGAGGGCAAATTCGGTTTGTGGCTGGCCGATAATTTTGCGCAGGCTACGAATGCATTGGTTAGGACGATTTGTTTTCATTGTTGGTGTAAGATTATAAAAAAATACAAGATTGATCCGGGCGCGGTCAAGGGGAAATGGTTTGATTATGGACGCGCTATTTTGATACAAACGAATTCATATCCAACGGAAATGAACGCAACTGACAACTTTAAGGCGATGCAGTGGGTGCTTTTTACCACGGTCACAGCTTTTGGTCCGTGGGAAGGAAACTCATCTTTCCCACCGGGTAGCAGGTTTGCTTTGCATCCGTGACAGCTTTGATCAATCCAGTAGAGCCAGTCAGGCTGGCAGCCAGAGCCCCATATCGCGGTCGGTTGGCTCCCTCACCAACGGGATATTTGCATCTTGGCCATGCGCGGACTTTCTGGATAGCCCAGCAGCGGGCGCGGCAGTGCGGCGGGGTAATTATATTGCGGAATGACGATTTGGATTCCACCCGGTTCAAAATGGATTTTGTGGAGGCGATGCTGGAAGATTTGCGGTGGCTGGGCCTGGTCTGGAGCGAGGGGCCGGATTTGGGCGGGAAGTTTGCCCCATATAATCAGGGGGAGCGGATGGATCTCTATGCCGCCGCGCTGGAAACATTGCGCATGGGAGGTTTCATTTATCCGTGCAGTTGCTCGCGCAAAGACATTCAAGCGGCGGTCACGGCTCCGCACGCGGCGGATGATGAACTGGTGTATCCGGGGACCTGCCGGGACCTGAGGGAATCAAACCTGAAAAAGGCGAAATTCTGCTGGCGTTTTCGCGTGCCGGATGGAGCGGAGATCGCGTTTCAAGACCAGAATCTGGGGCCTCATAAATTTGTGGCCGGGGAGGATTTTGGCGATTTCGTGGTCTGGCGGCCGGACGGGCTGCCGTCGTATCAACTGGCCTGTGTGGTGGATGATGCGGCGATGGGCATCACCGAAGTGGTGCGCGGCGCAGATTTGCTCATCAGCACCGCCCGGCAACTGCTGCTGTACCGGGCGCTGGGATTTTCCCCGCCGGACTTTTTTCACTGCGCGCTGATGCTGGATGAAAACGGGCAACGGCTGGCCAAACGGCACGAGGCGTTGAGCCTCCGGAAATTGCGGGGAGAAGGCGTGCTGCCGATAACATTAATTGATGGATTTACCGTGTGAAATCACATTAATTAAAGTGAAAATTTTTCAGAAAATCCTTGTGAATTTTTTCACGATGGAGCAATATTCGCGGCTCTGACGCTCCGTGGCTTTCTGCCGGTTGAATTTTTTTGACGTCGGATTGGCTGAAAATTATTTTTGTGAACCGTTTTTACAAATTCATGTTGACGTTGGCGCTTTTGCTGGCTGGCCCGGCGGCGGGGCTGCGCGCGGAAGCGACCGCGGCGGCTCCAGTCGCGGAAGCGGCCAAGGCGGCCGGTGAAAATGCGGCTCCCCTGGTGACGGAATACGCGCCAACGATGTTTCATATCGGGCCGCTGCCGGTCACCAACTCCATGATCTTCGGGTGGATTGCGGTGATTACCCTTTGTGTGTTTGTGCGCCTCGCCACCCGCAAAATGAACGAAGTTCCTTCCGGTTTGCAAAATCTGCTGGAAGCCATGATTGAAGGGTGGGATAACCTGTCCAGCGTCATTTTGGAGCCGAAGGTTTCGCGGTGGGTTTTTCCGGTAGCGGTCACTTTTTTCTTTTTCGCACTGACCTCCAATCTGCTGGGGCTATTGCCGGGGGTGGGCAGCATCGGTTTCGGTCCGGCTGCGGAGAAGGGGACAGCCTTCAGTTCATTGCCCTTCGCCATTGAGCATGCGGAGCGTCCGCTGCTGCGGCCGGCCACGGCGGATGCCAATATGACGGTCGTCATGGCTGCGATTTTCCTGGTAATGAGCTTCGTCTGGGCATTGCGCTACAATGGTCCGCTGGGTTTGATCAAGCACGTTTTCGGGGTTAAGGTGGAGGCGAATAAATGGGTTTATCCGCTGTTGTTTTTGATGTTTTTATTCGTGGGTTTGATGGAAACACTGTCCATTGTGTTTGTTCGTCCGCTGGCGCTGGCAGTGCGTCTTTATGGCAATATTTTTGCGGGCGAAAGCCTGCTGGCGATGATGATGACCACCAAGCCCTTCATCGTGGGGCTGGCGATTTCGCTGCCGTTTTACTTTTTTGAATTATTCGTGGCGGTTGTGCAGGCCTTTGTGTTTGCCATGCTAACCCTGGCGTTTGTGGGCACTTTGTGTTCGCACTCGGACGAGGAACACAGCCACTGAGTGTAAATTTGCAACCGGGAGACCTTTCGGCGAACGGTTGCGAGAAACTGAAACCATAAAATAGAAAACATATGATGCTCGCAGAAACAATTGGAAACGTACACGTCGGTCTGGCATTCGGTGGCGCCGCCATCGGCATCGGCATCGCCGCCGCCGGCGCGGCCATGGCCATCGGCCGCAACCCCGGCACCTTCGGCAAAATTTTCGCCATCATGATTCTCGGCATCGCCCTCGCGGAAGGTGCCGCCATCGTGGCCTTCGTGCTCGGCAAAGCCCACTAATTTGAGGCTCGCATGAACGAGACGCTCGAAATGCTCGGCATACAATGGCAGAAGCTGATCATTCAGTTGATCTGCTTCTCCGTGATGTTGCTGGTGCTCAAGCGCTTTGCCTTCAAGCCCGTCTTCACGATTCTGGAAGCGCGGAAGGCGAAGATCGCCGAAGGCATGGCCAACGCGGAGAAAATCAGCAGTCAACTGGCCCAGACGGAGAGCGCGCGGCAGAAAATCCTGACCGACGCCGGCGAACTGGCCAACAAGATCATTGCTGACGCCCGGGCAGCGGCCTCGCGCGTGACGGAACTGGAATCGCAAAAAGCCATTACCGTGGCGGAGCAGATCATTGCCAAGGCGCGGGAAGCGGCTGCGCAGGAACGGGCGGCTACGCTGGCGGAATTGAAGCGGGAAGTGGGTCGGCTGGTGGTGCAGACCACCATGACGGTCACGGGAAAGGTGCTCACCACCGAGGATCAAACCCGGCTCGCCGCCGAAACACAAAAGCAATTGTCCTAAGCTGGCAGCATGAAGATTTCCAAACAAGCCCAGCGCGATGCCCGGCAGTTGTTCCGCGTGTGTCTCGCGGGCGGCCGGCTGGACGAGAATCGCGTGCGCCAGGTGGTAGCGCTCCTGGGCGACAAGAAGCCGCGCGGCTATGTGGAAATTCTTTCCCGCCTGCATCGGCTGGTGAAACTGGATGTGGCCAAGCGCACGGCGCGCGTGGAAAACGCCGTGGCGACGACCCCGGTTCAGCAGACGGAGATTCAGGCAAGCCTGGAAAAGCATTACGGAGCGGGGCTGGACATACAATATTTCGTAAATCCGTCGCTGATTGGCGGGCTGCGCATTCAAGTGGGCAGCGATCTTTACGATGGCAGCGTGAAAACGCGTTTGGAAAAATTGCAGCAAAGTTTTTAACCGGATTCTATGAGTAATTTGTTACAGGAAATTGAAGCCCAGATCGCAGGTTCCAAGACTGCGACGGCAAAACAGAACGTCGGTGTCGTGCGTGAAATCGGTGACGGCGTGGCCAAGATTGAGGGCCTCACGGACACCATGCTCAACGAGATGCTCGATTTCGGCAGCGGAGTTATCGGCCTCGCGCTCAACCTGGAAGAAACCGAAGTCGGCGCGATCATTCTCGGCGATTACACCAAGATCAAGGAAGGCTCGGAAGTCCGCACCACCGGCAAATTGCTGCAGATTCCGGTGGGCAAGGGCATGCTGGGCCGCGTGGTCAATGTGCTGGGCCAGCCGCTGGATGGAAAAGGCCCCATCAAAGAATCCACGTTTTATCCGGTGGAAAAAATCGCGCCCGGCATCATCCGACGCAAACCTGTGAGCCAGCCGGTGCAGACCGGTATCATGGCGATTGACGCGATGATTCCGATTGGCCGTGGCCAGCGCGAATTGATCATCGGCGACCGTGGCACGGGCAAGACCACGATTGGCGTGGATACCATGATCAATCAGGCGCGCATCAACAAGGCAGCCGAGGCAGCCGGGGACAAGGATTTCCGTCCGATTTACAACATCTATGTGGCGGTTGGCCAGAAGCAGTCGAACATCGCCCGCGTGATCGCAGTGCTGGAAGAAGCGGGTGCGCTACCCTATACTGTCATCGTGGCAGCTTCCGCCTCGGACTCCGCCTCCAATCAATATCTCGCTCCTTTCGCCGGCGCGGCGATTGGCGAATGGTTCATGGACAATGGCATGGATGCCCTCATCATCTATGATGATCTTTCCAAGCACGCGGTGGCTTACCGTCAGGTTTCGCTGATTTTGAAGCGTCCTTCCGGTCGTGAAGCGTATCCCGGGGACGTGTTTTATCTCCACAGCCGTTTGTTGGAACGTTCCGCGCGAGTCTCCGAAAAATATGGCAATGGTTCCCTGACGGCGCTGCCGATTATTGAAACGCAAGCCGGTGACGTTTCGGCTTACATTCCCACCAACGTGATTTCCATCACGGACGGACAGATTTATCTGGAAACCGATTTGTTCTATCAAGGCGTGCGCCCGGCAGTTTCCGTCGGTTTGTCGGTTTCCCGCGTGGGTTCAGCCGCGCAGATCAAGGCCATGAAGCAGGTGGCCGGTCGTATCAAAGGTGATCTGGCGCAGTTCCGGGAACTGGCGGCATTTGCACAATTCGGCTCGGATCTGGATGCCAAGACACAGGCGCTGCTCGAACGCGGCAAGCGCATCATTGAGATTTTCAAGCAAAACCAGTACAACCCATTGGCGGTGGAAGTTCAGGTGCTGGTTCTGTGGACTGCCCAGAACAACTTTTTTGATGATGTGGGCGTGGAAAAAGTGAAGGATTTTCAGATCAAGCTGGTGGATTTCTTCGCCACCCGCAAAGCTGATTTGCTCCTGAAAATCCGGAATGAAAAGGCCATCAGCGATGCCATTGGGGCGGAACTGAAGACAGCGGTGACGGAATTCAAGCAGACCTACCGCTGATCAATATTCATGGCCAGCACGCGCGACATACGCCGACGCATCAAGTCGGTCAAGAACACCGCCCAGATCACCAAGGCGATGCAAATGGTGGCCGCTGCCAAGATGCGCAAGGCGCAGCAGGCGGCGCTCGTGGGGCGGCCTTACGCGCAATTGATGAATGAAATCATGGCGAAGGCGGCGGAGGGAATGGTGGGATTTTCCCATCCCCTGATGCAGCCGCGTCCGTCGTCCAAACGGGCAGTAATTTTAGTCAGCTCGGACCGCGGGTTATGCGGCGGGTTGAACAGCAATTTGTTTCGCGAGGTAAGCAAGCTGGAAAAAAACACGGTATTCATCACCGCCGGTAAAAAAGCTGCGCAGTTCATCGCGCGCACCCGGCGAACGCTGGCTGCAGAGTTCAGTTACAAGGATACCCCCGAGTTCACGGAAGCACGGGCGATTTCCAAATTTGTGCAGCAAATGTTCCTGAAGGAAGAGGTGGATGCCGTGGATATTTTATTTCCGCGTTTTGTCAACACTTTGACCCAGCAGCCGCAGTTGATTCCCTTTTTGCCCATCGGCAAGCTCGCCGCCGCTAGCGCCGGCTTGAATGCTCCGACCAAAGCGCTGGCGGAGCACAGTCCGGCGGAAATATTTGAATTTGAGCCGGATGAGGAATCCGTGCTGGGGGAACTTTTGCCCCATAGCTTGAATTTCCAGATGCACCAGATTTTGCTGGAGACGAAAGCCAGCGAGCAGAGCGCCCGCATGGTGGCGATGAAGAACGCCACGGATAACGCCAAGCAAATCATCAAAGACCTGACGCTCGAATACAACAAGTTGCGCCAGGCGAACATCACCAAGGAACTTTTGGAAATCACCACTGCGCAGATGGCGGTCGGTTGAACCCAGTAACGCAAAATTTTAAGAACATGAGCAAAGGTAAAATCGTTCAAATCATCGGCCCCGTGGTGGACGTCGAGTTCGCCGGACAGCTTCCCGCGATTTACAACGCGCTGACGGTCAGCTATGACATGCCTGGCCAGGGCCAAACCAAGCTGACGCTCGAAGTGCAGCAGCACCTCGGCGACAACTGGGTGCGGGCGGTGGCCATGAGCACGACCGAAGGCTTGAAGCGTGGCTACGAAGTCACGGACACTGGCCTGCCCATTTCCATGCCCGTGGGCGAAGGGGTGATGGGCCGCGTGTTTAACGTCACGGGTGACCCGGTGGATGAGCAGGGGCCGGTGAAATCCGACAAGTTTTATCCGATTCATCGGGCCGCACCCGCCTTGGTGGACCAGTCCACATCACCGCAGATTCTGACCACCGGTATCAAGGTGATTGATTTGATCTGTCCCTTCCTCAAGGGTGGTAAAGTCGGCGCCTTCGGTGGGGCTGGCGTAGGCAAGACCGTGGTCATCATGGAGCTCATTAATAACATCGCGAAGCTGCATGGCGGTATTTCGATGTTTGCCGGGGTGGGTGAACGAACCCGCGAAGGCAACGATCTGTACAACGAAATGATTGAGGCCGGCGTCATCAAGGTAAAAAAAGACGCCAAAGGCCATCCGGTGAAGGGGGAAAATGGTTTGCCCATCATCGAAGAAGGCTCGAAAATCGGCCTGGTATATGGCCAGATGAACGAGCCGCCCGGGGCTCGTCTGCGCGTGGCGCTTTCCGCCCTGGCCGTGACCGAGTATTTCCGCGATGAAAAGAACCAGGACGTGCTCCTGTTCGTGGACAACATTTTCCGCTTCTCGCAGGCCGGCTCCGAGGTTTCCGCTTTGCTAGGCCGCACGCCGAGCGCCGTAGGTTACCAGCCGACCTTGGCCGCTGAAATGGGTGACTTGCAGGAACGTATTACTTCCACCAAGAAGGGTTCCATTACCAGCTTTCAGGCGGTGTACGTTCCGGCCGACGACTTGACGGACCCCGCTCCGGCCACGACCTTTGCCCACTTGGATGCGACGATCGTGTTGGAACGTTCGATTGCGGAACTAGGTATTTTTCCGGCCGTGGATCCGCTCTCTTCCAGCTCTCGTGCCCTGGCACCGGAATTTGTGGGACAGGAGCATTATGACGTGGCTCGCGGCGTGCAGAAAGTTCTGCAGCGTTACAAGGATTTGCAGGACATCATCGCCATTCTCGGCATGGATGAGCTTTCCCCGGATGACAAACTCACCGTTTATCGGGCGCGCAAAATCCAGCGCTTTTTGAGCCAGCCCTTCACCGTGGCCCAGGTTTTCACTGGTCGCGAAGGCAAGCAAGTGCCCGTGGCGGAAACCGTTCGCGCCTTCAAGGAAATTCTCGAAGGCAAACACGACGACGTGCCCGAACAGAATTTCTACATGAAGGGCGGCATTGACGAAATCAAAGAATAATGGCCTACACGCTCCAACTGGAAATTGTTACCCCGGAAGCAAAAGTCTTCTCCGAAAATGTGGAGATGGTGACGCTGGCCGGAATTGAAGGCGAGCTAGGCATTTTGCCCGGGCACGAACCGGTAATGACGCAGCTTGCCGCCGGGGAGATTACGGTCCGCAAGGAGGGGAAAAATATTTTTCTCGCCGTCGGTGAAGGATTTGTACAAATCACCGGCGAGCGGGTGGCGGTGCTTACCGATATGGCCGTCAAGGCCGATGATATTGATGAGGTCAAGGCGGAGGAAGCCCAGAAGAAAGCCGAGTCCCGCCTTTCCCAAAAATTAAGCGACGAAGAAGCCGCCACGGTTCATGCCGCACTTATTCATGCCACCACGCAGCTCAACGTGAAGCGTCGCCACAAGAAATAAGCGGCTCCGAATTCAGTTACACAAGCAACGACGCAAGGACTTCCTTGCGTCGTTTTTATCTCTCCAGCATTTACGCGGTAGGCAACGGGGAAGATTTAAGCTGACTTTCCGCCAGCAGCCAGAATTCCTCATCACGACCTTGCGGGCGGCCGAATTGCTCCCAGAGCGAATAGGCGCGGGCAGCAATGGCTTCGGTGGTTATTTCCGGACGAGGGGCAGGGGTGGAATTGGTTTTTGGAGTAGCTGGCGGAATAGAGAAGGATGTGGAAGCCGGGGCAATGGTCGCAGGTTTTGGCGCGGTTGCCACCACGCCCTTTGCACGCGGGCGGACAGGTTTGGCTGCTGCTGGCACCTTTTTGCGGGTGGCCGGGCGGGCGGGAGCAACGGCTGGTTTGGTCGCGGTTGCTTTTATGGCGGCGGGCTTAGTTGCCGAGGATTTGGAAGCAATGGTGAGCGGGGTGATTTTCCGGGTTTTTGGTTTGGTTATTTTCATTTTGATCAGTGTTTTTTTGGGAGTGGCTCGCGGGCCAGTGCGCCAAAATGGGTTTCATTTACCGTACGAGGAATCTCCTCTTATAGTAAGGAAACTACTTGATTCGATATCAAGTGTCAAGAATTAACATATTCTTATCAAATGACCCCAAAACCTTAGCGTGATTATTTGGCGCTGAGTGGAACGGCCCTTGCTGAGGTACAACGGAGGTGATTTTTGTGGGAACGGCTGACCGGGATGCGTCCGATGGTGGATTTTAGTAATTTTTGGTAATCGGATGGGTAATCGGATGGGTAATCGGTTTTATCTAAAAGGCAAAGCCCCGGCAGGTATTTACCTGCCGGGGCTGAAGGGAGTGGAATCAGATTAGAATTTAATGCGATAGAATTTCGATCCGCCAGTGGTATTGGTTTGGAAATTGATGGCACCGCTTACCCCGGTATTATT
>CAISVF010000237.1 GCA_903888765.1 uncultured Verrucomicrobia subdivision 3 bacterium | reverse complement strand
TACCAATCGCTCAAAATGAACCTAAATTCCGGAGTTGAAACCGCAAAATAAGCGGAATACGCCAAAGTGCCGCAGCTTTGCGGGCGGGAACCGTTCACTCACTGAGGGAAGCGTTTTTGGTACGGCGGACTCCCCTCTCAGCCTTCCCTTTCGCGTGGTTCGCGTGGTTCGCGGTTCAGCTCAACGGCAGTTTTTAGGATGAAACATTCCTGGTTTGAAAACTACGCGGTAGTGTAAGTGTTTGCCATAGTCCTCGGCGCTGCCAATGGGCGGCTGGGAACTGGTCCCGGAATGCTCAGGAACTTCCTGGCGCAGGTATGCTGCCGGCCTATTTAACCAGCCCGGGTAAAAAGGTCGTCAGGGGCGGAAAGTAGGTGATCAGCAGGACGCCGATGAACAGGATCAGCAGCATCGGGAGGGCGGCGCGCATGACTTCCAGCATCGGTTTGTTGAAACGGTACGAGGCGAGCAGGAGATTCAAGCCGACCGGCGGGGCCAGGAATCCCAGTTCCATGTTCGCCAGGAAAATGATCCCCAGATGCACGGGGTCGAGTCCCAACGCGATGCCCACCGGCACTAAAAGTGGCACCACGACGACGATGGCCGCATAGATTTCGATCAGGCCGCCGATGAAGATAAGAACCACATTGAGGCCCAGCAGGAACAGCCATTTATTCTTCACGGCGTGGGTGGACCATTCCACGAGCTGGTCAGGAATCTGCGCCTGGACGAGGTAATGCGTGAAACCCAGCGCCACGCCGAGAATCAACAGCACCCCGCCCACCAGCAGGCCGCACTCGGTCATCACGCGCGGCACATCTTTGAAAACATGCAAATCACGATGCACCACCGTGGTGATGAAAAAGGCGAAGCCGGCGGTCAGCGCCGCCGCTTCGACCGGCGTGGCAAACCCGCCGAACAGGGCCACCAGCGCCACCACCGGCAGCAACAGTTCCCATTTCGCCTCGGTCAGGGCCTGACGCGCCTCGCGACCGGCAAATTTTTGCAGCGGTGCCGCGTCACGCGGCTGGCGGCGGATGCCCCACCACGCCGTGAGCACCACCAGGAGCACGCCGGGAAGCAAACCGCCAAGAAACATCTTCTCCATCGTCACGCTGTTGACATCGGCGGACCCCGAATTGGCGACCGCCGTTCCGGCGACGATGGAATACAGAATCACCGGCAGGCTTGGCGGAAATAAGAGGCCCAGCGAACCCGCGCCGGTCAGCAGCCCCAGCGAGTCGCGCTCCGAATAACTGGCGGAGCGCAAAACCGGCAGCAGCAATCCGCCCAGCGCCAGGATGGTGACGCCGGAGGCACCCGTAAACGAGGTGAAGAACGCGCAGACCAGGGCCGTGACAATCGCCGGCCCGCCACGGAAAGAACCGAACCAGGACTGAAACACCCGGACAAGTCGGCGGGAGGCGCCGCTTTCCGCCAGAAAATATCCGGCCAGCGTGAACAGGGGAATGGTCGGCAGGGACTGGCTGGTGACCAGGGAATGATGTTTGAGTGGAATCGTGGCAATGGGCAATTGCTCGCCCCAAAATAAAATCAAAGCCGCGCCGCCGATGGCCGTGAAAACCGGCGCACCCAGAATCGTGACCAGCAGCAGCGTCACCAAGGCCGGCACGACCAGCCTGGCCGGATCTATCATAGGCTGGGTCCCGATGCCCGCCACCAGCGCCGCTACCAGCAATGCCGCCACGCGTCCGGTGCCAGTCTCCGAAGCATGCCAAACGAGCCGCAGGGCGATCAGCCCGAAGCCGATGGGCAACACCAACTCAAACAGCCAGACGGGCAAGTGGTAAACCAATTGCTCACCGCCGGTCTTTTCGGAAAGCACAAACCGGATGCTGGCGGTACACAGAAACGCGCAGATAGCCGCCGCCGAGCCGCTGCTGATGATTTGGGCCACGGTTTTGACCCGGCCCTTGAGAAATCCTGACAGGGACGAAAACGTCAGCAAGCGTTTTTCGCGCGCGGCGATGGCGGCACCGGCCATGCCGAGGATCAGGGTGGCGTTCTGAACCAGAATGGTGGAGCCACTGATGCCCGAATGAAAACGGCGCAGGACAATCTCCAACAAGGGCAGCACCACCGCCAGTGCGAGCGGCACAATGACAAACAGATTTTCTGCGCCGCACAGGCTGCGACGCCACCAGGAGACCGGCTGGTCTTGGTTGGCAGCCGCCAGGGTGGTCGGGATGGTCATGATGGCTTCTGGGCCGGGGCGGGCGCGGCGCTGCCGGTGGATTTTTCCGGGGCGGCGCGATAACTTTTCACCAGCCGCGTCACTTCATCAAAAATATCCGGCGGCACCATGTGTCCGCGGATCTCGGGATAAAGCGCTTCCGCACCGGCGCGCCACTTGGCCTCAACTTCAGGGGTGATGGTATGGACTTTCAGTCCGCGCTTTTTCATCGCGGCGACGGCCAGGTCGCTTTCCTTGCGGCTGCTGGCCTGAATATCGGTACCCGCCTTGGCCGCCGCCTCCAACAGGGCGGCGCGGGTGGCGGCGGGAATTTTTTGCCAGGCCGACTGCTTTACCACGCAGGCACCGATGAGGGGCGCCCAGTTCAAATCCAGCATGTGCGGCGCGTTAATATCCAGTTGGCCGGCCAGGGCAAAAATCGGCGGCACAGCGACGGTATCAATCAGACCCGTTTTCAAACCGGGCAAAATGTCGCCGGTCTCCAGCCCCACAGGCCGATAGCCCGCCTTGCGCATCATATCCATTTGCGCGACGTCCCCCGCCCAGACAAAGGTCTTCAAGCGCTGCAAATCTTCCGGCACGGTCAGCGGCTGGTTGGAGAAATACCGGATCCAGCCGGCATCCACCCAGAAGAGGACCACATAGCCCTTGTCCAGGAGTCGCTTTTCCAAAAGCGGATGCAGTTTTTCCTGCACCGCATCCAGTTCCCGCAAATCACGGAACATCATCGGAGTGTATTGCAAACCGACCACCCCGGGTTCGATCTTGGACAAGCCGACGGCCGTGAGCAGCCCGGCCTGCAAGGCCTCCACATTCATCAGCCGCACCATATCCGCCTCGCTGCCCTGCGTGCCGTCGGGATAAACGACCAGTTTCACCCCGCCGGGTGATTTATGCCATTGCTCGGCCATGGCCTGGAGGGCTTGATGATAAACCGAGCCACGCGGCGCGAGCGTGCCCAGATTGATGCGCACGGCCTTTTCCTGGGCACGGGCGGGCAGGGCGCTGGTGAGGACCAGGCAGGCCAGCAGGGTGCCGATGAATGAGGGCAAATTGATTTTCATGATGCAGCTTATGGTTCAGGGTTGCGCGGGTTTCGTCAAAAACAATTCATCCGAGCGCGACAACAGCCAGTTCGCCCGGCGCTGCATCACCAGATTGGCGAGCCGCCAGGCGGGCTTCGCGTCGGGATTAATGGCCAGCGCCTGTTCCAATTTGGCCTTGAAATCGGCGTAATCCTGCTTTTGCAAGGAAACCGCCTCGGCCCAGGAGACCAAGGGCCCGGCCAGCAGGCCATCGCTCAAAGCCACCGCCCGGTCAAAATGCTGTCGCGACCGGGCCACGGGATCACCCGTCGCGCCCGCCCGGCTCATTTCGTAAGTGATGTAGAACGCGTGGATGGCACCGTGGTCGAAGCTTTCATTGAGCGCCAGCGCGCGGTCCATCAAGGCTTCGGCTTTCGGCTGATCGCCAATGAGGTCGGGATTGTCCTTGGAGGCGGAAATTGCCGCGCACCATGAGGCGGCGCACCAATAAGCCAGCGGCACATCCTTCGTTTTCAATAATTTTACGGCCGCAGCCGCATTCGTTTGCAGGGCATTCGTGAAACCCGGGTGCGCCACTTCCAATCCGCGCAGCGCGTAATTGCGGGCGCGCAGGTACAATTTCCCGGCGCGAAGACGCAGGGCTTGCGCGGCAGCACAATTCGTGGCCTCCAGCTCATCCGCATCCTGCTGCACGAAGGCATAGGAATATTGGGTGAATCCGCTGGCCGCCGCAAAAAGCAGTCCGGCGTGGCGCGGACTCTCCTCGAGCAGGCTCTCCATTAATTTGAGGCTGAACGGCGTCGCGGCTTTGATCAATTCCGGGTCATCATCGGAAGCAAAGGTGGTGCCGCTGCCAGCCAGGGCATCGCCCACCTTGTTGACGGCCAGGCGGTTGATGGAGCAGCCCGGAACCACCAGTCCCACCAGCAACAAAACCAGCCACGACCGCCGCGGCCACGCCCATAAACATAATTGTTGGTTTTCTAAAAATCTCATTGATCTCTCTCCGATGATTGATGAAATGAAGCGGCAATCCATTCAGCGGAAAATTTTACCACCCGACCGCGCTTGCCGCCCCGACCGATTCGGAAATCGGCGATACAGCAGGTGGAGACACCTGCGCTACCAACCGCCGGGTCAGGTTGTGGTGGGTCAATTCATGCATAAAGTATTATTTTACGAACCCGGCCAGAAGTCAGCCGAAAAATGTCGGCTTGCGTGGTTATTATTTTTCATATTGCCGGTTGAGCGCAGCGGCCGCTGGCACTTGGTTCCCGGTGGAAAAAACGCCAGGGGAGCCAGAGCACCATCAGCGCCGTGAGGCCCATGAGGTATATCCAGACCAACCGGCCGGGCCAGGGGCCGAGGAAGTCAATCAGGGACTTGGTGCCCGGGTTGGCATTGCCCACAAAACCGTAATTGCTTCCCGTCAGAACGTCGAAGATCACGAGGAAGCAGAGCCAGGCGGTGGCTGCCGCCGCCGCGAAAAGAAAATCGTTCCACCGGGGACGAAAACGGCTGACGCAGACACTGTAAACGGCCCCGCCCAGGATCACCGCATGGTTGATCCAGAAAAACCAGAAATCCAGATGCGCCGGACCTTGTTTGAGGGTAGGCGTCAGAAAGGCCTGCAGGCAAAACGCGATTCCCCAAAAATACGTGATCGCGTGGGCTCGCCGATGCCCCGTCAGAAGCATGAGGCAAGCCACGACACAGGCGACATCACAGAATTGCAGGGGAAGACTGTCCGCAATCGAGAAACTGCCGGGCAGCCAGCGCCGCCCCAAACCGCCACCCCAGACGATCAAGCCGGTGAGGCCGATGGCTTGTCGCATTTTTATTTCCCCGGGCGTTTCGCGCAGTCGCCGCCCCAACGTGATGGCCAGGCAAGTGGCAACCGAAAATACCGCCAGGGTCAGCAGATGGACATTTGCCCCGGCAGCGAAGGAATCAAACTGGTTCATAGTGATTGGTCACTCAGTTGTTTGCCCGGAGAGCGCCGCCATTGCCAACGGCCGGTGGGTGAACCAGAATGGAAGGAAGAATGGAAGAGTGATCGGTGCAGGAGGGTTTTTAGGTTTCATTTCGGCCAGTATGCCCGAGCCACGGACCAGGTGATAATTGATAAAAAATGCGGAATATCAATTTTTTCGATGTCATCGCCTGGAGAAAAGGCAATCAGCCGGAACCATTTATTGGACTACTGATTGGTAAGGATACACAGGGAT
>CAISVF010000236.1 GCA_903888765.1 uncultured Verrucomicrobia subdivision 3 bacterium | reverse complement strand
GCCTACGGCCAGCCAGGTCTGTTTTTGGGTGCGGTAATTGCGATAGCTGGCTTCGCGCAAATATTCCGGAACCCGGCCCGGAGCTCGCGGTTGCAGGCGAATGACGATGCGCGGCGATAATTTCAATTCGCCGATCTGGCCCAGGGAGGTGGCGCTTTGCAGCGGGTCGGTTTTATTGCGCAGAAAACGGGCCAGCCATTGGGCATTGAGGTTTTGCGCCAGCCGCTCCACCCGGGTGATGCCGAATTGCCCCAGAAAACCCAGCGCCAGCACCGCCACCAGCACAAAGGCCCAGGCTTGGACGCCGTAGCGGCGGGAGCGTAGCGTCCAGAGGGCCCATAAAACCAAAATTCCCTGCCCCCAAAAGTACGAATAGGAGCCCTGGTTGGTATGCACCCCCGCGGAAAAAATGCACACCATGAAATAGGGATAGGAAACATCCAGATATGGCACCTTGGATGCCAGCCCTTCACGCCGCTGCCGGCGCCGCACCAGCAGGGAAACCGACGCCAATGGAATGGAGGTGCGAAGGTTAAAAGCCTGCGCCACGAGGAACGGAAAAAAGATCAACGGCAGCCACCGCATCACGGTGGTGGCCGTTTGCGTGGAGGAAATGGCGGCGTTGTGGAGGATGGCACCATGCTGCAGCCCGGAAAGTCCGCCGCCCGCCTCGTTATTGGTAAATACATAGGCCGCCATCGCCAGGACCAGCAGCACGCAGAAACTCCAGATCCGGGAGAAATCAACCTCCTCCAATTCCCAGCGCCACCGGCTGAACGCCGCCGCTTCCAGCACTGCGCCCGCCAGCCCTCCGGCCAGCAGCATTTGCGATTGCCAGCCCCAGAACAGCAGCGCGGCCAATAGCAGGAATCGCGGCGGCTTCATAGCTTTCGCAGCCCCTCCTCCAGCTTGCCGGTTTCCAAAACATGAAAACTTCCCGGCGCGTCCAGCCAATCTCCACCGGCACCGGAAATGCCGTCGCCCGGCCTGGTGACCAGCAAGACCATCACCGGCACGCCCAGCAATTTAAGTTTCTCGATAAATTGTTTGCGCTCCCCGTCCCATCGCTGCAAAACAATAATGCACCCGCTCACCACGGAAAGATGATTCAAAACCAAATGCTCAAGCACCGCAAATGGCTTGTCCGCGCAGTTGCGGACGGAGGCGAGGATTTCCAACATTTGATCCGCCTGCCCCAGGCCGCGCCCAGCCGTGAAACAATAGGATTGATGGCCCACAAAAAGCAAATCGAGCAGTGATTCCTGCGTCAGCACCGTGCAGGCGAAGGAGGCGGCCACCGACACCGCCGCCTCCAGGATTTCGCTGTCCGACTCATCGGTAAAGGTGTCCAGCACCAGCGCATGCCGCACAAAAAACTCATCCTCAAATTCCTTCACGATCGGCTTGCCGGTTTTGGCCCAACTGCGCCAATGGATATGCCGTAGCGGATCGCCATGTCGATAATCCCGGAGCGCGACAAATTCCTCGCTGCATCCAACATTCGCGGCCAGCGCCACTCCACCCTGCTGGTATTTCAACGCACCGGGCAAGGCGATGGGTGCCACGGGATAACGTTTGGGCAGAATTAGAATCGCCTGAGGCACCCTGACTTTCCGGAATGCCCGAAACAAGCCCAGGGGATCCGGTCGCGCCACGGTCACCCCGGTGAATCGCAAAAGACCGCGACGCAATGGCACCAGTTCCAGAGCTACGACTGCCTCCCCGTTGGGAGGCATTACCGGCACTTCCGCCGCCTTCAGCGTGGCCAAATGGAATGGATCCGCCGGTCGCGGCCGACTTACGTGGAAGTGCCGGAGACGCTTTTTTTCTGTCCGTGTAAACCTGAGCCAGGCTTCAAATGAAGGACGCGGGTCGGCCAGATCCTCCAGCAAGGTAAGGCCGGCTTGCGGCCGGCTGGTGAGATTTTTTACCCGGACATCATAGGTCAATGGCTGGCCCACCGTCCCCAAACGCGGCAGGCAGCGGTTGGCATAAAATTTGTCCGGAGCAAAAAAACTGCAAGTGACCGCAAAAATCAGGAAGGCCAATAGCAAGGCAAACGTCTGATAGCTGACGGTATTTTCCACATCCACGCCAACGGAACCGACAGCCAGCAGACCGCCGGCCACAAAGAGGCCGGCCGGAGTAAACCGTCGTCGCACCGCATACCGCACCCAGCTGATAAAGCGGTAAGCCCGATAAAGGATCAGGTACAACAAGGTCACGCGGTTTCAAAAGTTATAGCAAAATTGCTTAAAAAACGGCTCCACCAGAAAAACCAGTTTTGCGGCCCGTTTCATGGGTTATCCGGCATTTTTTGCTTAAACGAGCACAGGAACTTTTTTTAGTATGGCTTCCACGACGCCCCTCGCCGAAACTCCGGAAAAACGCGCTTGCGGCTCCAGCACCAACCGGTGGGCGATAACCGGCACGGCAATTTTTTGCAGCTGTTCCGGTGCCACAAAATCCAGCCCGTCAAAAAGCGACAGGGCCTGGGCGATTTTCATCAGCGCGATCGAGGCGCGCGGGCTGGCGCCCAGTTGCACGCCGGCGGCCGTGCGCGTCGCGCCCACCAGATCCACGGCAAACCGTTTCAGTTCTTCGCTGATGCGGATGTTTTCCACCGCGCGCTTCAGCGCCAGCACTTCGGCCAGCGTAGCCACGGGTTTTAAGGCTTCCAGGGGATGTTGATGTTCCTGGGCAGTGAGCATGGCGACTTCCTCCGCCGGTGAAACATAGCCCAGCGTGAATTGCATGGCAAAACGGTCCATCTGCGCCTCCGGCAGCGGATAGGTGCCGCGAAATTCCACCGGATTCTGGGTGGCGATGACAAAAAACAGATCCGGCAGGTTGTGGCGTTCGCCTTCGACGCTGACCTGCCCCTCGCCCATGGCTTCCAGCAGCGCGGATTGCGTGCGCGGCGAGGCGCGATTGATTTCGTCCGCCAGCAGGATATTCGTAAAAACCGGACCTTCGTGAAACTGGAAATGCTGGTCTCGCTGGTCAAATATCGAAACCCCGAGGATGTCCGACGGCAGCAGGTCCGGGGTGAACTGGAGCCGTTTAAACTGGGCGTCAATGGATTTGGCCAGCGCCTTGGCCAGCGTCGTCTTGCCCGTGCCCGGATAATCCTCCAGCAAAACATGCCCGCCGGCGGCCAACGCGGCGAGGAGTTGCCGCGTGGCGTCGGCCTGGCCACGCATGATGCGGGCGATGTTATCGGATATTTTCCGATAGGTAACCCGAGCTGCGGCAAAATCATTTTGAATCATAGTGAAATTGAAATCCGCCATAGCAAACGACGCCACTGATTTCTGTTAATCCCGCCAATCCCAGGGCACCGTATATTCCGAGTTAACGCCTTTTCGTCACATCTGATTGGCACCGCGAATCAGGTCGCAAATCAAGTGCGACCATTTTTCCAGAACTGCCGGGTCACGACCTTCGACGAGCAGTCGCACCTTGGGTTCCGTACCGGAATAGCGTAACAACAAGCGCCCGCCCTGCGATGACAATTCACTTTCGGCCTGGGCCACCAGCTGGTTTAACCCGCCGAGTTGCTCGAAGGGAATCTTCTCGCGCACTCTTACATTCGTTACGAGTTGCGGGAAGCGGGTCCAGCATTTGGCGAGCCGCGAAAGGGTAGTACCACGCACTTTCATGATGCGAAGAATTTGCAGGGCCGCCACAAGGCCGTCACCTGTGCTGGCATGATCGCCGAAAATCAGATGGCCGCTCTGTTCGCCGCCAAAGTTGAAATCGTGCCGCAGCATTTCATCAATCACGTTCTTGTCGCCTACCGCCGTGCGGATCATTTTACCGCCGGCAGCGGTAATCGCTGCCTCCAACCCGGCGTTGCTCATGACTGTGGCAACCAAGGTGTCTTTAACGAGCGATTTTTCTTTCAGCATTTCCAGCGCGGCAATGGCCATGATGTCGTCGCCGTCAATCAGGTTCCCCTTTTCATCGCAAAGCAATACGCGGTCGGCATCGCCATCGTGGGCTATGCCGATATGGGCATCATGTTCGACCACCTTCTGACACATGCTTTCGGGGTGCATGGAGCCACAATGGAAATTGATATTTTTGCCATCCGGCTGGTTATTGAAAACGATGACTTCCGCACCAAGTTCACGCAGAACGCTGGGCGAGGATTTGTAGGCGGCACCATGACCGCAGTCCAATACAATTTTTACACCTTCGAGTGTGAGGCCACGCGGGAAACTAGCCTTGGCATGCTCAATATAGCGGCCTAACGCGTCATCTATGCGGACGGCTTTGCCGATGTGCTCGGCGGAAGGCCGGATTTTTTCCACCTCGCCGGAAAAGACCAGGCGTTCAATCTCAGCCTCAATCTGATCATCAAGTTTATAGCCGTCAGCCCGGAAAAATTTGATGCCATTATCTGTGTAAGGATTATGCGATGCGGTGATGACAATGCCCGCATCGGCGCGCAGGCTCGGAGTGACATAGGCAACTCCGGGGGTCGGCAGCGGCCCGATGAAAACCACGTCCACCCCCATGGAAAGAATGCCGGAAGAAATGGCGTTTTCCAGCATGTAGCCAGAGAGCCGGGTATCTTTGCCAATGACGATTTGATGTTTGCCGCGCCCGCGCGAATGCGCCTCCAGATTTTTGAAAACATGGGCTGCAGCACGGCCTAGCTGCAAAGCAGTTTCGGCGGTGACCGGCTCGATATTGGCGGTGCCCCGCACCCCGTCGGTGCCGAAGATTTTTTTAGGCGAACCTTTATGGTTTGAAGTACTCATAGGTAAAAAATTTGTCAGTGGACACCCGGCGGGATGACATGGATGGTTTGGGAGTCTGCCCCGCCTGCCGGCTCCAGTAATATCCGGTGAACGGTCAGCCAGATCGCCACCGCCAGCAGGAGGGAAAACATTTTCCAGCCGAGGTCATGGAGAAAAATATCGCGCATGGTCGTAATCTTTATTTGCCTACTAACCGGTTGGGTAAACGAGGTTCGTGCTTGGTGATGATAACGGGGCTGACAGGCTTGTTGCCTTCCACAAATCGCGCCCGCAGCCATTTGGCCAGTCCGTGGGTTTTGGCGGGCCGCAAGACCACCGAGGTCAGAAAGGCGCGTAATTCCTCCAACGTCACCCCCCGGATAAGCTGCCCTTTGTAGGCGTACGATATCATGCCATTTTCCTCAGAGACCACCACAATGGCGGCGTCAGTTTCTTCGCTTAAGCCGATGGCGGCGCGATGGCGCGTGCCCAGCGATTTGTTTAAGTCGGTCCGTTGGGTCAGCGGAAAAATGCACGCAGCATAAGCAATGCGATCCCCCTTTAAAATCACCCCGCCATCATGAATTGCGTTGTTGGGGAAAAAAATGGTTTCCAACATTTCCGGAGTCGCGTCGCAATCAATTTTGATACCGGACTCCACCGCCTCTTGCAATTGGATGGATTGCTCGATGGCGATAAGCGCACCAATTTTGACGTCCGCCAGACGTTCCACGGTTTGAATGATAACCTCAATCGCCTCGCGCTGTTCACTGACGGTGGCAAACAGCGGCAAATTGCCCAACTCACCCAGCATGCGGCGCAGTTCCGGCTGAAAAATCACCAGTGCCCCGAAGACGATGAAAACCGATGCGCTGCCCAGCATCCAGCGCAACACTTTCAAATCCAAAATGGTCGTCACGAGAGCAAGGGCAAGGAGAACCACCACAAAACCAATAACCACCGGCCAACCGCGCGTGCCGCGGACAAATCGAAACGAATAATAGATGAGCACCGCGAGGATTAAAATTTCCACCGCGGGTCGCCAACCATTTTCCAAGTCAGTCCACATTTTACTTTCGAGCTAAAACTGCTTCCGCCATCCGCACTGCTTGCACGGTTTCCGCTACGTCATGGGTGCGGAAAAGCTGGACGCCGTCGGCGACTGCCAGAGTCGCGCAGGCGAGCGAGGCTGGCAAGCGCTGATTCAGTTTTGCCCCGGACAATTTTTCGATGAACGATTTTCGCGAAACCCCAAGCAATAACGGGCGTTGCAGCGAGGCAAATGCCGGCAAACCGGCCAGCAACTGTAAATTATGCTCCAATGACTTGCCGAAGCCGATGCCCGGGTCAAGCACGATTTGTTCGGCAGCCACGCCGGCGGCGATCAATCTGGTCAGCCGCCCGAAAAAAAACTCGCCGACTTCCCGCACGACATCCTGATAAATCGGATTAGCTGGCATCGCCAGCGGTGAACCCTGCGCATGCATAGCAACGTAGCCGGCGCGAAATTCCGCAATGATTTTCCACATAGTCTCCTCGGTGCGGTTGGCGGCAACATCGTTGACGATGCTCGCCCCGGCAGCGAGCGCAGCGCGGGCGACGGCTGGCTTAAGCGTATCAATGGAAAGCGGTATTGATACGGTGGCGGCGAGTTTTTCAATGACGGGAATCACCCGGCAGAGTTCCTCTGCCTCGCTCACGGGAATCGCCCCGGGACGGGTGGATTCTCCACCGATGTCCAGGATATCCGCACCTTGGGCCCAAAGATCCAAGGCCTGGGATACCGCAGCGTCCTGATCCAAAAACTTACCGCCATCCGAAAAAGAATCCGGCGTCACGTTGACAATGCCCATGATGAGCATCGGCCGCGGAAAACAGAATTCAAAGTGGCGGGCACGGAATAGCATCGCCTGAATTTACGCTATCCGGCTTGCACTTGACGAGGTCGCAATTTCAGGGCTGCGCCTGCCTCAATCGTAAAAAGTGCCGAGGGCTTAAACCTTGGTTCGGAAATACGCAATGGTATCGGTCAAGCCGTCAGCAAGTTTCACTTTCGGCTCCCACTTCAAAATCTTCCGGGCTTTGGTGATGTTCGGCTTGCGCTGTTTCGGATCGTCTTGCGGCAGCGGCTTGAAGACGATTTTGCTTTTGGATTTGGTAGCCCGAATAATTTCCTCGGCGAATTCCACCATGGTCATTTCCACCGGATTTCCGATGTTTACCGGCAGATCGTAGTCGCTCATCATCAAGCGATAAATACCTTCGATCAAATCCGAGACATAACAAAAACTGCGAGTCTGCTGGCCCTTACCGAAGACGGTGACCGGTTTATTTTTGATGGCCTGGCTGACGAAAGCGGGAACCACGCGGCCGTCATTGATGCGCATTCGCGGGCCATAGGTGTTAAAGATGCGGACAATGCGGGTTTCCACTTTATGCTCACGGTGATAAGCCATGGTCATCGCTTCGGCAAAACGTTTCGCTTCGTCGTAACATCCGCGAGGGCCGATAGTGTTCACGTTGCCCCAATATTCCTCGGTTTGTGGGTGAATCAGGGGGTCGCCGTATATTTCTGAAGTGGAAGCGATGAGGAATCGGGCCTTTTTATTTTTGGCCAGACCAAGTGCCTTATGGGTGCCCAAAGAGCCAACCTTGAGGGTTTGAATCGGCAATTCAAGATAATCGATCGGACTGGCTGGCGAAGCGAAGTGCCAGACATAATCCACCGGCACGTCGAGAAAAATAAATTCGGTTACATCCTGCTGGATAAACTTGAAATTCGGATTGCCGCCAAGATGGACGATATTGTCCACGCTGCCGGTGACAAAGTTGTCAATGCCGATAACTTTGTGGCCGTGAGCCAGCAGCAGGTCGGTGAGGTGGGAGCCTAAAAAACCAGCAGCCCCAGTGACCACGGAGGTGGGTTGTTTCAGTTGTTTTTGTGTCATATATGGATAATGGGATTTGAATCCGTTGCTTAGCAGGTAGAATCAAAGCAGGTTGAGGAGAATCACCGATGGCGTTATTTTCATTTGGCACCCGTGCCGGCCAGCACAACTGGAATGGTTCGCAATAAAATCTTGAGGTCGAGCCAGATGGACCAGTTGTCAATATACTCCAAATCTAGGCGCACCCATTCTTTGAAATCAGAGATTTCGTTGCGGCCCTTGACTTGCCAAAGGCAGGTCAAGCCAGGCTTGACGCTGAGCCGACGACGATGCGCCAGATCATTGAAGCGTTTAACCTCATCCACCGGCAGGGGCCGAGGCCCAACCAGGCTCATCTCGCCCCGCAAAACATTAAAGAGTTGGGGAAATTCATCCAGGCTGAATTTACGAAGCCATTTGCCCAAAGGCGTTACACGCGGGTCGTTGGTGACCTTGAAAACCGGCCCCGTCATCTCATTCATGGCCGCCAGCTCGTGCTTCATCTGTTCGGCATTGCTCATCATCGTGCGGAATTTATATATGGTAAAAGGTGCACCATTAAGGCCAGAGCGTTGCTGCCGGAAAAGCACGGGCCCGGGCGAGGTCAGTTTGATCAGCACCGTTATGATGGCCATGGGCAGGGCGGCCAACAAGAGCAGAATCAGGGCACCGGTAAAATCCAGCAGCAACTTGGCCAACATTTGCCACGAAGTTTCCGGCGCGGAGTGAAATACAATCAATGGATGACCTGCGATTTCATCAAAACTGGCGTGGGCAATCTGGGTTGCAAAAAAATCCGCCATTAACCAGGAGGCCACACCCTCCACTTCACACAGTTTAATGACATTCTCCACCCGGTCAAAATCGGCGTGTTTGGCGCTGATCAGCACGCCGCTAACCGCATGCTCATGCAGCAGTTCAATCAGGTGAGGGGTGGCTGCCTGAGCCAGATTAAACTCCGCCACAACCAGCATGTTATCCTTGGGAATCATTTGCCGCAGCCGCGCTATTTCCGGCAAACTGCCCGCCAGCAGGATCCGACGCTGGTAGGGCCCTTTTGTCAGGGGATTTTCAATGGCCAGACGAACCAGCTCCTCCTTGGCCCACATCAGGACAAAACTGATCAGGCCGAAAAAAAACATGACCCCGCGCGGCCCGGTTTGTTTGCGCAGGTATACCAGCAGCACTACTCCGAGCGTCACGATGAGGCAGCTTTTCAGGAGGGCCCAGAACATCGTCATACGGGAGCCGGCCACCGGGCGATTGTAAAAACCTTGCGACTCTAAAACGAGCGGGGCAGCCGGCACCAGCAGAAAATACAGCCATTGAACCTGATAAAACAAATCCATCCCGATCCCGTCCAGTTTCATCCAGGACGCGATGGTGTCATTAGCGCGGATGGCATAGGCCAGCCAGAAACTCACAGCAAACACACAAGCGTCTGCGAGTTGGTGTACCTGCGTGCGGATTTGTCGATCACGCTGTAACATGGTGTCCTTATTGAATTAAAACCAGACCGGAGTCCAGCATAGCGGAACAAAACAAAAATTCAATTTATTTGACGGAGACAGGAACCAGTTGAAATTCCGGCACCGAGGTGATAATCAGCCTTTTCATGCGCTCAAAAGTTGCCTCTTCCTGCCCAGGGACGCAGAGGGAAAAAAACGTGACATAGGCCCAGCGATCCAGCACGCCGGTCCGGAGGAAATCCTTTAACATCCAAAGCTTCCACTCATTATGCTGTGCGGTGAGATGGTTGGCGTCCACGAACCAGTAGACATAAACCCCAGCCTGTTTCACAGGCTTGCCTCCTTTATCAACCGTATCAATTGTGGCCACCACCCGCATGACGGATAAGTCATAGGCCGAGGGCCGCGTCATGGGCACCGACACGATATGGGTGGCCTGGTCATCAAATTTCCAGCCCTGCCCGACCATGCAAATTTGCGGTTTGTGAATGCTGGTCCGATCGGCCCCCATTAACACAACGTTGACCATCGCCTGAAAACCGTCGTCTCCCGTGTAAAGCCGCTGACCGAAGCTGGTGTCTGGCGGCAATTGATTGATTACGACAGGAGCCTGGGGAACGGGTTCCGACTTATAGCCAGACAACGTTTCCGGCAAGCATACTTCCAGATTGGAACTGCCAGGAAGTGGACGGGTTTTCACGCCCGGGGTGCCGAGCCTTTGCCCTGACTTGAAGTGGTGCAGCGTGCCGGCGGTAGCACCGATGAGCGCCAAAACCAGCGCGGCAGCGAGAAGGGTTGGAGATTTCATGTGGAGGTTGCCGCTATTTTTGCCTTCGGGCTGTCCAGTTCGCCTTTTTCCAGCCAGCGGGCAAGCACATAGGCACAACTCAAGGCCACCACAAACGTGACGAAACCAAATTTCGTCTCGACCATTTTGCCGGCGGCCTGACCAAATGTTTCCGCCACTCCGATGGTAAAACACAGCCGCACGACGTTGCCCAGAACCGCCAGCGGTATCGCTGCCACCATCATGGTGCCCCGCCGCCAAGGCGACTTAAAGGTTACAAAGCCAAAGATGGTCAACAGCGCAAGCAACGCAACAATACTATGAATGCCGCTGCACGCTGCGGCTACCTCGTAACCAAATGTGTGTTGTCCGTCAAAAAGCTGGGTTCCTTCCCGGATCAAATCCGGCGACAATCCCATGTGCGCCACCCCGGCCACCATCCAGGAAACCAGCAATCTCAACTGAAAGGTGAATCCATCCAGCAGGCCACCGGTAGGGATGCAGAACCCAAGGAGGAAATAGGGGAAAAGCGACGCCTTCAACCAATACCGGCCCCACGCCAGCCCCATTAAGCCATAAAGTCCGGTAAACAAACCCACCACTGATAGCTGGGATTGTTGCACTAAAAAACCGCCCAGATGCAGCAATAAACCGAGCATTAACAGCAATATCCCCGGCCACCAAAAACCGGCTGGCTGGGCGACCAATTGCTTCCGCTTCCACCAAAACAAGCCCAACACCACGAAAGGGATCATCAATCCATACTGATTGTCACCGCCCGGAGCGGTGTAGCTATCCATTAACCAAGCATAAAGGGAAGCCGAATGCACATATCCTAAATTGGAATTGCCATAGAATGAAAACAAAGTCACCCAGGCGATGGCCAAGATGAAAAAGAAAGCCTTGTTCGGTAAAGTCCGCCACTCTTCCTGACAGCGTCCCACCAGAACGGCCACGCCACCGATTACCGCCGCGCCAAAGAGCGGAATGGGCCATGGACTGCCGCGAAATTTTTCGTCCGAATAATAGAAAGCTGCCGCTAGCAAAATTAGATAGCCAATTTCAAGCGGGCGCAGTCCGTACGGCAGCGTCTTGTTGTTCATGTCGGTTCCAAAGCGAGCCCATTAGATAGGCAAACCCCGCATTTTACTCAAACAAAATCACGACAACAAAATCACGGGGTTTTGCGAGTAGAATCAGTTCCGGCTAGTTTTCGAGTCCAGATGGTAAAGGCCGTTAGCGCAGCGCTTTGTTGGTATTGTTGTTGCACCAGAAATTGCTCAATGGCCCCGGTCGCATCATAAACCTCACGCCGCGAGGCAATGATAACATCGGGCGGAACCAGGCTGCGTAAGGTTTCCGGCAGGGGGCTGGCCAGCAAAAGGGCCTCGGCATGACCTGCCCCCCCCCCGGCCGTGATTGGCACCTGATAATATTTAGCGGAGTCGCCGTCGGCATTCCACCACACGGTTTTTCCCTCCAGGAGGGCCTGTCGAGCCATGCCGGACGCCGAGCGATAATCATCCTTTTCGTGCCGGTGGGCAAAACGCAAAGACCAGGTGGAGGCAAGGTACAAGGTAAAAAATGCCACCGCCACTATCCGGCCTGAAGGACCACTTCGCCAGGCCCCAGCCAGGCCCACTCCCAGTAGGAAAAACCCCAATGGCGCGAAAGAGGCAAAATGTCTGCCCAAAATGCGGAAGTGCAGAAATACCGCCAGGATGACCAGCAGCCCTGCGGGTATGGCGATAGCGACCAGGGCTCCCGTCAGTTTCTGGGTGCCGAGTTTCCGCCGTAGTTCCCTGAACGCATACATTCCCAATCCAGCGAACGCCACTGCCATGGCCAACAGAAAGACGGCGTAAGTTTTGAATGCATGCATCCCATCGGTGCGAATTTCCAGCCGACCCGGTCCGAGCCCGGCGAAACCAAGTAATTCATAGCCGATGAACAGCGGGTTTTTCCAATCCGTGCCAGCGATAGCCGTAGCATGGGTGCCCAGTCGCATGATCCATAAATAATAGCATCCCAGCAATCCCAGCAGCAAAATTCCGGTCAACCACGCTAGCCAGTCGGTTCGTAGCAACTTCTGAATTTTTTGAGGCGGCAACAGCACCCCCAGTAGCAATAGTGGAACCGTTGCCAGAATCATGCTCAGCATGCTGCTACCGCACAGTAAAACCAGGGCGGTCACAAACAGCCAGGATTGTCGGCGAGTTGAAACCAGGTTTGTGTCAGGATTTTGCCACCAATAATAAATCACCGAATAAACGATCAGACTCGTGCTGAGTTGCATCGTGTATGACCGCGCCTCATTCAAATAATACCAGGCAAACGGACTGACCGCCGCCGCCAGAAAAACCCCCATCTGCAATGCCCGCCGAGCTGCGAACGACCAGCACACCGCCGCCAGCCCGCCGGCGAACCAGAAGATATTCACGGCTCGCAAAGCCCATTCACTGGTACCAATTACTTTTCCACACACCCAAATCCAGAAAACGTAAAACGGCATCGCCAAATCCGAGCAACGATCCGCTGTCAGGTGTTGCCACCAGTCCGGCAAGGTCGGTTGCTGCGCAATGATAGCTGTGCAGGCCTCATCAATCCAGAAGCTGTGTGCAGTGATGGCAACCAAGAAGGTTAGCAAGGTCAGCCCGGCAAAAAACCAGCTTCGGTTTCCCCTCCTGAAACGGCGTCGATGGCTAGCCGGGCTCGCGATCATGGATTAGGAAATTTTTTAAGTCCGGTCTGCTGGGCAAAAAAATTCAATAGAAACAGGGGGTTGTTTCGGAGGTAACGCTTCCACAGACGGCGAGGCTCACTGCCAAGCCGGTACAGCCATTCCAATCCACTACGTTGCATCCAGCGCGGGGCTTGCTTCACTCGACCACTGTGGAAATCAAACGCCGCTCCCACGCCCACCATTAAGGTCACATCCAGCTTGGGCAGATATTCGGCCATGAATTTTTCTTGTTTCGGGGTACTCAAACCCACCCACAAAACATCCGGATGAGCCGCCTGAATTTGTTTTGCCAGGCACTTTTCTTCGTCGGATGTGAGTTTGCGAAACGGCGGGGTATAGGTGCCGACAACCTGAAGTTTAGGAAATTTAGCCTTAAGGTTTTGCGCTAATAATTCCGCCACGCCCTCGCTGCCGCCGTAAAAGAAATGTTTGGCCCCGCTCCGCTCGCTCCAGGCACAGACTTCCAGCATCAAATCCGGCCCATAGACCCGGCTCATCTCCCGGTGGCCGTTCAATTTGCCCGCCCAGACCATCGGCATCCCGTCCGGCGTGCACAGATAAGCGGCATTGAGGATATGCTTGAATTCTTTATCATCCTGCGCCTCCATGACACCATGGACGCCGGTGACACAAAGGTAACCTTTGCGGCGTTCACGTATAGCGGTGGCCATGGCATCCAGCGCCGTCCGTAAATTAAGGACGCTGATGCCGACGCCGAGAACATTGACGCGCTTCGTCATTTACGATGGCTGTTATACAATTTAGGATTCGGGCTTCGGGATGAATGAAGCCGGGCTTTGGAACCCTCATCTTTCATCGCCGAAAGCAAAACTGCATCGTAAATTGCTAACCGCAAATCGTAAATGAAATTGCTCGTCTTTGCCCACACGCCACCGCCACACCATGGCCAGAGCTACATGGTTCAGCTCATGCTGCAGGGATTTGGCGGTGACGTGCGTAAAAAGCCGCCCGCTGCGACCCTTCACCATGAGTATGGGATTGATTGCTACCATGTAAACGCCAGATTTTCGCGGGGACTTTCGGATGTCGGGGAGTTTCAAGGGACTAAAATATTCCTTATTTTCTGGTTTTGTGCCCAAGCCGTTTGGTTGCGATTCCGGCACGGAGTCAAAAACTTTTACTACGTTCCCGCACCCGGCAAACGGGTGGCGCTTTATCGAGATTGGCTGGTAATGCTGCTGTGTCGTCCTTTTTTCCAGCACGTCATTCTTCACTGGCATGCCGCCGGCCTGGCCAAATGGCTGGAATCCGAGACCACCATGAGTTCTCGTGCCACCACTTACCGGCTTTTCCGGCCGGTGGACCTCAGTATCGTGCTCTCTAAATATAATGTTGCCGACGCGGGAAAGCTGCTTTCCCAGCAGATACGTGTCGTTAACAACGGCATTCCCGATCCCTGTCCGGAATTTCAGGAAAAGATATTACCCCACCGACGTGAGAGTTTTGCCGCTCGCCAAAAAATTTTTGCCGGGGCCATTCCTGCCGCCCCGCTAAAGGTGCAGGTCCTTTTTCTCGCGCATTGCACTCGCGAAAAAGGCCTGTTTGCCGCAATCGAGGCGATCTGTCATGCCAACCATTTGCTTGCGTCACGAGGGGTGCCCATGAAACTAGAGCTGATGGCTGCGGGTAACTTTGTTACCGGCGAAGAACGTGCCGAGTTCGACCAACTCCGGCAGAATCCCGAAGTGGCCGCCTGCGTGCATCATGCCGGCTTTGTGTCCGGCGAACAAAAAGCGGCGCTCTATGCGAAGGCGGACCTATTTCTTTTTCCCACACGTTATCTTGGTGAAAACCAGCCCGTAAACCTGATTGAAGCCATGGCGGTAGGTTTGCCCATCGTTACCACCCGGTGGCGGTCGTTGCCAGAAATGTTGCCGCCAAACTACCCCGGCCTGGTGGCCGGTCAGAATCCAGCCGAAATTGCCGAGGCCATATTGAAAGTTCTGGGCGAAAAAAGTGGTGAACAGGTCCGCCAGCATTTCTGCGAACAGTTCACGCTCACCCAACATCTCACCCAACTCGCGGCTGCCCTCCACAGCGTGGAATAGATTTACGGTGACCGATTTAAGTTTTAGTATGGGCGATCATAAAATGTATCGGTTGCAGATGATAAAAGCGAAATGAAGATCGGCCTGCTCCAGCTCAATTCCACCATTGGCGCATTTGCGTCCAATGGAGAAAAACTAGCCGCCGCCTATGCCAAAGCCGTCGCGCGCGGTGCGCATTTTGTCGTTGCGCCCGAACTGTTTCTCTGTGGCTACCCGCCGCGCGATTTACTACTCCGCGAGGATTTTGTTGCGGCAAACCTTACAGCGCTGGCCGAGGCCGCCCGCCAAGTTGGAGCGGTGCCGTTATGCGTGGGCTATGTTGAGAAAAATCCCAACCGTCCAGGGCGGGCCCTGAGCAATTCCGCTGCGGTTTTACAGAACGGTAAAATCATCTGGCGCACAGCCAAAAGCTTACTGCCAACTTATGATGTTTTTGACGAGGATCGCTATTTTGAAGCGGGTAAAACGGTAGAACCGTTCGTTTTTCAAGGTCGGAGAATGGGCATCACTATCTGTGAGGACATTTGGAACGACGAAGATTTCTGGCCGGAGCGGTTGTATCGCCGGGACCCGGTGAAGGAACTCGTCGCACAGGGCGCGGAAATCATTTTAAATTTATCCGCATCCCCGTGGTGTGATGGCAAAGAGCAGACGCGTCTCGAAATGCTGCGTCGCGTGGCGCGCGATGAAAAAGTACCACTGGTGCAGGTCAACGCCGTGGGAGCTAACGACGAGTTGATTTTCGACGGTCATAGCGTAGCGCTCAGTGCGCTGGGCGAAGTGATGGCGATTGGCCGTGGTTTTGCGGAGGAAGTTTTGGTGGTTGATCTGGCTAAGACCTGCGCCATGACGGTTACGAGCCCATCATGCCAGGGCAAGGAATTCCCGGAGCGCGAGCAATTGCTTTTTTCAGCGCTGTCGCTGGGAATCCGCGATTACGTTCACAAATGCGGGTTTCAGTCCGTCATACTTGGATTGTCCGGTGGAATTGATTCCGCGCTCATTGCCGTTCTGGCCGCCGACGCGCTCGGTGCGGCAAATGTCTGGGGCATCTCGCTGCCGGCGAGGTATTCCAGCACCGGGAGTCTGACCGATGCCGAAAAGCTGGCGCGCCGGCTGGGGATTCGCTATGAAGTTTTGCCCATCGAGCCCGTGTTTAAGGCGGTGGAAGCGCAACTGCAAAATGTTTTTGCCGGGACCAAGCCAAACGAAGCGGAGGAAAATATCCAGTCGCGTCTGCGAGGCCTGACCTTGATGGCGCTCTCGAACAAGTTTGGCGCGCTGGTTCTAACCACGGGAAACAAGTCCGAGATGGCCGTGGGTTATTGCACCCTTTATGGCGACATGAATGGCGCTCTCGCCCCGATTGCGGATGTGCTAAAAACCGATGTTTACAAAATCTCGCGCTGGGTAAATCGCGAACGGGAAATCATCCCGGTGGATTCCAT
>CAISVF010000235.1 GCA_903888765.1 uncultured Verrucomicrobia subdivision 3 bacterium | reverse complement strand
TCCAAAACAAGCCGGGCATCGGCCTGACCAAGATCGCCTTTAAATCGCAGCCCTCGGGCTTTGGCGGCGGCGAAATTTATGTCGCCGATTTTGACGGCTATGGGGCGCAGGCGGTGACGACCGATCGCGCCATTGCCGCGAAGCCCGCCTGGGTGCCGCACCAATTGGCGCTCTATTACACGAGCTACGCCCGGAACAATCCCGATATTTTTTATCACAGCCTCTCCAGCGGCCAGCGCCGCGTGGTGGCCGGTTATTCCGGCCTGAATACCAGCGCCTCGGTTTCGCCGGATGGCTCCAAATTAGCCATGGTTTTAAGCAAATCCGGCAGTCCGAATATCTGGATCGCCAACGCCGACGGCTCGAATTTGAAGCATCTCACCACCGGCATCGAGGATTCCTCGCCCTGCTGGTCGGCGGATGGGCAATGGATTTGTTTCGCCACCAAAATCGCCGAGCGCCGCCGCCTGGCCAAGGTTTCTGTGGCCGGCGGTGCGGTGCATACGCTGAATACTGCCGGCGTGGCGAATCCCACAGAGCCGGACTGGTCGCCGGACGGCAAATGGATCGCCTTTACCTCGCAGATGGGCGACTTCAGCATTTGCGTAATGCCCGCCGATGGCTCTCTGGCTCCCGTGGTGCTGGTGCGCGGGGAAAATCCGTCGTGGGCGCCGAATTCCCGGACGCTGGTTTTTAACCACGAAACGGGCCACCGGCAGTTGCTGTCTGTGCTTGACGTTTTCACCAAACAGTACAAGGATTGTACGCGAACGGCGGGCAGCAATTCCCAGCCGGCCTGGGCAAAATAGAATAACCATTCCCAGAGAAATTTTTAACTGCAATTTTTAATCGATAAATTTTATGAAAATGAACCAGATTGTTTTTCCGCTCACTCTCGCGCTCGTCGCGACGATGGCCGCCACCGGCTGTAAAAAAGGCACCCCGAAACTCACGCAACTCCCCGGGCAGCGCGCGGCCCTTGGTGGCCCTAGCGAGCAGCCGCCCATTGATACCAAGCCGTTCACTCCTGGCGATGCGAATCCCAATCCGAATGGCAACCCGGTGCCGCCTGCGGATCCCGGCAAAACTGCATTGGCCGACCGCGATTTGTTTGAAGGCATGATCAAGGATGCCGAAGCGCTCAAGTCCTACACCGTTCACTTTGCTTTTGACAGTGCCGTTGTGAAAAAAGGCGAGGAGTCCAATGTTTCAGCGGTCGCCGCTGCGCTGGCCACCACCGCTGCCAACAAGTTGCTGATCGAAGGCAATTGCGATGAGCGCGGTACGGAAGAATACAATCGCGCCTTGGGCGAGCGCCGCGCCGATGCCTTGCGGGAAGCTTTGGTCAAGGCCGGGGTGAGCGCTGACCGCATCCGCACCATCAGCTATGGTAAGGATAAGCCGGTGGATCCCGGTCACGATGAGGCCGCCTGGTCCAAGAACCGCCGGGGCGATTTCATTCTACTCCTCCCGAAAGCCGGGGTTTGATTTTCGGTTTATCCTAAACTTGAGGCCGCGTGCAAGCGCGGCCTCTTTGTTTTGCAGCTTTACTAAACAGCGTAGTTGGCGTAGGTTGGGGCAAGAACGAATAATATTGATGAACACAATGCTTGCAGCTTTTTTCGGCGGCTGGGAAATCGTACTGATCCTCGCCGTGGTGTTGATTTTGTTTGGTGCCAAAAAATTACCGGAATTGGCAAAAGGGCTGGGTACGGGCATCAAGGAATTCAAGAAAGCCACGCGCGAAGTCACCGAGGAATTCCAGAACGCACCGGTGGAAACGACTACCAAGCCCGCTCCAGCCCCTTCTCGAGCCGATCTGCCAGTCGCGCAATCTTCCAATCCGCCGAAGGCCTGACGGCCGGACCCGGACATGGTGGGTGATTTTGAATCTGAACATTCCGACGAGACGGCCGAGGGCGGTCCTGTCAAATCGTTTCTTGAGCATCTTGAAGATTTCCGTTGGCTGCTCGTAAAATGCGCGGTCACGCTGGGGCTGGCCATGCTCATTTGTCTCGTCGGGGCAAACTATGTCATCGGCGTTATCAAATGGCCCTTAACCCGCGCTAAAATCTCCTGGCCGGGAACCAACCAGGTTGTTAGCGTCAGTTTCGGCACAAACCACCTTTCCAATCTTGAAATCACGCCGGACCAGCAGCGTTTCCTGAACACGGGGTCCAATCGTTTCTCGGCCATCACGGTGGAACCCCTGCGGCTGGGCACCAATCAGGTGCTGGGCTGGCGGGTAAACGAAGACCCCGCCGCCGTCGCGGACATTGAGCAGATGCACATTGATCTGGTGAATCTCACCCCGGCGGGCGGATTTTTTGTGGCATTTCAGGTGGCTTTT
Organism: uncultured Verrucomicrobia subdivision 3 bacterium; assembly: GCA_903888765.1. Taxonomy (GTDB): domain Bacteria; phylum Verrucomicrobiota; class Verrucomicrobiia; order Limisphaerales; family UBA11358; genus UBA11358. The sequence goes on along the minus strand of CAISVF010000235.1, from coordinate 3,838 downwards.
TATGGGGGTGCGGTGATGGCGGCTCCCATACTGCTCTATTTCATAGCCTCGTTTGTTTTTCCTGCGCTACGGTTGAAAGAGCGAAAGTATATTTACCGCGCCCTGTTTATCGGCAGCGGGCTGTTTCTCATCGGAGTTTCGTTCTGCTATTTCGTACTCATGCCGGTGGCCCTCGCCGCCTCGCAGATGTACTCCCAATGGCTTGGCCTGGGCGCAATGCAATGGCGGGCGGAGGAATACATCAGCTTCGTCTGCAAATTCATGCTGGGCATGGGGCTCGGTTTTGAACTGCCGGTGGTGATTTTGACCCTGGTAAAAATTGATGTGCTGAACTACCGGATGCTTCGCTCCATGTGGCGGTATATGATTGTCATCAATCTTATCCTCGGCGCCTTGTTAACCACTCCGGAAGTGGTCACGCAAGTGCTCATGGCCGGACCGCTATACCTGCTTTATGAAATCACCGTTTGGATTGCGTGGTATTGGGAACAGCCAAACCGCGCCAAGACCCGCCGGTGGCTCATTATTGTCTTGTTCCTGATATTGCTGATTGCCGGCCTGGTGTGGGCGGGATGTCAATATGGCTGGCCAGCCCTGCGCTCGCATTGGCAATAACCGCCGATATTCAATCGCAAATCACGCTTTACAAGCCGGGGATTCCGCGTAAATTCCAGAACACAAATCTGAACTCGTATGCGTAAAATGATTTTTCCTCTCGTCGCGGCAGTAGCCGCGTTGTTTGCCGCCGGTTGCGCCGGCCCCGAACAAAAGCTCGGCCGCGGCTTGAGCAACACGTTTGAAATTGTTCGCATGGGCGAACTGCGCCATTCCGTGGAGGAAAGCGCCGTGTTTGATTCCCCCGGCTCCGGTTACTTTGGCTTCATCCATGGTTTGGACCGCTCCATCGAACGCACCGGTCTTGGACTTTATGAGGTCGTCACCTTCCCGATTCCTTCCTATAAACCGATTGCGACCAGTAGCTTTTCCCCCGACCCCGTTTTCCCCGAGAGCTACAAGCCCGGCGTGATTTCCGATCCGCTGTTTGATACCGATACCTATACCGGTTTCAGCGGCGGGGACGTGGCACCCTTCATTCCCGGCAGCCGCTTTCAGGTTTTCGAAAACTGAACGTGAATCCGTTTTCATCGCGCGCCAGCAATCGTTTGCTGGCGCGTTTTCATTTGGTGAACTGAACTGTTATGCGCCTCGAAAAGTCCTCCCCCTGCAAAGTAAATCTTCTGCTGAACATTCTCGGCAAACGCGCCGACGGCTTCCATGAACTTGAAACCGTGATGCAGCCGGTGAACCTGTGTGATGTCCTGACGTTCGAGCGCGCTGGTACCGGCGTGGGTCTGACCTGCAGCCATCCGGAGCTGCCTACGGACGCGGAAAATCTCGTGCATCGTGCGGCCGCGGCGTTTCTCAGTGCCGCCAACATTTCCGAGGGCGTTCGCATCCATCTCCAGAAAAATCTTCCGCTCGCTGGCGGCATTGGCGGTGGCAGCGCGAATGCTGCCGTGACGTTCACCGCGCTCAACGAACTTTTTGGCTCGCCGCTCCCGCTGGAAAAATTGCATGCGCTGGCCGCCGCACTGGGGTCGGATGTCCCCTTCTTTCTCTACGACCGGCCCGCGCTGGCCACGGGCCGCGGGGAGCAGGTGGAGTTGCTGGAAAATTTTGCGGCGCTGCAGGGCCAGGCATTTTTCCTGTTCCATCCCGGCTTCGGTATTTCCACGCCGTGGTCATACCAGAATCTGGCGCGGTTCCCGGCGGCGCTGAACGGCCAGTCCGGCCGGGCGAAAGTGTTGATTTCCCAATTGCAGACACCCGATTTATCGGCGGCCGCCGCCAACTTTTATAACTCGCTCGAAGCACCCGCCTTTGACAAGTTTCCCGTCCTCGCCTTGTATCAGGAATTCCTCCGCGAGAATGGAGCGACGATGGCGCTCATGTCCGGCAGCGGGTCCACCACCTTTGCCATCCTGCCCGGCCTGGCGGCGGCTGAAACCGTGGCCGAGAAATTCAAGTCCCGGTTCGGCGACCACGGCTGGCTGGCGACGGTGGCTATTTGAAACGCTTGAATTTCGCCAGCGCGAACTCGGTCATTTCTTTGGCTGCCGGAATTTTGCACGCGAGCGCGCCGAGCCAGTAAACTCCGCCGGCTGCCGTCGCCGGCACAAACACCGCGCCGAGCCTCAGCGCCAGCGTCGCGTGGCCTAGCTGGGTTTCCCATAGCCGCCAGCCAAGCCACGCAATGACCCCCGCCGCCGCCGCGCCGATGGCCAGCGGCACCAGGGTCTGGCGCAGCGCGGCCATGTCCAGCATGCCCAATTTTTTTCGCAGCGCGAACGTCAGCAATCCCACGCTGATCGTGGACGTCATCAGGTTCGCGATGCCGGGACCGCCCTCGCGCAGCGGCAGCATGAGTAGGCAGGCGATCAGGAAATTCAACGTCAGGCAGAGCAGGCTGATGCGCATCGGGGTCCGGGTGTCGCCCAGCGCATAAAACGCCCGGGCGAGAATATTGGACAGGGAAAAGGCCACCAGCCCCGGTGCCAGACAGGCCAGCGCGTAGGCCACGTGGCCGGTGGAAACTTTGGTGAACGCGCCGCGCTCAAATAGCAGCCGCACAATCGGCTCCGCGAGCGTGAACAGCAGCACCGAGGCGATGAGGTTCAGGAAGATTAACGTGGCCAGCCCTTGCCGGAGGGTGTTGCGAAATTCGGGGAAATTTTTTTCCGCCGCCAGCCCCGAAAGTGTTGGCAATAAGTAGGTCGCGAGCGAGATGCCGAACATGGCTTGCGGGAGTTCCATCAATCGCACGGCGCCGTTGAATTGGGAGACGATGCCGGTGCCGATGAATAATGCGACACTTTGAATCAGGGCGACGTTAATTTGGAAGGCCGCCACGCCGATGGTGCCGGGGATCATCTGGCGCACGACGCGGTACACTGTTTCATCGCGCCAGGGCGAAACCCAGCGGTAACGAAATCCGTCGCGCCAGAGCGATGGCAATTGAAAGCCCGCTTGGGCCACCCCCGCTGCCAGCACGCCAAAGGCGAGGGCGAAAATTTCTACGGGCAGGCGATGTTCCGGCGGCAGGTCTAGCCCGAATCGCGGCGCGAGCCACCAGACCGAGGCAATCATGACCACATTCAGGGTGGCGGCCCCCATGGCCGGGATGAAAAAATGCCCGCGCGCATTGAGCATGCCCATCATCACCGCCGTCAGGCAGACGAGGATCATGTAGGGAAACATCACGCGCAGCAGGCGCAGCGTTAAAACGATTTTCGGCGAGAAATGGCCGGGCGTCCACAGGTGGACCGGGGCGGCCGCGACCGCGGCGGCGGCGTTGGTGGCGCTTTGCATGACCAGGGGCGGCAGTTGGCCGGTGGCGGCAACTGTTTCCGGCGGGGTGCCGAAAGCCAGCGCGACGGATACCCCCAGCAGGACTACCGCGACAATGGCGCACGCGACCACCACCAACCCGGAGAGCACCGCATTGGCGGCTCGCCACATCTCGGTTTCGCCGTGGAGTTTTTCCTTCTCCTTGAACATGGGAATGAACGCAGCGGTTAGCGCGCCTTCGCCCAAGAGCCGCCGGAAAAGGTTCGGGATCATGAACGCATATTGAAACGCGTCATTGACCCAGCCGGTACCCATGAAGCTCATGTAAACCATCTCGCGCACCATGCCGAGGACGCGGCTGGTCAGCGTGGCGGCGGCCATCGCCCCGGAGGCTTTTAACATTTTTGACACCGGCGCAGGTTAAAGTTCCCGGCCCCAAGTCCAAAGTCCAAAGTTTGCCGCCTGCGGCCGGTGGGCGGATGCAATTGGC
>CAISVF010000234.1 GCA_903888765.1 uncultured Verrucomicrobia subdivision 3 bacterium | reverse complement strand
GCTGGAAAAACGTTTGCCCCAAACAACAAAACCAGGAAAGCCTCTAATAAAAAAATGAAAGATTAATCCAAAGTCGCTTGACAGTTCTCATAGCAGGGCGCGTCACTCCGTGCGCGCCGTCGTGGCGAATCCGAGCGCATCTGTTGCCAAGCGCGCGGCGGTCTTTGCAGACGGCCATCAGCCCGGCCAATCGTTTTGAGGTCGCCTCTTCTTCATAAAATATTTGTCAGTGATTTTTGGAAGCCCGTAGGGCTGGCATAGTTGTAGATCCACCAACAAAAACCGAAAAGCTCCGGATGGAGCGACATAGTTGATCTACCGCCCATGTCGGGATCATGCTCCAACCCCCAAATCTCTGCCATCTGACGTTTTAAGCTCTGCCCTATGCAGAAATTCCTAACGGAACAACGCCTCCAGCCCTGCTCAAATGCGGCGCGCAGTCCCCTGCGCGCCGAGGCTCCGCCAACCCCAAACCATGGATTAAATAAGGTAGCCGCCGCCACTCCGCATAAACCCGTGACCGCTCTCGTATGCCCGAAAACGATCCTTTCCCCCCTGTCTTATCTGTGTCCATCTGTGCCCATCTGTGGCTAAATGACGCGCCTTGCTTTGATGGAAATGCTCAAACTTGCTTTTTATATCAGCGTTTCAGCTTTAGTTTTTGTGCCTCCGCTGGATACTTGCGAGCGCTAACAAAAAAGCAAGCAGCGGCAAACCGTTCCCCTTCGCCCGGGGGAGAAGGCCGGGTTGAGGGCGGACGTGCTGCTAATATTAATCCCCTTCAATAGTTCTCTGACCGTCCCGCCTCTGCCCTCCAATTCTTATTTCTACTTTCCCATTCCTGCTTTTGATTTTCGCCTGCCCGTTTTTTATCCGTGAAATCCGTGGTTAACGACCATTCCGCCAGCAGTCGCACGCCGCCGCTACGAGCACCCACTCCAATGGGTAGCAAATCAAGCTTGACGGCCAACCACATTTCTAAAGACTCCTGTGGAACAATTCATCTCTTAAACATGATTACACCTGTAACAAAATCTAGTTCCAGTTCCCCTTCCGGTGCCCAGGGCGGCGGCTTGTTCCGCACGGCGGACGGCAAGAACCTCTTCGTCACTTTTGCCCTCGTCACCTCGCTGTTCCTGCTGTGGGGCTTTTGCAACGGGATGATTGATATTCTGAACAAGCATTTTCAGGACTCGCTGCATATCAACAAGGAACAATCCGGCCTCGTGCAGTCGGCCAATTACCTGGCTTACTTTCTCATGGCGATTCCCGCCGGTTTGTTGGCGCGGAAGTTCGGCTATAAGGGCGGCATTCTCATCGGCCTGATGTTGATTGCGGGCGGCGCCTTTTGGTTTATTCCTGCCGTCAAAATCGGTGCCTATTGGGCGTTCCTCCTGGGGCTGTTTGTCATCGCTACGGGCATGACCTGCCTGGAAACCATTGCGAATCCTTACACCACGGTCTTGGGGGCGCCGGAAAGCGGCGCGACGCGTATCAACATCGCCCAAACGATCAATGGTGGCGGCTGGATTCTGGGGCCGATTGTCGGCGGACATTTCGTTTTTGCCGGCGGCGAAGGGGCGAACGCCAACGCCGGTCTTTCCACTCCTTATCTGGGTATCGGTGTGTTTGTGGCCATCCTGCTCGTTATTTTCGCCGTTTCCAAAGTGCCGGATTTGCATGCCGAGGATGAAAGCCAGAGTTCCGCCGGTCAAAAAAATCTGCTCAAGCCCTCCGGTGGACAGCTGGCGGGCATCGCCGTCGCGCTGGCGGTGGTTTGCGGACTGCTCTATTTCTTCATCGCGCCGATTCTGGGTTTGATCTGGGTGCTGCTGAATATGCCTCCGGCTTTGTTCGAGCCGACCAAATACGGATTGCTGGTGGCCGCCTACGTTGCGGCGTTTATTCTTGTTTCCAAAAACTGGGACATGTTCCGCCGCAAACATTTTACGCTGGGCATCGGCACCCAGTTTCTTTACGTCGCGGCGCAGACCGGCATTTTCAGTTTCTGCGTCAATTACATCCTCGAGAACGATCCCGGTGTGACCAAACTGCAAGCCTCCACCTGGCTCGGTGCCATCGGCTTCGGCTTGTTCATGTTCGGCCGCCTGTGCGGCAGTTTCATCATCAGCCAGTTCAAGCCGCACTTCGTGCTGGCCGCCTACGCGGCCATTAACGTCCTGCTGACGGCGGTTTGCATGGGCGGCGGCATGCTGGGCATGTACGCCATGTTCGGCACCTTTTTCTTCATGTCCGTCATGTTCCCGACGATTTTCGCGCTCGGCATTCGCGGGTTGGGCGACTACACCAAGCTCGGTTCGTCGCTCATCGTCATGTCCATCGTGGGCGGCGCAATTGCGGCCCCGTTCATGGGCAAGATCGCCGATACGCATTCCATGCGCGTCGGCTTTGTGGTGCCGCTCGTGTGCTTTGTGCTGATCGCCCTTTACGGCGTGGTCTGGCAGAAGCTGGAAGACAAAGATCGCGCCGCCTGAAAAACGGCCTTTTCCCTTGCCCCGGCTCGCGTTTGCGGGCCGGGGTTTTTGCTGTGTTGCCGACTTTCCCGCCGGCTCGCCGCTCCGGGCCTTACCGGATTTAAGCAGAAGCAGCAGAATGAATCCGAGCCACCCCGCCAACTCCGCGAGGTCCTGGCGTGCAGGGCAAGCGCAGCGCGACACCGCTATCGCCCTCACCAAGGCATACGAATGCATGAAAATGCTCATTCTCACGAAAGCCCCCTCGCCACCGCGGGTCTTGGCAGACGCCCACCTGCCGGCTCCCGCCATCCGCTTTTCGGTGGCCTGGTTTTTCGATTTACTTCCCGCCTTGTCGGCCGCGGTTTCTTTGCTAAGCTGTGCTCTTTGTGAGCATTGCCAATGAAATCTCCCGGCGGCGCACGTTCGCCATCATCTCGCATCCGGACGCGGGTAAAACCACGTTGACGGAAAAGCTCCTGCTTTACGGTGGCGCGGTGCAACTTGCCGGCTCCGTGACCGCCCGCAAAAACCAGCGTGCCACCACCTCCGATTGGATGGAGCTCGAAAAGAAGCGCGGCATCTCTATCAGTTCCACCGTGCTGCAATTCGACTACGACGGCTATCGCATCAATCTGCTCGATACTCCCGGGCACAAGGATTTTTCCGAGGACACCTACCGCGTGCTCACCGCCGTGGATTCGGTTGTGATGGTGATTGATTCCGCCAAAGGTATTGAACCCCAAACCCGGAAGCTGTTTGAGGTGTGCCGTCAGCGCGGGGTGCCGATTTTCACCTTCATGAATAAGTGCGACCGCCCCATGAAGGAGCCGCTCGAACTGCTGGACGAACTCGAGCGCGTCCTTGGCATCGGGGCTTTCCCCGTCAACTGGCCGATTGGCAATGGCCCCGAGTTTCAGGGCATCTACGATCGCCAGACCAAATCCATGCACTTGTTTGAGCGCGTCGTGGGCGGCAAATACCGCGCCCCCGTCTCGGTCGGCGGCCTCCACGATCCGGCCGTGCGCGGCAAATTGCACGAGGCGGATTTCAATAAGACCGTCGAGGAGCTGGAAATGCTCGAGCTAGCTGGGGAAGCCTTCGATGAAGCCGCCGTGCTGGCTGGCAAAACCACACCCGTCTTTTTCGGCAGCGGCGTGAATAATTTCGGCGTGCAGCTCCTCCTGGATGGCTTTCTCAAACATTCGCCTGCTCCGAAATCCCGCGTGATGGGCGGCATCGAGATTGCCCCGGAAAACCCCGAGTTTTCCGGCTTCATCTTCAAGATTCAGGCCAACATGGACCCGCGTCATCGCGACCGCATTGCCTTCATCCGCGTCTGCTCCGGCAAATTTGATCGCGATATGACCGTCCATCATTCGCGTTCCGCGAAAAAAGTCCGGCTTTCCAGCTCGCACAAATTATTCGGCAATGAGCGCGAAACCGTGGATGAAGCGTTCCCCGGCGATGTGATAGGTCTCGTGGGCCATGACAGCTTTGGCATCGGCGACACGCTCACGACCGACCCTGAAATTTTGTATAAGGAAATCCCGCGCTTCACGCCCGAGGCCTTTTCCTACCTGCACAATCCCAATACCGGAAAATACAAGCAATTCCGGCAGGGCCTGGATCAATTATTACAGGAAGGTGTCATCCAGGCGCTGTATCTCCGCAATTCCTCCATCAAAACGCCCCTGTTGGCCGCCGTCGGACCATTGCAATTTGAAGTCGTGCAGTTCCGCCTGGAAAGCGAGTATGGGGCGGAATCCCGCCTCGAAGCCGCGCCGTGGAACGTCGTTCGTTGGCTGCCGGTCGAGGTCAAGGAAGAGGATCTCGATGCCCTGTCCCTGCCCACCGGCGCCCGGCTGGCCTACGACCTCGGCAAAAATCCGGTCATTTTATTTCAGAACGAGTGGTCGGCCAATTATTTTGGCGAGACCAATAAACAATTTTCCCTGTCCGCTCTGCCCGTCCAGACCGCCCGGGAGTGATACCTTTTCCCATCCCCCATTTTAGAGCATTGACAGAAAAGCTGTAGCGATGAGAAGCGAGGATTTTTGGTTTTTGGTGAGGTTTTAGCGAAGGCGCAGGATTGAAAACCCTGCCTGCCATGCCCGCCAGTGCATCGACGCATCTGGGCATCATTCTCGCAGGACGTGGGAAGTCAAACTGCGCTGAAACCAAGCCCAAAACCCAAAAGACCGTTGCTATATATTTGATGGAAATGCGCTAAACCGCCCTTTCAGGGCTGGTAATTATCATTCATGCACCCCCAAGGCGTTGCCTTGGGCTGGCATCAATCGGGCCTTTGGCCCTGCCGCAACCGTCACCGTTCAGATTGATATTCGCAGTGCCTAAAATGAAATCACCCGCCGCATCCTCTTGCATAGCGCCAACGGCGCGGCCCCAATCCAGCCCGGGGCAAGGCCCCGGAAAATACGCCACATGGGTACAGCCCTGAAAGGGCGGTCCAGCTTTGGACCTGACACAGCCAGCACGTGGTTAGCGCCTGGATTTTCCGCAAGGACCAGCAGTACTCCACCCAACAATTGCCACCTTCGCATCCAAACTCACCACCCCGCCAAATATTTTCTGGCGGGCGGGCACTCCGTGCCCGCCGTCGTGGCAAACCAAAACGCATCCATCTGCACACGAGCTCAGCAAAAAGGTGCGCCTCCGCAAAAGGTGGCCGTCTGCAAAGACCGCCCGGCCGGTTACACCGCAAAATTATTCTGCTTGGTTCACCTCGGCGCCATGTCATCATGCTACTCGGCATCGGTGCGGTTCGTTGAAATTTCATTTGCCAGAATCGGCACCTGGACTTAACGTAATTGTCACAATTTTGCCATATATGTCGAACGCAGAAAAATCATCATCATCGGCAAACGATCTGTTAAAAAACTCCTCGCTTTACCGGGAGTTTCAGGCGGAACGCGAGGAGATTCTTCGCCACAAATGGATCGAATCCGAGAAAGCCGGTCAGGACATCGGTTTTGAGCGCGCCCTCACCGATTGGATTATTAACCATCGCGCCGCCTGGCGCAAATCCCGTCAATCCCTGGCCAGCAACTGAAATTTCCCCGCTCCTTTAACGACGCCCCGTGAGGCGCCCAAGGAAAATGAACCAGAACCTCCCGCCCCAAGGACCGACCCCATTCCCTCAGAGCCTGCCTCAAGATTGCGAGCGATGCTGCGGCACGGGTTTTTGGCTTGAGTCGGGGCGGGGCGGGCAGAGATGCGAGCCGCACTGGCCAAACTCCGCAGCGGGCTGTGACGCACGCGCCAACGCAGGTCCGGACCGGAGAGACCAAGACCAAGGCCAAGGCCAACCCCGGCAAAAGACCCGCCGCCCTCAGGGGTTTCGGGCAAAAAAACGTCTGACGGCGTTGCTCCTCGGCCCAACCCCCATAAAGAGCATTTTCTTTTGTCACTCCTTGCCAGCCAGCCGTTTGCCGGAAAACCTCACCTCTCGGAATTTTAAGACCGGCTCTCAGCCGGCTCGTCGCACGGTCACTTCGAGTCTGGTTTCCTTCCGGTCGCGATTCTGCCCGGCCAGAACCGTTCGAGCTGACCGCCGTTTTTCTCATGTCTAGCACCACGATCATTCTGGACTCCCTGGCCATTCAGCGTGCCCTGACCCGGATCGCCCACGAAATTGCCGAGCGCAATCAAAACAGCGCCGAAGTGGCCCTCATTGGCATCCCGCTCGGCGGCGATCATCTGGCCCTGCGCCTGGCCGCCATTCTGGCTGTCATTTGGCACCATCCTGTGCCCGTCGGCATTCTCGACACCACCATGCATCGCGACGATCTGGATCATCGCGTGGCCCCCACCATGCATCCCACGGACATCCCCTTCGATGTCACCGGCAAAGTGATCGTGCTCGTGGATGACGTGCTGTTCAGCGGCCGCACCACCCGGGCTGCGATGGATGCCTTGAACGACTTTGGCCGACCGCGTAAAATCCAGCTCGCCGTGCTGATTGACCGCGGTCACCGCGATCTGCCCATCAAGGCGGATTTTATCGGCAAAAGCGTTCCCACCGCGCTGGATGAAAAAATTTCCCTGCTCCTCACCGAAGCCGGTGCCGCGCAGGACGAGGTGGTTTTAAAGAAAAAATAGCGGTGCGCCCTCGTTGGCTGGCCCGTGGCCACGGGCGTCAACGATCCGCGCCGCCAACCGCAGTCAAAGCATATGAGCTGGACCAAAAAGCATCTCCTGGACATCGAGTCGCTCACCGCCGCCGAAATCTTGACGGTGCTGGACACCGCGCGCGGCTTTAAGGCCGTCGGCGAGCGCGCCATCAAGAAAGTTCCCGCCCTGCGCGGCAAGACCGTCGTTAATCTCTTTGTTGAGCCCTCCACCCGCACCCGCACCAGTTTCGAATTGGCCGCCACGCGCCTGAGTGCCGACGTCATTAATTTCTCCACCGAGGCCTCCTCCTTCAAAAAAGGGGAGACGCTCAAGGACACCGCCCTCAATCTGGAGGCGCTCAATGCCGACTTTATCATCATCCGCCACAGCGCCAGCGGCGCGCCGCATTTTCTTTCCCGCGTGCTGGATGCTCACGTCATCAACGCCGGCGACGGTGCCCACGAGCACCCCACCCAGGCGTTTCTGGATGCGTTCACCATCCGGGAAAAAAAAGGGCGCATTGCCGGGCTGAATGTCACCATTCTGGGCGACATCCTTTACAGCCGCGTCGCGCGCTCGGATATTTGGGCCCTCACCAAACTGGGTGCGAACGTCACGCTTTGCGGTCCCGCCACGCTGGTCCCCCGGACCTTTGAGCAGATGGGCTGCCGCGTGACCCACGACGTGGACGAAGCCATCCGCGATGCCGACATCATCAACCTCTTGCGCATCCAGCACGAGCGCCAGCGCAAATCCATGTTTCCCGGCATCGGCGAATACGCGCAGCTCTTCGGTTTGAACAAAGCGCGGCTCGCCCGTACCAAACCTGATGCTCTCATCATGCACCCCGGCCCCATCAATCGCGGCGTTGAAATTGATAGCGAAATCGCCGACAGCAGCCGCTCCGTAATTTTGGAGCAGGTAACCAACGGCCTGGCCGTGCGCATGGCCGTGCTATTTTTGGTCAACGGCGGCAAAGCCTCCGACGCGGCCATCCCCTGACCGCCCCGCCCGCTGCCGCCACCGCCGCAGTTTAGATTGATGTGCGCAAAGCTTAAAATGAAACCACCCGCCGAATCCTCCTCCGTAGCGCCAACGGCGCGGCCCCAATCTAGCAGCCTGTCGGACTTAGCTTTTGGGGAAAAGCTGAGGTGGTTGTGGTAGCAGCCCCGGGGGCTGGGAGAATGAATTTTAATCGGTCTCGGCGGCTGAAAGTAGCCGGTATTCCGGCGTGTCCGGACG
>CAISVF010000233.1 GCA_903888765.1 uncultured Verrucomicrobia subdivision 3 bacterium | reverse complement strand
CTTCGACGAATCAATGGTGCTCTACAGCAAGATTCGACCTTACCTGATGAAGGTGGCTCGTCCTGACTTCGAGGGCTTGTGCAGCGCGGACATGTATCCCCTCGCACCAATCGCCAACGTCGTCACACGTGATTACCTTTTCCATTTGTTGCTCAGCAAAAACTTCACGGATTACGCAATCCAAGGTTCGGCTCGGGCGGGAATGCCGAAAGTCAATCGCGACCACTTGTTCGAGTATCGGGTCTGGCTTCCCGACGTGAAGAAGCAAAAGCAACTCGCCGCGAACCTCGACGACCTCCACGAAGAAACCCAACGCCTCGCCAACCTCTACGAGCACAAGTTCGCCACGCTGGCGGCGTTGAAGAAATCGCTGTTGCACCAAGCCTTCACCGGCGAACTGTGAAATGAAAATGCGTGCGTCAAGCCCAGCCCTGCAAGGGCGCAATATGACAGCCCGGGGTGAAGCCCCGGGTAACGCGTCCCCAAAACCATCCCCAGCCCTGAAAGGGCGGTACAACCTCCCCTCCGCCGCCCACCGGTTTCCTCGCGCCAATCGTTCCGCCCTTTCAGGGTGGGGAAATCTTTTAAACCTCAAACCCGGGGTGTTACCCCGGGCTATCACCTCGCACCCTTTCAGGGCTGCCGAAACCGATAGCCTCGCCAGCATCTACGAGCACAAGCTCGCCGCGCTGGCGGCGTTGAAAAAGTCGCTGCTGCACCAAGCCTTCACCGGCGAACTGTGAAATGAAAATGCGTGCGTTAATCCCAGCCCTGAAAGGGCGGCACAACCTCCCATTTGCCGCCCGCGGGTTGGCGCGTGAGGCGGAACAGGCGGAAAGCAAACCGGACTTCATCCATAAAATGGCCATCGCTCTCAAGGAAGCGAACGAAACCGAATACTGGATTCTACTGCTTCGGGAAACGAATTATCTCACCGTGAAAGAAAGCGAATCCATCTTGGCCGACACGGTGGAACTCCTCAAACTGCTGACGAGCATCATCAAATCCGCAAAACGAAGCCAAGTGACAATGGATAATTGATAATGAAAAACGCTATTTCCAATTTTTAATTGTCCATTGTCAATTGCCCATTATCCATTATGAAAAAACTCCAAATCCGCAACAGCACCGCCGAGTTTTTAATTTTCACCCGGCAAGCCGGCGAGGACGGTATCGAAGTCCGTGTCGCTGATGAAACCGTCTGGCTGACGCAGAAGTTGATCAGCGTGCTGTTTGATAAGGGCCGCAGCACCATCACGGAGCATCTGAAAAACATTTTCGACACCGGCGAACTGGCGGAAAAAGCAGTGTGTCGGGATTTCCGACATACTGCCGGGGACGGCAAGGATTACACGACGCGGTTTTACAATCTCACCGGGGTAATGTAAATATTGTAAATCCGCAGCTTGAAAACCAAGCCGGCTCTGAACCAGAATGAGCAAAGGCCTAAAACAAAGCTACCCAGCGCAGTTGCCTGCACCGGGTAGAAAAACCAGAGGTTGATCACCAGTCTTGCGGCTGGGAGAGCAATAGCCCCCGGACGGTGATTTGAATTTATATGACAAATACGCAGGCTTCAATAGATTTTTTTGATAATCTGAGGAAGTCATTGTCAGCCAGCCGGTTTTCGGGCTATCACCAGCGTGGCAATGAGGCCGATGCATTGGCAAAATACCTGTGGAACACCAGACTTTGTGAATCATTATATCCCACTCTGCAGATGCTGGAAGTGACCTTTCGAAACCGGGTGCATTCAGAGATTGGAAAAACTTCGGGTGACCCAACCTGGCTGGTTAGTGAAATCGGATTTTTACCTGCGGAGGAAATAGAGTTCATCCAAAAAGCTAAAACCACCCTCGTTCGGGATGGGTGCCCCGTGACCGAAGATTATTTGGTGTCCGAAATGAAGTTCGGATTTTGGACCAGCCTGCTGAATGCCAAGTATGAGCTGATGTGGCGCAGATTGTTGCCCACCGTTTTCCCTTACATTCCCACTCGGATCAGGACCAGGGGTGATGTGTCTGTTTTGATGAACAAAATCAGGCGGCTCAGAAATGCCGCTATGCATCACCACTCGATATGGCATTGGAAGGACCTGCAACAAAGTCACCAAGAGGTCCGGGTACTCATCAGCTATATGTGCCAGCAAACCGATTTGATGGCTGACAAAGCAGACAGATTCCCCAAAATCTATTCCAATGGCATTGGCGATTGTCAGAAGCTAGTATCCCAGATGCTGAAACAAATTCAACCACCAGCCAAACCATGAACGAGTCTGAGACACGCGCCGACCACATAGATCCCGCCCTAAAAGCGGCGGGCTGGGGCGTCGTTGAGGGCAGCAAAATCCTGCGCGAATTTCCCATCACGCCCGGCCGGATCGAGGGCAAAGGTCGCCGGGGCAAATCGCTCGCCGCTGATTATGTGCTGGTCTATCGCAATACCAAACTGGCCGTGAATGAGGCCAAAGCCTGGGATGATGCGTTGACCGCAGGCGTCGCGCAGGCCAAAAACTACGCCGGCAAACTCGCCGTCCGCTACACCTACGCCACCAATGGCCAGGGCATCTACCAGATGGATATGCAGACCGGCAAGGAAGGCGAAATTGCCGCCTACCCCACGCCGGATGAGCTCTGGGCGATGACGTTTGCCCTGCCCGATGTTTGGCGCGACCGTTTCGCTTCGATCCCGTTTGAGGACAAGGGCGGATCGCATCCCAGCCGCTATTATCAGGACATCGCCGTTGAGCGGGTCATGCAGGCCGTCGCGGAGTTGCGGCAGCGTATCCTGCTCACGCTCGCCACCGGCACGGGCAAGACCTTCATCGCCTTTCAAATCGCGTGGAAACTGTTTCACAGCCGCTGGAATTTGAGCGCCCAGCCGACGCGCCGTCCGCGCATCCTGTTTCTTGCCGACCGGAACATTCTGGCGAATCAGGCTTACAATGCATTTTCCGCCTTTCCCGAGGATGCGTTGGTCCGCATCGATCCGGGCGACATCCGCAAGAAGGGCAAAGTGCCGAAGAACGGCAGCTTGTTTTTCACCATCTTTCAGACCTTCATGAGCGGCCCGGGCGACACGCCCTATTTTGGCGAATACCCGCCGGACTTTTTTGATTTCATCATCATTGACGAGTGCCATCGCGGCGGCGCCAATGACGAGAGCAACTGGCGCAGCATCCTGGATTATTTTGCCCCCGCTGTGCAGCTCGGCTTGACCGCCACACCCAAGCGCAAAGACAACGTGGATACCTACGCCTATTTCGGCGAGCCGGTCTATGTTTACTCGCTCAAAGAGGGCATCAACGATGGATTCCTCACGCCGTTCCGGGTGAAGCAGATTCAGACCACGCTGGATTATTACGTTTATACGCCGGATGACCAGGTGGTGGAGGGAGAGGTGGAACCGGGAAAAATTTACGACGAGCCGGATTTCAACCGCACGATCGAAATTCGCGAGCGCGAAAAAAAGCGGGTCGAGATATTCATGGAGCAGATCAATCAGCAGGAAAAGACGCTGGTGTTCTGCGCCAATCAGGCTCATGCGCTGCTCGTGCGTGACCTCATCAATCAGGTGAAAACAAGCAAGGACCCCGGTTATTGCCAGCGCGTCACGGCCAGGGACGGCGCGCTGGGGGAACAACATTTGCGCGATTTTCAAGACAACGAAAAATCCATCCCCACCATCCTCACCACCTCGCAGAAGCTATCCACCGGGGTCGATGCGCGCAACATCCGCAACATCGTCCTGATGCGCCCGGTCAATTCGATGATTGAGTTCAAGCAGATCATCGGGCGCGGCACGCGGCTGTTTGACGGCAAGGATTACTTCACCATTTATGATTTTGTGAAGGCGCATCTCCATTTCAGCGAGCCGGAATGGGACGGCGAGCCGGTTGAGGAAGATCCCTGCCCGAAATGCGGCGTGCGGCCATGTGCCTGTGAAGTGCCGCCACCGCAACCCTGCTCCGTCTGCGGTCAGGCTCCGTGCCAATGCCTCCCAGATCCCTGCCCCGTTTGCGGCAAGCTCCGCTGCCGTTGCCACCAGCGGCGGCCGGCCAAGGTGAAACTGGCCGACGGCAAAGAGCGCAATATCCAGCACATGACGGCAACCACCTTCTGGCATCCCGATGGCACGCCCATGTCCGCCCAGCAATTCTTGGAAATGCTGTTCGGCCGGCTGCCGGATTTTTTCCAGAGCGAAGCCGAGTTGCGCAATTTATGGAGCGCGCCGGATACGCGGGCGAAGCTGCTGTTGGGTTTGGCGGAAAAAGGTTTTGGCCACGATCAGCTAGCGGAAATGCAGAAAATCATTGATGCCGAGAATAGCGATTTATTCGACGTGCTGGCGCATGTGGCTTATGCCTTGCCGCCGGTGACCCGGGCGGTGCGGGCCGATGGCGCGCGGGTGTTTATCAATTCCAATTTCAACGCCAAGCAGCAGGCCTTTCTTGATTTTGTCTTGTCACATTACGTCAGTGTCGGCGTGGAGGAATTGAATCAGGAAAAGTTGAAACCGCTGCTATTGATCAAGTACCACAACTCAATCCAGGACGCCGTGGCCGACCTCGGCCAGCCGGCAGAAATCGGCCAGTTCTTTGCCGGCTTCCAAAAATATCTGTATGCCGGTGTCCGCTAAAAGTGTTTATCTCATAACCCGCCGCATAAACCAAAAATCCACCCGAAAGCGCGCCAGCCCTTGAATCAAAAATCATCCGGTCCATCTCGCTAATCCTGTCGCAACTTTGCGCTCGAAATCACCTCAAAAACGCTGGCATGCCGAGAGGTTTTATGGTATGTTTTTAGGGTAATCATTTGAGACTGAATCCGTCGGCCAAGTGGTCTTGCGAAATCAGTTCAAATTCGTTCTTTGACAACGTGTAGCCACTTCGGACGGTTTTTCGGAGGGCTAAAAAACCGGAAATTTTCATTTTCGGTCATCTTTGGTAACGTTTGGTCATCTCTGGTCATCTCCAGAGGGTCACATGCCAGGCACGCCACTTGGGGTAGTCATGGTTTTGGTCATTCCATTGGTCCTGTAGCGGCAGTTTATGACTATCGGTCTGAAATTTGGAAAAAAGGTAGTTTCGGCATGGCGCGCAAAAAAAAGACGCGACAAAACCCGCCATTTAATGGGACGAGCACCAACTTTTATAGCGTAGTGACCTATTTGATCCGCTCCGGAGGGTCAGCGACGGGATAAATGATAAAGTTTTCCGGTAGCGGTAAAAATCGGTAAAAATCGGTAAACTTTTGACGAAAAAACACCCTTTTAT
>CAISVF010000232.1 GCA_903888765.1 uncultured Verrucomicrobia subdivision 3 bacterium | reverse complement strand
TCCCGATCTCCGCACAATGACGCTTTCGCCACGCATTTCACTTTCACCGCGCCACATTTTCTAAAAATCAAGCCGGGCTATGAAATATCCGGGTGAGCGAAGGCGCAGGTTTGAAAACCTTTAACTGAGCTGAAACAAAGCCAAAAACCAAAAAGACCGCTGTTTCTAGGAACCAAAGGCGCATCGCTATATATTTGATGGAAATGCTCTAGACCACCAATTTCTCACCATTCTTTATTGCGATTACGCAAAAGCACAAATTGGCCTATCCGCGCCATTTGCAGCATGTTCTTGCTTCATCATCATTCCGAAACCGGTATTTGTCGAGTTGTCGCAAAAAGACATCATATTGGCGCAATTCATCCTCTGGCACGGTGGCGCTTCCGTTGCGATCATTTAACCCATCAATCCGAAGCCAGGTGATTTATTAGATTACCTCGCTTTCACAAAATAAATAAGCAACAACTATGAAAACATCTGGCCCGCAAGTTTCGCATCGTATCAGTAAGCCTACAGCTTTCACCTTGATTGAACTGCTCGTGGTAATCGCCATCATAGCCATTCTGGCAGCCATGTTGCTGCCGGCTCTGGCGCGCGCCAAGCAATCCGCGCTGCGCACACAATGTATCAACAATATCCGGCAGGTTGGGCTCGCTTCGCAAATATATGTCAGCGATAATCAGGAACGAGTCTGTTATGCCTTCGTAATGTCGTCACATATCAGCCAGGGCGGAGCACTTAATTCGCCTCAAGACCAAACTGCCTTGGATGGTTGGATCCAGTCGATGGGAATGAAAAATTCCGGATCCGCCGTTACCAACATTAGCTTTTGTCCCGCCGTCAAACAGATCAATGTCCTGAACCAGCCTACCTATTCAGCGAATCGGTGCATTGTCTGGGACTACACAGATGCCACCAGCGGAAGCCCCAATGGCTGGATCAATAAAATAACCCAGGTGATCAAACCCTCCGATGCTATGGAGGTTAACGATTGCGGCGGATTTAACGCAAACGATCAGTTCTGGGGAATGTGCGATGGCGGGTGGATGGGGCGTCCGCCACTTTGCCCACATTATGGCAAGGCTAAATTCCCTTTTCCCAACACCTATCAGAATGCGTGGCTTTATACTGACGGCACCGGAGTGCAGGTTTACTTTGATGGCCATGCGGATGCGCGAAAAGTGGATTTAACCGGGCTTTTGCCCAACCGCATTCCCGCCGCGTATCCAACTCCTGCCAACCACAGCGATGGTGCTTCTGCTTATGCCACGTTTTGGTATGGGGGAAATTCCGGCCACTAATGGCCCGGCCGGAAAACAAACCATCACTAAATGTTTGGCCTTGTCCTAGCCTGCTTCGGGTCGGTCTTCAATGTCTTGACCGATGCCTCGCGGAAGAAGATTCTTGACCGCCAATACGATGCGGCGGTCATCGGCTTCTGGTGCAAGGTCGTAGCCCTGAGTTTTTATCTCCTCGCGTTGCTCGTCGTCCTCGCATGCGGCTGCGGACTGCAACTGCCGCCCATCGGTGCGGCGCTGAAAATTTCTCCCGCACTTGCCTTCCTGGTTTACCTCATGCTAAACGCGCTGCTCGAAGGCACGGCGATTTTGCTCAACTACCGCGCGCTGCAAGTTTCCCCGCTGTCCTTCTGCGTGCCGTTTCTGGCCCTCACGCCGGTTTTTCTGCTGCCGATCGGAAAATTTTTTCTGCACGAGCAAATTGTTGCCGGTATGGTGATTGGCGTTGCGCTGGTGGTCGTCGGTTCGCTCGTCATTAACCGCCAGCTTTTCGCCACCGGCTGGATGGAGCCCGCCAAGGCAATGGTCCGTGAAAAAGGCAGTCGCTATATGATGCTCGTCGCGTTCCTGCTTGCCACCACTGCCGCGCTGGACAAATGGTTTGTCACGAGCGGCGGCGACCCGGCATTCGGTGAACGCCTGTCGCGTTCCTTCACCCTGTCCATCGGCAAATCAGTGATGCTCGCACTATTTTTTGCCGGGCTGGCCTGGTGGCGGTTGCGCGGAAATAAAAATTCCGGGGCTGCGGCGGTTCAAAAAAATGTTTGGACGCAGGCGTGGCGCGACGTGCCGCAATGGATTGTGCTCGCCTCTTTTTTTGAGGCGATCGTTCTCGTGCTCCAGTTGCTCGCCGTGCAATTCACCGTCGCCGCGATTGTTATCAGCATCAAGCGCTCTGGCATCCTGCTCGCGTGTGCGGTGGGGTGGTTCATGTTCCAGGAACGCGGCATCACCGACCGTGTCATTGGTTCGTGCGTGATGATTTCCGGCGTGGTGATTTTTTTCCTGACCAGGCCCGGTGCGCAGGGCGTGGCCATGATTGGCTTCACCGGCGCGCTCGGCGTCGCGGCATTCGCGCTGGCGGGAATGGCGGTGGCGCTATATCTGACCCGCCATTCCGCCAAAGCGACAAATGTAATTGTGCTGACTCAAAACTTATCCCGCAGCAAGGCATGAAACTCATATTGGACATGGTGCATCACAACCCTGGCGAACCGCGTTTCCAATCGCGGTTTCTGGACCCGGCCTATCTCCTGGATTACGGCTTCAACGGCCAGGTCTTCAAACATATTAACTGCATCGCCACGTTTGCCGCGACCGGAGTGGATTGCTTTCCCGCCGGCTCGCCGGAACGTGCCTGGCTGGATCAATTCACGCCGGGTATCGAGCGCGAAATTGCTGCGGCAAAAAAGCAGGGGTTGAAAGTGTTTTACCACGTTGACCTGTTCGTCCTCCCGCGAAATCTCGTCGCGCATTTCCAAAACGAAATCTGCGACCCGCAAACCGGCCGCATAGCGCTGGACCGGGCAAAAACGCTGGAGTTACATAAAATTTTGTTCGATGAGCTGGCCCGGCGGTTTCCGCAGGTGGATGGCTACATCATTCGCGTCGGTGAAACTTACTTGTTCGACACGCCGCATCACGTCGGCAACAGCCCGATTCCGCGCGTCGGCCCGGCTTGGACGCCGAATTATCTCTACGCCGAAACTCTTTCCGGCCGGCCGCCCGCCGCGCCGCGCTGGACCAAAGCCCAGGCCGACGCTTATGTGAACCTCATCCGCTTTCTGCGTGAGGAACTTTGCGTGCGGAATGGCAAGCAGGTGTTCTTCCGCACCTGGGATATTTTTCCCGACAAGCTGCACGCGTCGCTGCCGCATTATTTGGAGGTCACCGACCAGATTGAACCGCATCCAAAGCTGGCGTTTTCCATCAAGCATACCGCGCTGGATTTTTGGCGCCACACGAAGGTCAACGAATGCATGACGCAGGGCCGTCACCCGCAAATCATCGAGGTGCAATGTCAGCGCGAATATGAGGGCAAAGGCGCCTATCCCAACTACCTGATGGACAGTGTCATCAACGGCTTCGAGGAAAACACCGAAAAAATCGGGCTGCGCGATTTGGTTTCGCATCCCAAAATCATCGGCGTGTATGCGTGGTCGCGCGGTGGCGGTTGGTATGGGCCTTACATCGAAAATGAACTCTTCCCGGACTTGAACGCTTTCGTGCTGGCGCAGTTCGTCAAAAATCCTTCGCGCAGCGAGGAACAGATTTTTCTGCAATACGCCACCGAACGACTGCGGTTGACCAATGGCGACGTAAATCGTTTCCGCGAAATGTGCCAGACCTCCGCCCGCGCGATTTTGCAAGGCCGTCACTGCGCCGTCTTCGACCGCGTGCTGCGCGAATCCGTTCTCCCCACGGCGTGCTGGATGCGAGATGACCGGCTTGGCGGTCACCAGCAGCTCGCCGAGGTTTTTGCCTATCTCCAAAAAGGTAATCTGGTGGATGCCGCGCTCGCGGAAAAAGCCGAAGCGGTGCGTCTTTGGGAGCGTATAGTTTATCTTGCACGACAAATTGAATGGCGCGACGCGGACACCCAACTATTTGCCACTGTCTCGGCGGAATACGGCTTGAAACTTTTCCGGGTCGTCGCCGCCGGGTGGCATGTGATGCTGGCGGGCCTGGCCGTTGAACGAAACCCTTCCGCTGCGGAAAACGAACTGGAGTCAGCGCTGGCGGCTTACGATGCCGCCTGGTCGGATTATGAATCGCTCGCGGCGCGGCCCGGCTGCCCGACGCTCTACTCGGGCAATTATTTCAACCTGCCGGGCCAGCCGGAGGTTTCGGGGCTGACCGCAAGCATCGAGCATTTCCGGACATTCGTCACTAGTCCGGCGATGCAGTAAATTCCATGCGAATGCCCCGGCTGAGGAATTTTCTGTGGTTTACGCTGTTCTTGCTTTCAGTCCGGCTCTCGGCCCAGCCGCTGATTGTTGACTGCGGCACCACCAACACGTTCTCGGCAAATGCTGCGGCGACAAATTTTGCGTGGACGCTCGATGGCGTGAGCGTTGGCAGCAACCGCAATTCCTTTGCCTACTCGCCGCAGATTTACGATGTCGGCACGCATTATCTGCTCGTGAACCAGACTTTTTCGGGCACGGTGAATTCCAATGCGTATTGGGCGGTGCGCGTCCGCATTTCTTTGCCGGCCAGCGGCGCAAATTATTACGTCGCCACGAACGGCTCCGACAGCAACGCCGGCACCTTCGCCGCGCCCTTCAAAACTTTGGAAAAAGCCCGCGACACCTTGCGCGCGTTGGCGCGTCCGCTGCCCGTCGGCGGTGTGACGGTGTGGCTGCGTGGCGGAACGTTTTACCGCACCAATACGCTGATGCTCACCAGCGCCAATGATTCCGGCACCGCGTCCGCGCCGATGGTCTGGCGCAGCTACTCGAACGAAGTGGCCATCATTTCCGGCGGCAAATCCATCACTGCTGCCAGTTGGTCGCCGCTGAATTCCACGCAGACTAATCGCGTCGCCCCCGGCGTGAATCCCGCGAACATTTTTGAAATGGATATTGCCGCCGCCGGCCTCACGCACGCGACGAATTTTCCGGCCGACTTCGGCCAGTGGACGACCTTCAACATTTACAATCAAGGCACCGACGGCGGTTTGTGCGAATTGATTTACAACGGCCAGCGGCAGTTTCTTTCGCGCTACCCGAATCACAATCTGACCAACGACGATCTTTATACGACGAACCTGATGATGGACGGCGTGGCGAAAGGTTTGCTGAATCCTGGCACGACACTGATTTATTCCGGAGACAGCACGAATTATTTGAATTATCCCGGCACTTACACGAACAGTTCCGGCACGGCGATTCCCGTTGGCGGCGCGTTTCTGTGCAAGACCAACGACCTTGCGCGCTTCACGCGCTGGCAATCGGCCATCACCAACGGCGGCTTGTGGGTGCAAGGCTACTGGCGCGTGGCGTGGCAGATTGACGGCATTCAAATCATCGGCTTCGACGCGACGAATCGTGCGGTGCTGCTCAGCCCCAACGCGCATCCGGCGAACGGCCTCGCCAGCAAATACGCGCGGCCGAACGGCTATAAAACCGAGCCATTCTGGGCGCTGAACCTGCTTGAAGAAATGGACCAGCCCGGCGAGTGGGCGGTGGATTTCAACCGCAGGAAAATTTATTTCTATGCGCCCGGCGCGCTCGCGGACGGCAGCGTGGTGATTTCCGATTTTGGTTTGCCGCTGGTGCAAGTCGGCGGCGCGGGCAGCCTGACGGTCAGCAACGTGGTTTTTCAAGGGGTGAATTTCGAGGCCGGCCTCGCGCAGGGAATTCTTATCACCAACGGCGTGCGCAATCTGGTGCTCGGCGGCAATTTCAATAACTTGAATAATTACTGCGTGGATGTTGTCAACGGTGGCACGAACGGCGTGGTCAGTTGCCATTTGCAAAACCTGGCCGGCGGCGGCGTGATGCTGCGCGGCGGCACGGAAAATGCCAATCCAGCGCTGCGCGTGCCGGCGGCGGATTTTGTCGTCAACAACGTCATCACGAATTTTGCGCGGGTGACACGTGTTTATGCGGCGGCGGTGGATTGCGGTTACGGCGGCAGCGGCACGGGCAGCGGCGGCGGCGGGCATCAGGCGGCGGTCGGGATGCGCGTGGCGCACAACCACATCAGCGGGTCGCCGCATTGCGCGGTGCTGCTCGGCAGTTGGGACAGCGTGCAGGAGTACAACGACATCTCGCATTACCAGCAATGTTCCGACGACCTCGGCGCGTTTTACAGCTACGATTTCATGAACCAGCACGGCAACCTCACGTTCCGCTATAATTTCATGCACGATACGCCGCTCGGCAACGGCATTGATTTTGATCAAGACCATTATCAGATGCACCTCTATGGCAACGTGTGCAATCTCAACACGATTCCCGGCGAGTCGCAGGGCATTGGCATCCGTTACCAAAACGCGACGCAAAATGTCACCGGCCACGAGCAGGCCGAGGACTGCCACAACAACGCCGTCGCCAACGGCCATTACGGCATCACGTTCGTTGCGCCCGTGCCATCGGTGATTGAGAATAATTTTGCCGTCGCCTGCACCACGCCGTTCAGTTGGAGCCTCGTCGTAACGAACGGCGCCACCAACATCATTAGCGGCTCGACGCAGGCCGCGCTGCAATCCGGCGCGAACACCAATTATTCCAGCGACCCCGGATTTTTGAGCCTGACGAACAACGACCTGCGGCTGAATCCTGCGTCGCGCGTTTATACGGACTTGACCAACTTCCAGCAAATACCGTTTGAACTGATCGGTCTCTACAATGACGAGTTTCGCACCAACCTCGGTTGGTCGCCGTTCGTCACCACGAGCACCGCGACCAACCTCACCCCGACGAACGCGGTCTGCGGCGGAAAATTATTTTTTCCGCAGTTTGATTCCAATACGACTGTCGTCCTTTATTTTGGCCTGACCGATGGTGGTAGCAATGCGCTGGCTTGGCCAAGTTCAACCAACCTCGGGATTTTTCACGCCGGAAGCGTCAGCGCAACGGTGAACGGGCTGCAGCCGAATACCAATTATTTTTTCCGTTTCTTCGCCACGAATGCATATGGCGTTTCCTGGTCACTCGCAAGTTCGTCCCTGGTCACGCCACCGCCACCGCCCGTGACCAGCTTTACGAACCTGACGGCGAGCCAGTGGGTGTTGGCGAACGCGCTGGTCGCGTTGAGCGGACAGGTTTTGGCGGCCGGACCATTATACCCGGCCGATGGCGAAGCCATCAGCGTCACGATCAATGGGGTGGCCCAGACCACCGTGATCAGTGGCGGCACGGGACATTTTTCGGTCTTGTTCAACACCACCAACCTCCCCGCCGCGACCACGCCTTATACCATCACCTACGCTTACGCTGGAAACATGGCCCTTTCCGGTGCTGCCAACACCGGCACGACCTTAAGCATCGAGCCGGGCAACGTCATTTGGAGCGGTACGAGCGGCGCGAATTTTGAAATTGGCGGCATTGGCGGCAACTGGAGCGATTACGCCGCGCCAATTAACGACCTGGTTTCCAGCACCGCGGTTTTCGCCAATCTGCCTCCGACGAATCTACCGTCGCTCACCACGAACCGCAGCGTGGCCGGCCTGAGTTTCAGTTCGGCCGGCGGCGGCTGGCAACTGATCGGCGGCACGAATAATTACGCCTTGAACGTCGGCGCGAACGGCATCACCTCCGCCGGCCAGACGAGCGGAACCAATTTTGTAGGTGCCAGCCTGAATCTTGGCGCGAACCAGACGTGGCAGGCGGGCGCGGGCGGATCCATTTTGTTCGCCGGCTCCGTCTCCAACCCGGCGGCGAGCACCAACTATTCGCTCGCGTTCAATTCCGGCGGCAACACCGGCAGCGTGATCTTGAGTCCGTCCGCCGGCAATCAAATTTTTCTGACCGGCAGCAACAACATGGCATCCATTTTTCAGGTTAAATCTGGCGGGCTGTTGCAACTTGGCGGCGATGGCTTGAGCACCCCAGCCACGGCCAGCACTAATCAAATTATCAACGCCGCCACCAACGCTTTTGGCGCGTTTGCCATCAACCTGCCCGGCAAGGTGCAGGTCAATTCCGGCTGCTGGATTTTTAGCGACCTCGGCAAAAATGGTGGCGACAAACTTACCGGCACCCTCGAAGTGGACGGCGGGACGATCAGCTTCGGCGGCGGACGTTATCTCGGCGAAGGTACGATTCAAGTGAACGGCGGCACGCTGAAATTTGGCGTGGATGCGACGACGCATTACCTCAATGGCGGACGGTTCTCGCTGGGGAATTTTTACAGCGTTCCAACCGCAACCGCGACGATGAACCTCACCGGCGGCTTCGTGGATTTGGCGCAGGCCAACGGCAGCGTCGGCAGCGGTAACGGCATAGGTTACGGCCTCAGCACGTTGCTGAACCAAAGCGGCGGGGTGTTGCAAAACGGCGTGACGCCCGGCACCGGCGGCACCGCGACGAGTTTCAGCATCGGCGGCCTCAACGGCTCCGGCAATGGCACGACAAATAATCAAACGGCCTTCACGCTGGCTGGCGGAACTTTTATCAGTGCCGGCCCGGTAGCGGCCTCAACAAGCGCCGGGCCGGGCAGCGTGATCAATTTTAATTTCATGGGCGGCGTGCTGGCGGTGCAGAGTTTCAACGCGACCAACCTTGGCTCAAGTCCGCTCGCGACTGTTTCCGCTAACCAAACCAATGTCTCGCTCGCCCTCGGCACGCTGGCGAATTACGGCGGCACGCTTGCGCCGGGCAATTTGGGTGTGCCCGGCAAAACCATGATCCTCGGAAACTATGCGGTTTCCAATAGCGCGGCGGTGCTGGCGATGGATCTTGGCGGCACGAATCAGGCGAACGCGTTTCAAAATGGCGTGACGAATTATGATTTTGTTTCCGTGGCTGGCAACACGTCGCTCGGCGGCAGTTTGAGGGTAAACCTCCTCAATAATTATGTGCCCGCAGCGACGGACAGCTTCACCATTCTCACCACTGGCGGAAGCTTGAATGGAAATTTCACCAACCTCATCGCCGGCCGCGTGGCAGTGACGAATCTCCCGGGCGGCAGCTTCGCCGTGGTGACCAACGGAAAATCCGTGGTGCTGACCAATTTCAGCGTGGTCATTTCTCCAACCGCATCGCCGGTTTTGAGCGGCTTGGTATTGAGCGGAACCAATTTGATTATCACCGGCACGAACGGTTCGGCCGGTGCGAATTATCTGGTATTGACGGCGACCAATGTGGCGTTGCCGGCAGCGAGTTGGACGGTGCTGGCAACGAATCAATTCGGCTCCGGTGGCACGGTGAATTTTACAAATCCGAAAAATCCTGACCTGCCCCAAACTTTTTTCCGGCTACGGTTGCCATGATTTTTGGGCGAAATGACGCAAATTAATCCCTTCTTGTCGCAAAAAGGACTCTTACCAGTCCTTAAAAACCAATTAAGTTGTCAGACAGATTCACAAAAACACAACAAGCACATTTATTTGCCAATAACCTCATCTCGTCAACTCATGAAAAAACACTCCTTGAACTTTCGTCCGGCGCTGCTGGGCGGAGCCCTTGTTATCGCCGCCTGTTTTCCGGCCGGCGCGACCAACCTGCTTAAACTGGATGATAGCAAGCTGTTGAACGACCCGACCGCTTGGAACGGCGGTCTCGCGCCGGGCAGCAGCGACATCGCGCAATTTGACACGCAGGGCACCGGTGCCTATTCGGCAACCAACGTCTGGGTTCTTGGTGCCAATACAAGTTGGGCCGGCATTCAAGTGCTTTCGCCCACCAACTCGCTGACCATCACCAACGACGGCAGCGCGTTGACGCTGGGGGCGAACGGGATTGACCTCTCGGCCGGATCCAACAGTTTCACCTTTTATCCCGGCATCGCCGTTACGACGCCGCAGGTGTGGAACGTCACGAATACTCGCACCCTGACCGTTTATGGCTCGGTCACGGGCACGGCGGGAACCAACGGGCTGGATGTTTTAAAAATGGGCGGTGGTACGTTGAACCTGCGTTCCGCCGGCATCGTGCTGCGCGCCACGCAAACGGTCATTGTAAGCAACGGCACTGAAAACGTGTATGCGCCGGTTTCCGATGGCGGCGGTAGCTATGGCATCTCCAAGGTCGGAGCGGGCACGTTGAGTTTGCGCGGAACCAATACCTTCACCGGTCCGGCCACCGTGAATCAGGGCACGCTGTCGGTGGAAACGAATTCCACCATTCCTGCTGCATCCCTCCTGACAGTCAACACCGGTGGCAGCTTTACTGCCAACGCGGGCGGCACGGTCAGCGCGCAGACTTTGGTGCGCACCAACACGTCCGGAGCGGCCAATGTCACGGTGAACGGCACGCTCGCGGGCAATATCACAGTGGATCCCGGCACGCTGGCCGGGACGCCCACGAATCAATTTCCCCAAGGCGCGGTTGGTGCCTCCGCTCCATGCGGCTACGTTAGCGTCAATGGCGGTGGCTCCCTCGCGTCCGGCGGATTCATCACGAACAACGGGGTGGTGAAATTTACCTCCAGTGCTGGTTCCGTGCCGGTAACTTTTGGCACATTTATAATGAACAACGGTATGGGTGGCATCTGGGACGCTAACCAGACGGCAAAAACTTTTACCTTTCCGAACAATTCCTCGCTTGCTTACTTCAAATGTGATTCCAACGAAGTTTCTACTTTGCAGGTCGCGGGCAACGGAACCTGCAATATCAAATGGCTGGGTTATCAGGACGCCAACAACGCCGGCCCGCAACTGTACAGCTATACCAACACGTTCAACGGTGGCAATTGGGTGATTGGGTATCTCGGTCAGAACAACAGCTCCAGTCACTATATCGGCAATGCCACGCTCACCGGCGGTGCGAGCATGACCGTAACCAATCCCGGGACCGGGGGGGCCGGCTCACCCTATACTCACGGGACCTACAACCTCATCAACGGTTCCATGACGTTCTGGGCTGGGGTTGGGGAAAGCCATCGCGCCGGCATGAGCGGGTTGAATTTCTATGTCAACAATAGCGGCGGCGGGCCTGGCTCATTGAGCATCACCAATGGCGGATTAGCCTTGGGGTTCCCCACTTCCTTCCCGAATCAGGGGCCTGAAAACAATTCGCTAAACATCGCCAGCGGTGGCACAGCCTACATTAAGGGAAATCTCACAATTGGAACCGCTACCGCCGACGCCTACCCCGAAACAAATTCCGTGACACTGTCCGGCGGAAAACTGATTATCAACGGCACCGTCACCTCGACCAGTGGCGGCGCTAATCAGGATAACTATTTCAATTGGACGGGGGGACAACTCTCCGCCTTGACCATCGCGTCGAGCTCAGGCTTCAATGATCCAGCCAGCTTTATCAGCAGCAGCACGGTCAGCAATACCGCCGGCCTTCTTGCCCCCGGCGACATCGGCACGCCGGGCAAAACCACCATCACCGGCAGCTATGTTCAAACCGCCGGCGGCACATTGACCGTGGACATCGGCGGCGCTTCGCCGGCCAATTCATTTACGAACCTTGGCAGCTATTACGATGTCGTTTCCGTTTCCGCCAGTGCCAGCGTGGCCGGTTCCATCACCGCCAATTTAATCAATGGCTACACCCCGACGGCAACGACGGCTTTTACGGTTTTGACCGGATCCGGCGGCTTGGTGGCCAATGCGAGCACGCTCGGATATAATGGGCTGATTCCCGTTTATACCAACGGAGTTTTGTACGGCGGCAAATATATGCAAGCGCTTGTCGCGGGAAACAATTTGATTCTCACCAACTACGGCGTCAGCGTCGCCGCACTGTCAGCGAAATTTACTCCGACGAACGCCGTCGGCGTTGCTCCCGCTTCGCCGACTTTCACGGATAGTTCCACTGGCGTCATCACCAACCGCCACTGGAATTTCGGCGATGGCAGCACGCTTGACACCACGGCCACCAGCGTTCCGCACACTTACCCGGCAATAGGCACTTACACCGTCACGCTCACCGTATATGCGCTGGACGGCTCAACCAGCACGGCCTCCGGCACGGTCAAGGCGACCTTGACTGCCGACAACGCCGTTTGGAAAGGCGGCTTGAATGGCAACGTTTGGGATTTGACCACCGCCAACTGGTTCACCAACGGCGTTACCGGTGCCTATCACGATCCTGATTTCGTTACCTTTGACGACAGTGGCAACGCGGCTTCGCTGGTAAATCTCACCCTGCTCGTGCAGCCCTCCAGCCTTGCGTTCAGCAACGTTTCGAAAAATTACACCATTTCGGGCAGCGGTTACCTTTCCGGCAACACCGGCCTCTCGCTTAATGGCGATGGTGTCAGCAGCGGCGGAAATGTCACCTTGCTGACGACGAACAATTACACCGGCGTCACGACGATCAATTTAGGCACCTTGCAAATTGGCAACGGCGTGGCGGATGGCGGCATTGACAGCTCCGTTGCCATCACCAACAACGGCGCGCTGGTCTTCAGCCAGAACAGCACGCACAGCCTCGCCGCGTCGCTCGTCGGCAGCGGTCCGCTGACCAAATCCGGCAATGGCACCCTCATTTTGAGCGGCGATAACAGCGCGAATTACAGCGGCAGCGTCACCGTCAACGGCGGCACGCTGGCCGTTGCCAGCGATG
>CAISVF010000231.1 GCA_903888765.1 uncultured Verrucomicrobia subdivision 3 bacterium | reverse complement strand
CACGAGCTTTGCCGGCACCTACATTGACGGCGACCGGGAGCGCATTCCGTATGAGGCCGACGCGCTCATCAACCAGAAATGCCATTATGCCGTGGATCGTGAATTCAGCCTGGCGCGGCATACTGCGGAATACTTGATCCAAAATCCCACCTGGCCGACCGAGTGGCCGCTGCAATCCATCTGGCTGGCATGGAACGATTATCTCTTCACCGGCAATCGTGAATTTCTGCTGAAATATTATTCCGATCTCAAGGCCAAAACCTTGCTGCCGCTTGCCGACGAGAGCGGGCTGATCAGCACCCGCACCGGAAAACAAAGCCCGGAATTTCTCGCCGGCATTCATTTAAAAAATGGCGCCCTGCGCGACATCGTGGACTGGCCGCAATCCGGCACTGCGGGGGTGGGCAAAAGCGAACCGGGCGAAACCGATGGCTTTGTCTTTACGAACCTCAATACCGTGGTGAATGCCTACCATTTTCACGCACTGCAACTCATGGCGCAATCGGCGGTGGCACTGGGGAAAATGGACGACGCAAATTTTTTTTCCGGGCGCGCTGAAAAGGTTAAGGCCAGTTTCAATCAAATGCTGTTTGATGAAAAACGCGGCGTCTATGTGGACGGCCTTGGCACGGGTCACGCCTCATTGCACGCAAATTTTTTCCCGTTGGTATTCGGCCTCGTGCCCGAAGCTGGCAAATCCGGCGTTATTAAATTCATTGAATCACGCGGCATGGCATGCAGCGTCTATGGCGCACAGCATTTGCTGGATGGTCTGTATGAAGTCGGTGCGGCAGATTACGCCTTTCAACTGCTCACCACCAACGGCCTCCGCAGTTGGCCGCACATGATCTATGATGTGGGAACAACCATCACGCTCGAAGCCTGGGACGACCAGTTCAAAACAAACGAGGACTGGAATCATGCGTGGGGCGCAGCCCCGGCAAACCTCATTCCCTTTCAACTCATGGGCGTGCAGCCGACCGAACCGGGTTGGAAAAAATTCCAGATCAAGCCGCAACCAGCTTCACTTGCGCAAGCTTCACTTGCCCTGCCGACCATTCGCGGAACGATCGAGGTCAGCTTCACCAACCAGCCGGGGCGGCAGTTTGAATTGCACGTGACGATTCCTGCCAACTCCCAGGCCGATGTTTTTGTGCCTTTGACCGGTGAAAAACCGCAGGTGTCTTTGGACGGTCAGCCGATGGATGGTTCCAAGGTGGGAGCATTTCTTTGCCTGTCACAAGTTGGTTCCGGTTCGCATCGGGTCCTCTTGCGCTACGCATCGGTATCAACGGTTGCCAGCCCCAATCGCCGTCATAACTCGGTGGCCAGCCAGCAATCGCCGTAAGCGTGGGGATGACGGAGTTGCTGGCGGTGGCTTCGGACGATCAACTGCCCTTCATGGCCATCAGCGCGTTCGCCGGCGTGCGGCACGCGGAAATTCAGCGGCTTGATTGGGCGAACGTGGACAAGGAGGCGGCTATCATCGAAATCCGGGCGGGCACGGCAAAGACGGCGAGCCGGCGGGGGATTCCGATCCAGCCGAATCTGGCGGCGTGGCCGGAGTACCAATGGGAAGAGGCCGGGCCGGTCTGCTCGTTCACCAACATGGTGGATCAATTCAAGGACATGACCCGCAAGGTGAACCAAGCGCGGCGGGCGGCGTGGGCGGAAACGGCGGCGGAAGAAGGCTGGGCACCGTTCGCGTGGAAACACAACGTGCTGCGGCATTCTTTTATCAGTTACCGGGTGGCGGAGGTGCAGAATGTGGTGCAAGTGGCGCTGGAGGCGGGCAATTCGCCGCAGATGATCTTCCAGCATTACCGCGAACTGGTGCGGCAGTAAGCGGCTAAGGATTGGTTTGGCCTCATGCCGGCGGGCAAGTCCTAGCAGGACCTGCCTACGATCGGCAAACTGGTCACCAGTTGCCCGGACAGGACGAAAAGTGCGAGCCGCACTTGCCTGTAGGGGTAAATTTTCGGGTGGAGCGGCGTTGTCCGGGGCGTGTGATAATCGGATGACGCTCCGGCAACGGTGCTGGCTCCGGGCGGGTGTGGGCAAACCCGACCCCAAATCGCTGGTTAAACGAGGACTGACCCTTTTATTTTCGACGTCTCAAAAACCCCGTCCGAGACTCCCAATCCCATGGCAAACAACTGGCAAAGAGCGATTTACGATTAAATGTGGCCAGAACCGATGTTTTGGCCCATAAACCAGCCCTCTAAACATGAATGTCCGCCGATGAAGAAAACCGAACAAAGTTTTTGAAATTATTTTTAGCCGTTGGAAGTTGCGGAGCAGAGCGGCAGAGGGCCGCCGCACTCCTAGACGCTTCGCGTTCACGATGGCAACCGAACCGCGCGGAGCGTCCCGGAGTGCGCCGGCCCTCCGGCGCTTTACACCTGCCACGCAGCATCCACCTCAAACTCGTCCCCGAGCGTCAGCTTATCCGTCTTGAAGCGATAAATAGATTTCACCATCGCCGGCGAGGCCGTGCGTTCAAACCACGCCGCCGAGCACCACGGATACAAATTCGCCGCTGGCACCAATCCGTGTTTCACTGCGTTCTGATGAACGTAGTTCAGCCGCGCCAGATACGAAGCTTGATTCACCAGCCGCGTTTCCCAAAAGTTGAACCACACCTGCCGTCCCGGTGCGGCATCCAGCTTGTTCACCCAACCGGCGGTTTTGACGTGTAACATTCCGAGCATCGCGCGCAGACTCGTCGCGTCATCCGCGTCCGCCGGGGAATGGGCGATGAAGTGGTAATGATTGGAAAACACCGCCCACGCTTCCAGCTGCCAGCCGAACTTTTCCGCCACCGTCAACAGGCCGCGCTGTAACACGCGCAAGCGGTTTGCGCCCGGGAAGTGGTGGAGCTTTTGATACGTCGCGCCGGTGACGAAAAACGTGCCGCCCACCGCGAGCTGGTGCGTGGGCGCGTGCGGCCAAGGGATCTTGGGTTCCGGCATGACGGGAAAAATGCCTCTGACTGAATCGCAAGGAAAGTGAAATGTATTGACTGCGGGGAAAGAGCGGTAGAGGGCTACCGCACCCCCGGACGCTGGCACGTTCACCGTCAACTCCCGAACCGCGCGGAGCGTCTTGGAGTGCGCCGGCCCTCCGGCGCTTTTCCCCGCGCCGACGAAGAAAACCGAGCAGACTTTTTGAAAATATTTTTAGTTGTTGAAAATTGCGGAGCGGAGCGGCAGAGGGCTGCCGCACTCCTGGACGCGAAGCGTT
Organism: uncultured Verrucomicrobia subdivision 3 bacterium; assembly: GCA_903888765.1. Classification (GTDB taxonomy): domain Bacteria; phylum Verrucomicrobiota; class Verrucomicrobiia; order Limisphaerales; family UBA11358; genus UBA11358. The sequence goes on along the minus strand of CAISVF010000231.1, from coordinate 392 downwards.
CACGAAAGCCCTCGAACCGCGCGGAGCGTCCTGGAGTGCGCCGGCCCTCCGGCGCTTTCCCCCGCGCCGATGAAGAAAACCGAACCGACTTTTTGAAATTATTTTGACCGTTCCGATGCGGGGGAAGAGCGGTAGAGGGCTACCGCACTCCCGGACGCTACCGCGTTCACCGGCAGCGCCCGAACCGCGCGGAGCGTCCTGAAGTGCGCCAGCCCTCTGGCGCTTCCCCACGCGCCGATGAAGAAAACCGAACAGACTATTTGAAACTATTTTTAGACGCCGATGGACACGGATGAAACACAGATGGAACTGCGACAGACGCGAACCACGCGAACCGATCTCAGAACAAGAGGGCAAAATATCCGGCAAGTTTGTGGCAGACACCTAAAAGT
>CAISVF010000230.1 GCA_903888765.1 uncultured Verrucomicrobia subdivision 3 bacterium | reverse complement strand
TGGCGCGTTCGCGGGGATGCTGGGATGGTGCGGAGCGTCTTGGAAGGCGCCTGACCTTGGGCGCTTTGAGGGGCAGAATGATGGCAGGAGGCAGCGAAAAGGGAAAAGTGGGAATTGGGAAATGCGAAGCTGTGGCGGCGGGCGATGGTGGGCTGGTTTGCGGGAAGCCTTGGCGAGGGCGAGAGCGGTGTCGGCGCTACCGCTCTACCACCGTATCAGTCCATGACGCGTTTGGGTTCGCCATACCACGGCGGTTGGCTCGGAGGTCTGGGAAGACAGGTCCTTGCGGCCGCCCAATTTTGTTTAAGGGTGCTTTTTGTTGAGCGTTATCGACAAATGGATGCGTTTTGATTTGTCACGACGGCGTGCAGAGGACTGCCCGCCGCCAGAAAAGATAGTAGGTTTTTGGTTTTTAACGCGCGGAGCAAGGTTCCCCGCTCCGGGGGAAACGCATGGGCGGTTAACGGGCGCGGCAGGGAAAAGCGGTGGAGGGCCATCGCAATCCAAGACGCTGGCGCGTTCACGGGGCGATTGAATGGCGCGAAGCGTCTTGGAATGCGCCGGCCCGGACAAAGCTATGGCAGGGGCATGCCAATGTCGCTGGCCAGCTTGGCCGCAGAATCGGCATCCACCCACTTGACCAGCGTGACAAAATTTACCAGCGCGGGACTATCGGATTTGACCTTGTAGAGATTTTTCAAGGCCCCGACCACCTTCAAATAGGTGGCGGCATATTTTTCATGCGTGAGCCGGTTGGCATACGCTTCCAACACAGCGCGAGCCACCGGGTCGGTCTGGCCATCGGGCAGATACGGCAACAGGCAAAAAACGCGGACGAGGGTCATGGGATCCGATTCGGCCAAGGTCAGCCAACTGATCTTTACCTCGTCGGCATCGTACTTGGCGTGAAGCCGCGTGCGAATGACCGCAGTGATTTCGGCCGGGGAAGCGCGGCTGACAATGAGTTCCTTGATGCGGTCCCAGACCAGCTGTTGTTCCCTTTCCGGGGAAACCCCGGCAGCCACCGGCTGGTCCGGCAGGCCGAGCTCTTTGGCAACTGCCCGCCCCAGCGCCTCGGCATCGTTCTTGCGCAGTCGCTCCGAGGCCGTGATGACTTCAACGATGCGCCGGTGCTGCGCGGCGGGGATGAGCCGGAACACGGTTGCGAGGGCAGCCGGCGAAGGCACCTTGTCGGCGGGCACGAGGTGCTTGACAAACTCAATTGCCACCGGCACCGGGTCAGTGACCCTATCCGTACGGAACGTCAGCACAAAACGCAGGGTCTTGGCCAGACCGCCGGCTTTGCCGACATTGTTGATTACGGCCTGACGGTGGTCAGGGCCGATAATATGAGCCAGCAGCGACTCGGCCAGTTGGATCAATTTTTCATCCAGCTTGTCGTCCCCCGTAATAACCAGCTGCTCGATCAAGGGCGGAAGGCGCTGGGCAAAAATCACGTCGGGCGATTCCGTGCTCTGGTTTTCGTAATAATGCAACAATTCCAGAACGAAGGAGAGTTTCAGGAAGGCATTTTTTTGGGCGCGGGCGGCACTGGTGGCAGCGCGGCTCTGGCCGACCTTGCGGTGCAGTTCCAGCAGTTCGGCCGGCTTGGCAATAACGCCAGGATTTTGCGCAAGCTGCGCCTCGAAATCGCCCACAAAAGCGAGCACAATTTCTTCGGGCTTCGGGCGCGGATTGTGTTTAACGTCGGTGGTCAGATCCTTGAAGAAGAACAGGGCGGCATCGCCGAATTCGCGGACAATGCGATCGCGCGGCACCTGGCCCTTGACAAAGCAGCGGTTGGCCCGGGCGACGGTGGGGGCAAAAAAAGACTCCGGCTGAGCAATCAGTCCTTGTAACAGGCCCGCCTCAAAGGGAGCCTCCAACTGAAGCAATTCCTCCACGAGAGGTTTAATCGCCGCCGTCAAGTCGCGGCGCGTCTTATCAAGGCTTTTAAGCAGGGCAGGTTGAAGGACCGCATCGTCAGACCGGCCACCGACCAGGGCGGCACTGATTTCATTGACCAGATTGCTGTGTTCCACCAAGCGCGCGACCACAACCCCCAAGTCATTAATCGGCAACTTACTGACCAGCGTGGTGAGAATCGTGACCAGTTCCCCATGGGATTTCTTGCGGTGCTCAATTACCCGCTCGAGCAATTGGCGCAGTGCCTTGTTTTCCAGTTCCAGACCGGCGCACCCGGTCTCCAGTTGTTCGACACGAAGCACGAGATCATGCCAGTTCCGCTGGATTTCCTCCAGTGAAGCGGATTGGCCGGGGCCATTCTCGGTTTGAGACATGAGCCTATCTTTATCCATCAAAGGAATTCTGGCCATCAAAATTTCACCGCATTTAACCCCGGCAAGCGAAAATAGCGCACGCCCCTGGAGACATTTCGCGCACGGCAGCAATGGAGTACAAGACCAGGGGCTAGCGCTTAGCGAGGCGAAGCGACTTTTGCGAAACACGGAGAACAGGGCAAACGCAGCTTATTTGTTTGAGAACCCAATGAATTGCCAGTTTTGGCGTGCCGAAAATGCGGTTTTCTGACGAGGTTGGCTGGTGAAATTTTGAATTTTGAGGCGCTTTCAAAACCGCAGGAGACGACGTCAGGAGTTTCTAACATGGCTTTAATTTGAGCCTCGTCACCTCGGCTCCTACCGAGTTTTGAAATTGGCTGGTTTGGCCCGAATTTACAGGGAAATTTAGATGCGTTTGCGAAACACGGGGAATTTGACAAGTGCAACCAGAAGGTGCAGCCTCGCGCGGTGGAAACACCGCCGATTTTAACGCCGCCCGTGCCTGGTCCTGCAAGTCAGCGCAGCGGGCGCAAAAAGCTCCTGCTAGCAGCCACCTTAATTGGCGGCCTGGTGACCGGGATTATTTATTTCGTGTTACGCCAGAAAGAACCAGCCATCACCGTGCAATCCGAACTGGTGACCCGGCGCACCATCACCGAGCTGGTCACGGCCAACGGAAAAATCTATCCAGTGGTGCAGGTGCATATCAGTCCGGAAGTCAGCGGCGAAATCACCGAACTGCACGTTAAAGAGGGGCAGGCGGTCCACAAAGGTGATTTGCTGCTAAAAATCAATCCGGATGTTTACCTGGCAGGGTTGAATCAAGCTCAGGCCGGCTATCAATCATCGCTGGCGACCAAATTAACCGCCACGGCGAATCTGGAAAAGGCTGACGCGGACTATAAGCGCAACAAGGAATTGTTTGAGGCCAAGCTGTTATCGGAAGCTGATTTCATCAGTTACAAGGTGGCGCGTGATGTGGCCAAGGCGCAGGTACAAAGCGCCGGGGATCAGGTGAATGTGGCCAAGGCGAGCGTGGACAACGCGGAATCCCTGTTGAACAAGACAACGATCGTCTCGCCGCTCAATGGCACGGTCAGTAAATTGAACTCCCAACCCGGAGAACGCGTGTTGGGAACCGTGCAAAATGCCGGTACCGATATCATGGTCATATCCGATCTCAGCCAGATGGAAGCGCGCGTGGATATTGGGGAAATGGATATCGTGCTCCTGCAGCCCGGCGAGAAGGCCCGCCTGGAAGTGGATTCGTATAAAGACAAAAAATTCGCGGGCATCGTCACAGACGTGGCTAATTCCTCAGAAGGTTTGAACACGAGTTCCGGTCTGGGCGGGTTGGGGGGCAATGCCTCCTCGGGGCAAGCGGCCACCCAGTTTCAAGTGCGCATTCGCTTTACCGACCCGGAAACCTTTCGTCCGGGCATGTCGGTAACGGCGGAAATTGAGACGCGCACGCATACCAACACCATCGCGGTGCCCATCGCCAGCATCACCACCCGGGTGCTAAAAGGCAAAGCGGGCGAAACCAATCTACCGCCCGCCAAAGCTCCCGCGGTGACTGGCAAAGGAACGCCGCAGACCGAGGAGACCAAAAAAAATGAAAAACAAAAGCCGGTGGAAGTGGTTTTCGTAATCAAGGGCGATCAGGTTAAAGCGATGCCGGTAAAAATCGGCATTAGCGACGAAAATTTCTGGGAGATTGCGGACGGCCTTAAAGAGGGCGATGAAGTGGTGACCGGCAATTACCACGCCATCAGTCATGATCTGGAGGATGGCAAAAAAGTGGTCAAAGGGACCGCACCGGCGGCAGACAAAGCCAAACTGTGAGCCTGATCCGACTCCAGAAAATATCCCGCCACTACCAGATGGGGGCGGAAACCGTTCACGCCCTGCGGGAAGTGTCCCTGGAAATTCAGCGCGGCGAATACCTGGCGATCATGGGCCCCTCCGGTTCGGGCAAGTCCACCTTGATGAACCTGATTGGCTGCCTGGACTCACCGAGCGGCGGCACCTACGAATTGAATGGCCGCCAGGTCAGCGAGATGAATGACAACCAGCTGGCGGTCATCCGCAATCGAGAAATCGGCTTTATTTTCCAGACGTTTAATTTGCTGCCGCGCTCGGATGCGCTGCGCAATGTGGAATTGCCCATGGTTTATGCCGGCGTAGGCGCGGAGGCGCGCCGCCAGCGCGCGCTGGAAGCATTGCAGAAGGTGGGACTGGGCGACCGGATACATCATAAACCCAACGAGCTATCGGGCGGCCAGCGACAGCGCGTCGCCGTAGCCAGAGCCTTGGTCAACCGGCCTTCACTTTTGCTGGCGGACGAGCCGACAGGCAATCTGGACTCGAAGACAGGTGAGGAAATCCTGGCCTTGTTCCAACAATTGGCGGATCAGGGCAACACCATCATCGTGGTTACTCATGAAGAACAAGTGGCCATTCATGCGCGCCGCGTCATCCGGATCCGTGACGGACTGATCGCGAGCGATGAAATCACCGCGTCCGCCCCAAGGTTGCCGGCATGAATTTTTTTACAGAGTTACGCGAAGGCTGGTTTATCTCCTGGGATGCGATTCTCGCGAACAAACTGCGCTCCGGTCTGACCACGCTGGGGATTATTATCGGGATCATCACCGTGACCCTCATGGCCACCGCCATTGAGGGACTTAATCGCTCCTTCACCAACAGCATTTCCACCATCGGGGCGGATGTGCTGTATGTGGACCGCTACAACTGGCTGGCCAGTTCGGCGCAGGAATGGCTGAGCCAGCGGAAACGCCCGCGCGTTGATGCCCGGGACGTGGAGGCGCTTCAGCGGCAGATGACCCAGGCGATGGCCATTGCTCCCACCGCCCAAAATCAGGAACCGGTTAAATATCAAAAGTATTCCGCTAATAATGTGACCATCGTCGGGACCACGGAAGCCTTCCAAATGACGGCCGGACTGACACTGACCGAGGGCCGTTTTATCTCGGGTGCGGAAAGTTCGGGCGGCCGGCCGGTTTGCCTTCTAGGGGCCACCGTGGCCACCAACCTGTTTCAAAACAACCCGCCGCTCGGCGAAAAGATTTTTGTGGGGGCTAGATCATTTGAAGTGGTGGGCGTTCTGGAAAAACAGGGAGGTTTTGGCGAAGGCCCGGACAACAACATCATCATTCCGCTGGGACAATTCATCGCCTCATTCTGGGATAATCCGGATTACAACATCCAGGTGAAGGTCAAAGACCTGGCGGAGATAGATGATGCCAAAGCAGAATTGCGCCAGATTTTGCGCCGGTCCCGGCACCTGGCACCGGGCGATCCGGATAACTTTGCCATCAACCAGCAAAGCCAGTTTTTGGAGTTATTCCACCACCTCGCCGGTTCCATTGCCGGGGTGGGACTTTTTGTCACCGGGCTTTCGCTGTTTGTCGGCGGCATTGGCATCATGAACATCATGTTCGTATCGGTAGCCGAGCGGACCCGGGAGATAGGCTTGCGCAAGGCCATCGGGGCGAAACGCCGGACCATCCTGCTCCAATTTCTCACGGAGGCCGCCTGTATCTGCCTGCTGGGCGGCGTGCTGGCGCTCCTGATTGCCTGGCCGGTGACACTGGTGATGCAGCGGTTCATGCCGGCGACACTTTCTCCCCTGGTAGTCGGCGCTGCTTTGGTGGTGGCGGCAGGCACCGGAGTATTGTCCGGATTCTTCCCGGCATGGCGCGCCGCCCGCATGAACCCCGTGGATGCCTTGCGCAATGAATAGTCCCAAAATCCCGCTGCTCGCCGAGGTGCGCGAAAGTTTTCGCATGGCGATCGGGGCGATTACTGCGCATAAACTGCGCTCCGCGCTCACCCTGCTGGGGGTGCTGGTCGGCGTTTTTTCCATTATTGTCGTGATGACGGCCATGCGCGTGCTGCAAAGCGACATTGAAGGGAAATTAAGCTCCCTGGGGAACTCCACCTTCATGATTCGCAAATGGCCGACCTTGATTTTCAATGGCTCGCGCGCGCAGATGGAAAAATATTGGCGGCGTAAAAACCTCAGCTTTACCCAAGGCAAGCGCCTGGAAGAAAAGGCCACCCTGCCGCGAAATATCGGCATGGAACTTTCGGTGTGGTCGGGCGAAATCCAGACGCGCTATCAGAAAAGTGCGCCCAATGTCCGGCTTTACGGGGAAACCCCCGGCAGTTTTCCCGCCCAAAACTGGAATCTGGCCGAAGGCCGGCTGCTATTTAACAATGATGTGGAAAGCGCCCGCGATCTCTGTGTGCTGGGCGCAGGCCTCGCCACCAACCTCTTTCCCCACTGTTCCGCAGTAGGCGAACGAGTGAAAATTGACGGCATCAATTACAGCGTAGTGGGCGTGCTGGAAGCCAAAGGCAGCGCCCTCGGAGGGGATCAGGATAGTTTTGCCGTCATCCCGCTTTCCACGGCCTTAAACCGATACGGCCGCCATTACGCCAGCCTCAACCTGCTGGTGCAGGCACGTGATCAGGCCACCTACCAGGCCACGGTCGAAGAGGTTAGCGGATTGCTGCGCGGCATTCGCAAGGTGCCCCCGGGCGAGGAAGATGATTTTGAGATCATCTCCAACGACTCGCTGATCCTGCAGTTTAAAAGCTTTACGGCCACGGTGCGCACGGGGATCACCATTATCAGTTCCATCGCCTTGTTAGCTGCCGGCATTGGCATCATGAACATCATGCTGGTGTCGGTGACCGAAAGGACCCGCGAAATCGGCATCCGCCGCGCCATTGGTGCCAAGAAGCGCAACATTCTGGTGCAATTTATCATGGAAGCCGTGGTGCTCTGTGAAATCGGCGGCGCCATCGGAGTCATCCTGGGAGTTTTAGGGGGCAACCTGACGGCGCTATTGATGAAATTGCCACCGGTGGTACCCGTGGACTGGATTGTGATCGGCCTCGTTATTTGTTCGGTAGTGGGAGTGGTTTTTGGCACGTATCCCGCATGGAAAGCGGCCAATCTGGATCCCATCGAGTCGTTGCGGTACGAATGATTTCTCAAGGCAGGATCAGCTAAACTGCGGATGTTGTCTCAATTTAGCTGCCGTAGCGGGTGAAAGCGGGCGGCGAAGATAAACAGGTTCGTTCAATGGTTCTGCACTGTCCGAACGCAGCGCGCGTTCGAGCCAACGGGCATTCAGGGGCTCGGCCAGCAATCCGGGATCGTTGGCCGCGACGGTGGTTTCCTCTTTCAGGCCGGTGGCATGACCCACGCCGACATGAAAGCCGGACAGCAGCAAGGTAGCCCGCAAGAGCGTACTGCGTGAGTAGGTGGTCAGGGCGCAGGGGCGCTGCGGATCCAGTGCCCGGAAAAGATTGGCAAAAACCGGCAGGGTCCACATGGCCGGGTTTTTGGCCGGTGAAAAGGCATCGTAAAAAATCACGTGCGGTATTGCGGGAGGTTGGCACAGGTTTTTTACGCCGGATAGCCAGGCTGGAAAATCAACCAGATGGAATTCCCACTGCACCTGCAACTTCCCATTGGTAAAGGCGACCCGGTGCGAGTCTAGCAGTGCTGCCAGTACAGTCTCGTAGCCCTGGGGATACCGCAATTCTGCGGCGTGGCGGAGCGTGAAGGCCAGCGGTGCATGCGTGTTGTCGAAACTGATGATTCGCAGTTGACCGGGAATTTCGCGAGTGGCTCGCAGGGCGGTCAGGGCATTGGCCGCACCGCCGAGACCGACGTCCCAGATGACAAACTCACCATCGGCCGCGGCCAGGCGCTCGCACACCGCCAGCTGGCGAACGTAGAGCAACTCGGCTTCCGCCCGAGGCCCCAGGCCGGGATGAAGCTTTTCCCCGTAACTGACGGAAAACATCGTTTTCTCGCCATTGGCGAGTTGTACGAGTTGATAGTCTCCAGACATGACGGGAAATTATCAGCAAAGACCTGCCAGAACACGTCGGAAATCAGGCGCGGCCAAAACTCATAACTGAGGTCAAATTAGCCCGCAACGAGAGGCAGGGCAGGGGAATTGTCTTTCTTTCGTTGCCGGTAAGGGTATTTTGCCGCCGCTAATCTCGGCGGATGGGGCAGGGACATTTTCCCGTGAACGATTCCCAGTGGATCTTGTCTTTAACTGGACGTTGGCAATTCCTAAACTGTAAACTGAAGCAACATGAATTTGCGCTGGCTCATATCGAAAACCGTTCGCGACGGGCAGACGGTCCATAAACATTACCGCCGGCTGCTGGCTGCCCAGCAGGACCTTCTGGCGGCACCCGCAATCGGGGCCATGACGCAAGCCTTGGACGCGCTCAATGAGGCCATTGCGGAAGGACATAAGGGTAAAATTAATCTCAAGGCGGAAGAATTGCAGTTTGCCGGCGAAAAATGGCTCAAGCCGTATCCACATGCTGCCTGGCGCGAGAACATTGAAGTCCTGCTGGTGGCCCTGGCCGTGGCCATGGCGATCCGGACGTTTTTTTTCCAACCCTTCAAAATTCCCACGGGCTCAATGCAACCGACACTATTCGGGGTGACCTCCGCGCCGGATTTCGGTCCCGTTTTTAATCTCATTAACCTCAATGCCGACAAAGATAAAATCCGCAAGGCCTACGATGAGCAAATGAAAGTACAGCAGTCCATTGTACCCCCCACCGGCTGGGAGTGCATCAAGCAATGGTTTGAAGGTATTTCTTACGTGCATGTCGTAGCGGAAACCGACGGAGTGGTAAAAGAAGTGAGCCTGCCGACAAAAATCCTGATTTTTAACATCAAACAATCGCTATGGATCGGGAATCCAAATGACAATTCTCGCGGGGTTGAACATGTCATGTGGTTTCCACCGGATTATGGCGAATCCAAATTGGAAATCCGCTCGGGTATTTTTCATGACAAAGTCTATCACAAGGGCGATGACGTGGTAAATTTGCGTGCCCAGGCGGGAGACCACCTGTTCGTGGACCGGATGTCGTTTAACTTCCGCAAGCCGCAGCGCGGTGAAATTGCCGTATTTGAAACCAAAGGAATTGAGCATCCCCAGATGCCACAGGATCAGTTTTACATCAAACGCCTGGTGGCTTTGCCAGGCGACCATGTGCAAATCGGCGATGACCGGCATCTGCGCATAAATGGCCAGCGGCTGGATTCCACCACGCCTCACTTTGAAAAGGTCTATGGATTTGATCCCAAACAAGCCCCCCACGAAAGTCAATTTTCCGGGCACGTGAATGATACCGTGGCGGA
>CAISVF010000229.1 GCA_903888765.1 uncultured Verrucomicrobia subdivision 3 bacterium | reverse complement strand
TTCAACGTAAGCGTGCCATTGGAAACCACCGTATTGCCGGTGTAAGAGTCCGCACCGGATAACGTGAGCGTGCCGCTGCCCAGCTTCGTCAAACCGCCGTCGGTGGCGCCATCGCCAGCGAGCGTGCTATGAACCAGCGCCACGTCCACCGATACGGAGTTTCCGCCGTCATCAATAGTCGCCCCGCCGTTGCGCACATTGGCGGTGCTGGCCACGTTCGCGCCAAACAAAGTTCCGCCCGCAACGGCCTTGAGTGTGCCGCCGTTGAAGTTAAAGATGCGTGTGCCGGTCTTGGTCGAAGAAATAACCTGTGGCACATTCAAAGCGCCGCCGTTCAAATTGTAGGTGTTGGTGCTCGCCGCCACACCAGTCAACTGCAAATCAAGCGCGCCGGCACCGCCCAGCGTTACTCCAGCATCGCTGTAAAAATTCACCGCGCCACCGACCTGATTCACCACATTCGGTCCGGGGGTGTTCTGATTGTTCATCTTGATGGAGGTGCCGTTCATCAAATTCAACGCGCCATTGGTGATGTCCAATTCACCTTTGGTGGTATCCCAGAAACCAACGGATAGCCATTTCGTCGCCAACGGCCCAATGTTTACCGTGCCGCCGTTCACATTGAGTTTGGCGCTGCCAGTGCCCGCAAACGCGAGGACAATGTCGTTGGTGGAGGTAAGCGTGCCATGGTTCACGTTGACTTCACCGGAAACACCGTTTTGGTTGTTATTGCCGCGGGCAATAGTGAGCGAGCCGACGTTCACCGAGCCGCCATTCACGTTGAGCGTGCCGTAGCCGTTGTTCCCCGTGCCGCTCGTATCCGAGCCGCCCACCCGTAAATCGCCTTCGTTGTTCAAGGTGGCGCTGCTGGCCACATTGACCACGCCGGTGCCATAACGATAACCGATATTGAGCACGCCATTGCCGAAGTTGAGCAAGCTGCTGTCATTGAGGTTTACCGTGCCCGAACCCAATTCACCGAGATGCTTTTGAGCGGTGCCAAGGGCAATGAATTGCGCCGAATTGTTCAGGGTCATGGTCATAGCCGAACCCGAATTTTCGGCAAAGTTCACCGCGCCATTGCCGGTGACGGTGAAAGTGGAGGTGTCGCTAAGGGTGACCGATCCTTTAGGCCGGTTCGTGCTACCACCGTTGAACCCGCAACTGAGGTTTGCTGCCGAAGCCGTCGCGCCATTGGTCAGGACCAAATCGGAGGAAACGCCGCCCACACCATTGCCCCGGCCGACGGAGAACCAGGTGGCCACATTCAGCGTGCTGTGATCCACGGTGATCCGGGCGTTATTCCCGGGACCACCATTGGCGATGACTCCGCCGATAACCAGTTCACCGTTGACGAAGTTGGACCCGCCATTGTTGAAGGTCAGCGAGCCAGCTTGCGCAATGAGCGGACCGCTAAAGCCACCCGAGGATGCTCCGGTGCCGCCCCAGACGCCATTACTTGAAATGGTCAGCGAGCCGCTGTCTCTTTTGAAAAGGGAACCGCCGCCCGAAACGCCGCCGCTGAGCAAAGTGCTGCCCGCACCATTCACGGTGACAAGATTACCGCCGCTGGCAAAAGGGGCACTTACCGTTTCGAGATTGGGTGAATTGTTAGTGACATTGGCGCTTCCCACCAAAGCCAGCGCGTAGCCCCCCGTGGAGCCGATATTGAAACTGCCGGCCGTGCTGTCAAACGTAATGCTGCCGACGCTGTAATTGGTTTCCAAATTCGGATTCAACCGCGTGGTTCCCGCAAAGGTAAGATCGTCGCCGAGGTAACCGGGAGGCAACTGGCTGATCCAGTTCAAGCCGGTCCCGAAATTGTTGTCGGCTCCCGCACCATTCCAAACTTCATTCGCCGCCAAGACCGTCAGCGAAATATACGCCAGCGTGCTCAGCGGAATATTATCGGTAATGGTAGCAGGCAAAGTCTTGCTGCCAAAGGTCATGCCCGGCGCAACGATCAGGCTGTTAGTGAACACATTGCTCGCATTGGAACGAACCAGCGAGAACGCGGCCGATCCGCCGAGGCTACTGGCATCCACCACCACCGTCTGCACCGTGCCGGGATTTCCGTTGGTCGCGAGGACGGTAAGGAGGATGGTTTGATTATGAGCGATCGTGGCCGGAGTAGCAAAGCCGACTGCCGTGGGAGCGCTGCTGGCGGTGTAATGGAGCTTCACCGTATTGCCGCTGGTCACGATGGTGAAATTACCGAAGTTCGCCGGGGCAACATCCCAAGTGGGGGCGCTGGCAAAGCTGCCGGAAACCGGATTGACTGAGCTAAACAAAACATAATCCGCCGTCTGGAGGCTGACGGCATTGCCCGGGGCTTTGAGGTGAAGAATATTGTTGTTCCCGGTCAGCGTTCCACCAACGGTGATAAGATCATTCGAACCGTTAGCGAGTGTGCCGACATCAAAGGAAACCAGCGCGCCTGCCGCCAGGGTCAGGCTGCCGGTAATGACGTTGGTACCATAGGTCCCATCGGTGCCAGCAAAGATTTTGGAACCGGAACTGGTATTAAGCGAGCCGTTGATGGTGCCGCCGCCATTCAGAATCTGGCTGCCCGTCAAGGTCACCCCGCTCAACGTCGAAATGTCCAGCGTCGCGCCCGCCGCCACCGTGAGATTCGTGGAATTTACAAAAGCCCCGGTTAACGCCAGCGTGCCAGCGTTGATGGCGGTGTTGCCGGTATAGGTGTTCGTGCCGGAAAGCGTCAGCGTGCCATTGCCAACCTTGGTGAGGCTGCCGCCGCCGCTGATGACGCCGGAGAATGTAGCATTGGAGCCATTGTTGCCAATATTCAAGGCAATCGAATCGCTGCCGTAAGCATGGCTGACCGCATTATAACCCGTCAAAACTATAGGCGCACTGCCACTCAAAGCGCCCAAGGTTGCCGAGCCGATGCCCGTGAGAAAGACGACCGGGCTATTGCCAAACTGTTTGGCACTGCTGGTGTTGTTGCCTTGGGAAAGGTCAATCGTGGCATTGGCCAACGCCGCGCTACCACCAATTCCGAGATAGCTGCCGCCGGCGGTGCCGGTCATGGGGACAAGTGTAATAGTGCCAGAATAGGTATTGGCATTGTTAGTGAAGTAAACAATGGAAGTATTGTATGAGTTGCCCGTGGATATTCCGGTCTGCTTTACAATCACCGGGCTCGTGCCGCTGACCACGCCATCCAGCGCCAAGCCCTTGTCACCATCGCCGCTGCCGCCGTTGTAAGTCGAACCCATGATGGTTGGGCCGGCAATCGTCACACTTCCTTTATAATGCCATTTGCCGTCCACCGCCCAGTTCGTGCTGCCTTGATTCAGTTTAATGGCATTGGTTACGTTGAGTTCGCTGTTGTTGTTGTTGCGGGTATTACCGCCGGCATTAACATCGGAACCCAGCAAAATTTCCGCCGAATTATTCACGGTGACGGGTCCGGTGCCGAACGGAGTGATCAGCCCGGCATTGGTGATCCCCTGGCCATACGAGTCACTACCGCGGACAGCCAGAATGCCAGCGTTGACAATGGTACCTCCCGAGTAGGAGTTGATGTTGCGCAATTTCAACATGCCCAGGCTGTTTTTGACCAACTTCACCGCCGTGCCGCCATTGTCCGCAATGATGGGCCAGATGGTCCAATTGTTGTCCGTGCCACCGGGAACATAAACATCCAATTCGCCATTGCTCGCGCCCGAAGTCAATAAGCTGGTGGTCTTGCTGCCAGCCAACAACCAGCGGCTGGTGTTGCCGGACATTAACAACCCGCCACTAGCCAGCGTGCAGGTAACCCCTGAATTGATGGTAAAGTCGTTCACCTGATTCAATGAATTGATGGTCGCAGAGACCGTCAGCGTGGCGGTGCCGCCGGCATTCTTCCAATTCAAAGCCGAAGCACCCGAACCAGTCTGATTGCCCGTGATTGCCGTGTAACCGCTGTAAGCTGCAATGGCACCGCTGCTGGTGGTTGCCCAATCTCCACCGGAACCGCTAACCCCTCCGATTGTTGCCCAGCCGCCAATAATGCCATTCACGTTGGCAAGGCTGGTGCTGGTCACGCCCGTGGTCGAGAAATCAACGCTTGCGCCCAAGGCCCGGGTCACGGTGCCATTGATTGCCAGAGTGCCGCCCGATCCGACTTGCCAGCGTTGCTGACCAGCGGGAAGCGATAGCGCGTTGCCAATCGTCGTCGTGCCACTGGTTAGCGCGCTGGCATCAATGCCGCCCGCGCCGTTGGTAATAGTGCCGGAACCGGTCAACGTATAGCCGGTGGCGGTGAACTGGAGGTTGGAAGCGCTTAAGTTCTGGTTAAGGGTCACGGTGCCGCCGGTGGTGGCAAAAATCGCGGTATCCACACCAAACGCGGAAACATCAGTCCACGGCAGGTCGGACGTGCCGTTAAACCAGTTGGCAGTGGCATTAAAGTCCCAGGTGCCGGTTCCGCCCACCGCTCCCCCGCCGCTGACGGCAGGATCCCAGGTCAGCGAATTGGCTTGGGCAAGAAAGGTGGTGGTCAGGAGCAGGCTCGAGGCGATGATTTTTTTCAATGGGTATATTTTCAATTGTTTCATGTTCAATTTGACTTATTACGGGGTTTAGCTGCGAGAGTGAGGGCGATTTAAGGATTCAGTTTGCAGGGGAAAAAAGCTTAACCCACAAAACATGCCACCGGTTTTGGTCCAACCAAACCGAAGCAACGTTTTGAGCCGATAGACAAAGACGGGCAACACAAAAATGCATCATGGGTTAACTAAGGATAGATTATCCGTCAGGCGGTGAAAGACAACGCCAATTTGCGGAAAAAAACCGCCAAATTACGACACACCCACGTTTTCCGGGATGCGCTCCAGGGGCGAGCGGAAAGCGACTGGCCGCCAAAAATTTGCGGAAGGCCAACCGGGGTGATTTTTTGCCCCAACAAAACCAGGGCGCAAAGAAGGGAGCGCATAACGCAGTTTGCCACTGCCGGAGGCGGGAATTTTGGCGAGGACATTCTTCTTTTGGAAGGAAAAGAAATTTGGCAGGCTGCGCACATGCCACTTCCGGTAATCACTGCTACTCAAATGCGTGCCTGGGAATCCGCTACCTGGTCAGCCGGCCAGAATGAGGATTCGGTAATCCTTCAGGTAGGGCAAAAAATTGCCGCCCGGGCCAGGCAATTGGCCAGGGAGAACGCCACCCTGCTGATTCTCGCCGGCCACGGTCACAACGGTGACGACGCACGCGCGGCAGCCAGGTTCCTGGCCGGGCGTCCGATCACCGTAATGGATCTGTTCCATCCCGAAACGGATCAGGAGGCGCTGGAAACCGCCTTAAGCGCCCGACCCGGGCTGATCATTGATGGCCTTTTTGGCCTTGGCCTGAACCGTCCCCTGTCCGATGCGTGGCAAAAAATCATCAACCTGATCAATGCCAGCGGCATTCCCATTCTAGCAATTGACGTTCCCTCGGGCCTTGACGCTGATACCGGCGAAACCTTTGGCGCCGTCATTCGCGCCGACCTGACCCTGACGGTTGGGGCTCCCAAAACGGGGCTGTTGGCTCCCTCGGCCTGGCCATTCGTGGGCCGCCTGGAAGTGCTGGAAGAGGTAGGCCTGGTGCCTTGTCCGTGCCCTTCAGAATTCCTTTGGACGCAACCCACCGATTTTGAGGCTTTCCCGCCCGCCCGGGCATCCGCCGGCCACAAAGGGGATTTCGGCCATGCGCTCATTGTCGCAGGAAGCATGGGTTTTCATGGAGCCGCTGTGCTAGCGGCACGCGGGGCGCAACGCGCACAGCCCGGCCTGATCACGGTTTTCACCCAGGAAGAGGTCTATCCGGTGATCGCCGCGCAATTGCAATCCACCATGCTAAAGCTCTGGACTCCCGAATTGAAATTCCCCGCCACGGGAAGTTCGATCCTGGCCGGACCGGGACTGGCGGCCCCGGAATTACCGGCGGAGTTACGCATCATGTTCCGGCACTGGTGGCGCGATTGGGAACATCCGCTGGTGGTGGATGCCAGCGGATTGGACCTACTGGGGAATGAGGCATTTGCCAAAAGATTCATTCGCGTGCTGACGCCGCATCCGGGCGAGGCCGCGCGATTGCTCAACGCCAACTCAAAAAAAGTCCAGGCTGATCGCAGCAAAACGCTGCGTGAACTTTCCCGCCGCTTTGGCAACTGCTGGGTGGTTCTAAAAGGCCAACACACGCTCATTGGACGCAGCGAAGGGGAAATCTTTGTAAATTCTTCCGGGAATCCCTATATGGCGCAAGGCGGCAGCGGTGATTTGCTGGCAGGATTCATTGCGGGATTGCTGGCGCAACCGGCCTTGCAAACCGAGGTGGCCAAAACCCTGCGCTACGCGGTCTGGCAACATGGTGCCGCCGCAGACCGGCTGCAAGCCACCAGCGCCAACTGGACCGTGGAAGACCTGGCTACGGAAATCGGCAAATCGCGGATAACTATTTGAAGCTCAACCGCGAGGAACCAACAAAATCGCAAACCACCCTGGTTTTCCCCGGCCGCGGCCGTCTCAGCCCGCAACCGATGACCAAATCCACCAAAAATAATTAAATAATAATGGTAATTAAGTTATCGCTAATTAAAATCGGCCCATGAGCCCCGTCACTTTCATTGAACCGTTCCGCTGGCGTTGGTGGTGGTTCTTGGTCTTTCTGCTAATGCTAAACGGCACCCTGCTGGCCCAGACTCCGGCGTTTCCGGGCGCGCTTGGCTTTGGCGGCTACGCCACCGGCGGCCGCAATGGGACGGTCTATCACGTCACCACGCTCGCGGACAGCGGTGCCGGCTCCTTCCGCGATGCGGTAAGTTCGTCCGGCCGCGTCATCGTTTTCGATGTGGGCGGTCACGTCCAATTGCTCTCCGCCGTTTCCGCGAAAGGCAACCTCACCATCGCCGGCCAGACCGCGCCGGGAGGAATCTGTTTTGACGGTCACGAAATTTCCTTTTCCAGCCGGGCCAACTTCATTTGCCGTTACGTTCGGGTACGCCCCGGCAGCAATGCGAGCTCATCCGAGCTTGGTTTTGGCATGTACCAAACGACCAACGCAATTTTGGATCACGTTTCCATCGGCTTCGCTCCTTACGACAATATTGACGCCGTCGCAGCCAACAACCTGTCTTTCCAAAACTGCATTGTCGCCAATCCCATCGGCCAGCAGTTTGGCGCGCACATGGAGAACGTCGGGGCCAACTGCTCGTGGCAATACAACATTTTCGCCAATTCCCACAACCGCAATCCGCTGGCGAAGATCAACGACACGTTCATCAACAACGCGGAATATAATAACCAGGGCGGCTACACGACCCATACCAGCACGCCATTCAAACACGACCTGGTGAACAATTATTTCGTGGCCGGGCCATCCAGCGGCGGCGATTTTCCGTGGTATCAAATTGACAAGAACCAGAGCTTTTATTACTCCGGCAATTATTACGACGCCAACAAAAGCAGCCCGCTGGATGGCGCCATCACCACACCGTATTGGTATCAGGGGGTGGGCACCGTTTTGTCGGCGCCGTGGTCGTCGTGGACGGCGGTGACCCCGACCGTTTCGGCTGCGCTGGCCTGGCGCTACGACCTTTCGGCCGCCGGTGCCTTCCCGCGCGATGACGTGGATTCGCTGATCCTCAGCCAGATGAAATCGCTCGGCACCAGCGGGCAGATTTACACCAGCCAGACGCAGACCGGCCTGGCCAACAATGGCTACGGCACATTCACCGGCGGCCTGGTGCCAGCGAATTATTCCGGGGACGGCATGGCGGATTACTGGAAGCTCGCCAACAATTTGAGCACCAACATTTTTTATCCGCTGACGACCAACACGGCCGACGGCTACACGCTGCTGGAACATTATTTGAATTTCCTTGGCGCGCCCCACGCCGTCACCCAGAGCAACACGCCGGTGGTGATGAACTTGAGCCAGTTCACCGCCGGCTTTTCCGCCAGCGCAACCTTCAGCGTGACCAACGCCACCAACGGTGTGGTTTCCCTGCTGAGCGGCACCAATGCGAATTTTGTTCCCGCAGCGAATTTTTCCGGCCTGGGCTCGTTCACCTTCACCGTCAGCGAAAGCGGCATGACTTTGAGTGCGCCCGTGGTGGTCTGCGTCACGCCGGTTGCGCCGCCCGCGAGCGCCGCCGGTTTTAATGGCGCGATGGTCGTCGTGGCGACCAACTCTGCGGCTACCGTAGTGGTGCCGCCGAACAACTTGCTCTGGCGCGGTGACGGCACGGCAAATGTTTGGAACACAAGCGTCTCGAACTGGCTCAACGGCGCGAGCGCCTCCGCGTACAAAAACAGCGACGTGGTGACATTCGACGACACCGGGGCGGCTATTCCGGCGATCAATTTGGCCACCACCGTCTCGCCCGGCGCGATTTATTTCAACAACAGCCAGAACTTCACGCTCTCCGGAGTCGGTGCCTTGAACGGATCTGGTTCATTGAGCAAAAGCGGCTCCGGCACGGTAACCATCGCCACAACCAACAGCGGTTTCACCGGGACGGTTAACGTCAGCGGCGGCACCCTGGCCTTGAACTCCGGCAGCAGCCTCGGTTCCGCCGCGATCACTTTGAGCGGCGGGGCCACGCTGGGGTTGCCCGGCGGCAACACCGCGACTGCGATCGCCGGCAACGTCACGGTGCCGGCCGGTGAAAACGTGACCATCAGCTCGGGCTATGTCGCCAATGGCGGCTTCGGCAACTTCATCAGCGGCGACAGCACCAGCGTGCTAAATTTTAGCGGCAGCCAAAGCTTTGGCGGGGCCAGTTCCAGCCAGTTCAGCGGCTTCAACGGCACTATCAATATAGTGTCCGGCAGTATCCGGTTTTCGACCGGCAGCAGCGGCAATACCTTCGGTTCGCTCAATCCCAATTTCATCATCAACGGCACTCTGCAGCCGCGCAACGCCGGCAACACCATCATCCTGGGGGCGTTGAACGGGTCCGGCCAGTTGCAGGGGCCGCAAACCGGCGGGACCGGCACCAACAACACCGTGTTCAACATCGGCGGCAAAAACCAGGATGCGATTTTCACCGGCAACATCATCAGCAACGCCAACAGCGCCGGCAGCCTGATCTGCCTGAATAAACTTGGCACCGGCACCCAAACCTTGAATGGCAACAACACCTTCACCGGCACCAACGGCGTCCTGGCTGGCACGCTGCTGGTGAACGGCATGAATACGCCCGCTTCCACCACCGTCTTTACCAATGCCACGCTGGGCGGCAGCGGCTCCTTCAGCGGACCGGTGACGGTCAAAAGCGGGGGCATCCTTTCGCCTGGTTCAGCCGGCAGCGGCAGCATCGGCACGCTTACCATCAGCAACAATCTCACCTTGAACAGCTCCGCCACGCTGAATTTTGATCTAACGAGCTCGCCGGGCGGCGCGAATGACCTGATTTTTATTCCGGGCGGACTGCTCACGATGAGCAATCCGCAAAATTATAATTTCAACCTCGTCAACAACGCGCTCGGTGCGGGCATTTACACTTTGATCACCGGCGGCACGAACACTTCGGCTTCCGGCGTCGGCTTCACCAGTAATCTACCCGGCAATACACGCCAGACGTTCGCCATTCAACGGCCGTCGAACAATAACGGCCAGTGCTACGTGCAATTGGCCGTCGGCGGCAGCGCCGCGGCGCTGGTCTGGAGCGGCACGAACGGCAACATCTGGGATGTGGCGACCACCACGAACTTTCTGAACGCCGGCAGCGCGGACCTGTTTTACAACCTGGATCAGATTATTTTCAACGACACCGCGACCAATGGCGGGGTCAACATTATCGGCAACGTGTCGCCCGCGACGTTGCTCGTGAGCAACAACGCCACCAGCTTCACGTTTAGCAACGGCAGCATCAGTGGATTTACAGCGCTCGTGAAAAATGGCGCGGGGATTTTGACCTTGAGTTCGAGCAACAGTTTCACCGGCGGCACAGCGATCAGCGGCGGCACGGTGAACGTGAACAACGGCTATGCCCTCGGCACCGGACCGGTCTCGCTGGCAGGCGGAACCCTGCATTTCAACAGTGTTGGCGCGGCCAATCCGATCAATGCCGCCGGCACCAATACGCTGCAAGTCTCGTCGTCGAGCGCCAACATCTATGCTGGTTTTAATCTTACCGGCAGCGGGCGCTTGAACCTCCTGATTGACGGCAACAACGTCTTCACGCCGAGCGGCGATTGGTCGGGCTTTGGCGGCTACATTTATTTCGCGGGCGGCAAAAGTCTGCGCGCATTTTCGCAAAACACCGGCAGCGCGAATGCCGTTTGGGATTTGGGCGCCAGCACCGCGAGCATTTATAATCAAGCCGGCGGATATACGGTTTATCTCGGCGCACTTTTCGGCGGCAGCGGCACTTCGCTCTCCGGGGCCAGCTCGGCATCGGCTGGCACCACGACTTATGTCGTGGGCGACTTGAGCTCGAACTGCACGTTCAACGGCACCATTGCGGACAACGCCTCGCCCACCGCACTGACTAAATCCGGCAATGCGATTTTGACGCTGACCGGCGCAAACACCTTCACCGGCGGCGCGACGGTCAACTCCGGCACGTTGTGCGCCAACAACGCGTCCGGCAGCGCCACGGGCACGGGAGATCTGGAAATCTTTTCCGGGGCCACCCTCACCGGCACCGGCAGCATCGCCAGCGCCACCACCGTGGACAACGGCGCGACGCTATCGCCCGGCACTCCGACCGGGACGCTCAAATTCACCGGCGACCTGACGTTAAACGACTCTTCCCTTTTAACCTTCGCACTCGGCACCAACAGTGGCAGCGTGACCGTGGGCGGCGATTTGCTGTTGACCGGCCAATTGAGCGTCACGAACGCGGGCGGATTGGGTGTGGGAGTCTATCCGCTATTCAGTTGCGGCGGCGCGCTCACCACCGGCAACCTCACCCTCGCCTCGGCTCCGCCGGGATTCAATTACCGCATCGGCACCAACTCACCCGGTACCGTGCAACTCATCATTGCGCCAACTACCCCGCCGGTTTTTGGGAATGTCAGCGTGAGTGCCAACAGCCTGACCTTGAATGGATTCAATGGCGTACCGCTGGGAAATTATTTCGTACTACAATCCTCCAACCTCATCAACTGGAGCGTCCTCGCAACGAACCGGTTCGATGCCAGCGGTAATTTTATTTACACCAATAATGCGGGCCCCGGCGGGCCGCAAAATTTTTACCGCCTGCAACTGCCATAAAATTTTAAAATGCCGACTGGCCCTCAGGAGGGCAGCCGAACCACCCAGCAGCAAAATCAGCCTAACCGCAGAGCGTGGAGCCAGGCGCGCATTTCCTCGCCAGCCCACGCAGGGTCCACAACAAACGCGCGAGTTTCTTGCGGCGGATGGCGATTTCCTTCTACCATCGCCCGGCACTTTTGGCCACGACGCAGACTTCCTGGTCTTCGCGGAAAAGCATGATCTCCACCGTGGCCTGCGTAGTTCCGTTTTTGAAATGCCCTTCAATGGCTTCGTTCGCGATGGCACCATCCAAAGGACGAGCAACGCTTCATCGGTGCGCTGGCTACGAAGCCTGGCGAGTTGTGCCACGGCTTGCGGCGCGGTCACAACCGGCTTGCCCTCCGCGTTGGATAATGAAACCCACTTCAATTATTATCCCGGCTATCCGCTTGGACGCTCAAGCTAGTGTAGTAACGACCATGCGAAGCCACCGACCGCGAATCGGCGAATCGGATGCTTGCGCCCGTCCGTGACCTTTGCGAAACTGCCTCGATAACGTGCATGACGCTTAAGATTAATTTGACCGTTACTCAGTGTTGAGTTGGCTTGCATACTGTAACAGTGTCACAATCAGTATCACAATGTTAAGCGGGTTGTGGCGTTGCAGGGCAAAACGCCTGATTTTACGGGGTTGCCGGTGTGGCGAAATGGCAGACGCACAGGACTTAAAATCCTGGGACATTAAACCGTCGTGTGGGTTCAAGTCCCACC
>CAISVF010000228.1 GCA_903888765.1 uncultured Verrucomicrobia subdivision 3 bacterium | reverse complement strand
GCCCCCCCAAAGCGCCAGAGGACAGGCGCACTCCAAGACGCTTCGCGTTACCCAGCCGTCCCCGTGAACGCGCCAGCGTCTTGGAGTGCGGTGGCCCTCCACCGCTTTTCCCTTCCGGCCCGCGCAATTGCCCATCATTTCAGCATTTCTGCTTTTGTGGTTCGGCTGCCCACTGACGACTGCCCACTTTTCCCCAATTCCCCCTTTCAGCATCGCAGCTTTTCAGTTCTTTGATTGCGCCGGCCGGAATTTTTTCGCGGCTGGATGCAATCCTTGAGCGGGCGAACTTTTATCCGGTCCTCCAGGGCATAAGCGCGCGTGCCCGGATAAACCACCCATAGTTCATCCAATCCCACATCCGTGATCGCCAGCTGCATCGAGCGGGTGGCCGTTGGCGCATCCGCTCGTTTGAATTCCACGCCGATGCGCTGACCGCCGGTCTCCATCAGCAGGTCCAGCTCGGAGCCGCTATGCACGGCGTAAAACCAGACGTTATCCGGTCGCTGCGCTTGGACGAGTTCTTCCAGGGCAAAGCCTTCCCACGAAGCCCCGAGTTTGGGATGCGTCATCAATTCGCTGGCGGAGGCGATGCCGCACAGTGTGTGAAACAGACCGGAATCGCGGAAATAGATTTTTGGTGATTTGACCAGGCGCTTGCCCAGGTTGGCCTGCCATGGCAGCAGCCGGCGAATCATATAGGTTTGCTCCAGCGCATCCAGATACGCGCGGGCCGTGTTGGGAGCGATGCCCAGCGAGGCGGCTATCTCGCTGCCGTTCCAGAGCTGGGCATGATAGTGGGCGACCATGGTCCAGAACCGGCCCATGAGCGCCGGCGAAAGACCAAAGCCGAGTGCGGCCAGGTCGCGTTCCAGAAACGTGCCAATGAAATTTTTCCGCCAGACCACGCTGTCCGCTTCATCCGCCGCCAGATAGGAACGCGGAAACCCGCCCCGCTGCCAGAGCGTATCCTGTGCCCCGGCCGGCAATTCGCTGAGATCAAAACCGCGCATTTCGATGATTTCCACGCGCCCCGCCAGCGACTCCGCCGCCTGCCGCGAAAGTTCCGGCGAAGCGCTGCCGAGGATCAGGAACGTGGCCGGTTGCTCCGCGCGATCGGCCAGCACCCGCAGCGCCGGGAACAACCCGGGCTGCCGTTGGGCTTCATCAATCACCACCAATCCCCGCAGCCCCTGCATGGCCGTCATGGGGTTTTCCATGAGGTGCGCCACCACGGGATCTTCCAGGTCAAAATACTGCGGGTGACCAGCGGAAATCATCTGCCTGGCCAGCGTGGTTTTACCGCATTGTCGCGGACCCAGCAGGGCCACCACCGGATTACGTCCCAGGGCTTTTTTCACCCGGTCAAAATAATGCTTGCGAGTCACCATACCCATACATGAAATATTGCAATCTCATTGCCAGATTTCAAGTCTCGTCGTTGCTTGTCGCACTGCGCCGCCGGCTCAATGTGGCTTTGAGCCTGTGACTCAAGCTGGCAATGGCTCAACCAAATCAGCCATCAGTCCGGTTCAGCCACCTGCTATCGTCGCACAACGCCGACCCTACACTGGAGCGCGATACTGCTTTTCCCCTCAATTTCCCCCCAGCCCCCATCCTGCCACCCAAAGCGCCAGAGCAAGGGCGGCAAATTCCAACACGCTTCGCGTTATCCAAGCGTCCCCGTGAACGCGCCAGCGTCTTGGAATGCGGTGGCCCTCCACCGCTTTTCCCTGGGGCTGCCATCTGCCATCGTTCCACTTCAACTCGCGACTGGCCTGGCCGCGTCAGCGCAAGCAACTCCAGGGGCGGCGACTCAGTCTGGCCTCCTCGTGTCCGACCCACCCGAATGGGTAAGCGACCGGAGCTTGACGCCCATGATTTCGCCGGCAGAATTAGCGGATGAAATTCTTCTGTGCTCCTGCCTTGGGTTGTTTGCTGGCCACGTTCGGTGCCGGCCTGGTCTCGGCCGAAACCGTCTGGCTTGATGAATTGAATCTTTCCAAAGCCACGCAAGGTTGGGGCGAACCGCATAAAAACAAATCCGTGGATGGCCACGCGCTGATCATCGGCGGCCGGGAGTTCGCGCACGGATTTGGCACGCATGCGGAAAGCGCGCTGCGCATCAATCTGGGCGGCGGGGCCAAAAGTTTTTCCGCCAGTGTGGGCGTGGATGATGAAGTGAATAAAAATCCGGATTCCAGCGTGGAATTTCTGGTGCGGGGCGATGGCAAGGTCCTCTGGCAAAGCGGCGTGCTCAAGGCCGGCGGCGCTGCCAAAGAATGCCTGGTCGATCTCACCGGCATCAAGGCGCTGGTGTTGGAAGTCGGGGACGGGGGAGATGGCATTGATTTCGACCATGCGGATTGGGCTGACGCAAAATTTGAGACTATCTCCGGCCGGCCGGTCACGGTGGATGGCACCCAGCCGGTGGCGGCGGTGGCTCCCTATATTTTGACTCCCGCAGCGCCTGCCACTCCGCGTATCAACGGCGCAAATGTTTTCGGCGTGCGCCCCGGGTCGCCGTTCCTGTTCACCATTCCGGCGACTGGCGACCGGCCGCTGGAATTTTCGGTGCAGGGTTTGCCGTCCGGTTTGCAACTGGACCCGCAAACCGGCCGCATCACCGGCACTTTGCAAAATAAGGGCGAATTTATCGTCACGCTGGGCGCAAAAAATGCCCTGGGCGCGGCGGAAAAGAAGTTTCGCATTGTTTGCGGCGATCAGATCGCCTTGACGCCGCCGATGGGCTGGAATAGCTGGAATTGTTTTGCGCATGCCGTGTCCGCCGACCGCGTCAAACGGGCCGCCGACGCGCTGGTGAAGAGTGGTCTCGTCAACCATGGCTGGACCTACATCAATATTGACGATTTCTGGGAAAATCATCGCGACTCGAAGGACCCGACCCTGCACGGCGAATTCCGCGATAAGGATGGTTTCATTGTTCCGAACGTCCGGTTTCCGGATATGAAGGGCCTGGCGGATTATGTGCACGGGCTGGGCTTGAAGATCGGTTTGTATTCCTCGCCCGGGCCGTGGACGTGCGGCGGTTGTGCTGCTAGTTGGCAGCATGAGGAGCAGGATGCGCAGACTTACGCGAAGTGGGGTTTTGACTATTTAAAATACGACTGGTGCAGCTACGGCACCATTGCTTCCGGCGGTGATCCGGGTGCCAAAAACATCCCGCTCTGGGGCAAGACGGCGACGAATGATGCCGGTGCGGTTTATCCCTATACCGTCATGGGCCGTTTTTTGCGCGCCCAGAGCCGCGATATCGTTTTCAGCCTTTGTCAATATGGCATGGCGGATGTCTGGAAATGGGGGGGCTCAGTCAATGGCAATTGCTGGCGCACCACGGGCGACATCACGGACACCTGGAAAAGCATGAGTGGCATTGGCTTTAAGCAGGACAAGGCGGCCCCGTATGCCAAACCCGGCAACTGGAACGATCCAGACATGCTCATTGTCGGGGAAGTCGGCTGGGGCAAAACGCATCCCACGCGCCTGACGCCGGATGAGCAATATACCCACATTAGCCTCTGGTGCCTCCTGGCTTCTCCGTTGCTCATTGGCTGCGACATGGAAAAGTTCGATGACTTTACGCTGAACCTGTTGAGCAACGATGAAGTGCTCGCCGTGGACCAGGATGAACTTGGCCAAGAGGCCACCTGCGTTTTGAAGGAGGGGGATGTGCGGGTTTATTTGAGGCAGCTCGCCGATGGCGGACGTGCCATGGGCTTTTTCAATCTCGGCACCGTGCCGGCTAATCTGGATTTCAAATCCCTGGCCCAGCTAGGTTTTTCCGGACCGCAACACGTCCGTGATTTGTGGCGGCAGAAGGATCTGGCTGATGTGAATGCTACGGCCGGATCGCTGCCGCTGGCCATTACCGCTCACGGCGTGGTCCTTTACAAACTGACGGCGGTTAAGTAATCGGGGGCGATCCGTGCCCGGCTCAGTTTTGGCGGGAAAGCTCTAATCCAGCAGTTCCGCCAGCCGGGGATTCTTGTG
>CAISVF010000227.1 GCA_903888765.1 uncultured Verrucomicrobia subdivision 3 bacterium | reverse complement strand
ATCGTGAGCGGTCCCGGACTAAAGACATTAGGACCACCCGCCTTGGCCGTGGCATTAATAATGCGAGTCGAACGATAGTTATTATTATTACCCGACAAAGTTATAATCTTGCCGGCCGCCTGAGCGAAAATCAGTTCGTAATCCCCGGTAATATTGCCGGAAACGCTCCCGTTGGCATTGGCCCCGAGGCTCGCATCCGCACTCAAGGTCACCGGGCCCTGCCAATCCACGAAATCCAACCGCAGGGCACCATAGGAAGGCAAGGCGTCAACAAGGCAGCCCATACCGGAAATGGTGACGGGCAGGTTGACGGGGGTGAAGGTGGTGGCGGTGCCGGCGCGCGGCCAGATCTGGCCATTATTCGCCACATAGATCATGGAAGGATTGCCATAGTTCGTTTGATACCCTTCCAAGCGCTGGCTACCATTGGTAACATACATCACGCCAGTAAACCCACTATTGTCGCCGGTCAAAAAGGCACTGCGATTGCCTCCGTCTGTATTAATCACCCAAGTGCCGTTCCCCGAAACCCAATTGGGGAAGGTGGGATCGCCCCCGCCATAGCTGTAAATGAGGGTGGCGTTATTGGTGATCTGGCCCGGACCAACGGAAGCCGTAATCGTAGTGCCATTGCCCACTTGGAGAACACCGCCATTTACGGTCGTGCCGCCGGTAAGGGTGTTGATATTGGCAACCGTCAAGGTGCCAGAGTTGTCCTTCTCAAGGCGTCCGTAACCCGTCAAGGCCGTGCCAGTGAGCGTGTAGTTTTTGGTGGCGTTATTAAACGTCACCAAAGTGGCCGGAAGGCTGGCACCCACAAGGGCAATGGGGAGCGTATTATTGCCCGTATCGTCAATCGTTACGGCATCGCCTGTACGGAAGAGATCGGGAGTAAGAGCGGTGCTATTCACCCAATTCGTGGTGATGGCCAAATCCCAGACGTTGGACACGCCATCGCCTTTCCATGTGACCGCGTTGGGCAAACCTACGACGCTGGGGAACCGGGCATAGATGGTCTGCCCACTCTGACTGAAGACCACGCCACCCCGGAAATTTTGGGTATTGGTAAAATTAGCGGTGGAACCGATGAAACTGCCGGAAAAGGTGATGATGGGGTAATCAGTGTCGAGCTGATAATTCCCCGAAGTAAAGGGGCCAAAATTAACAATGACCGGTCCGGTGACCGTGAGATTGCCATTGGGAATGCTCACAAGGTCATTCAACGGCCCACCCGCCACCGTGGGATCGCCGAGATCAAAGAGCAGCGTGCTGCCACCATTCAAGACGACGTTGGCGTTTGAGAGGGTGAGAGTGCCAGCGGGAAAAACGACGCCACCGGCAGCGTTTAAGGCTACAGGGTTAATGGTGGCATTCGAGGAAACGACCAGAGTGCCGCCGAGGTCAAAGTCGCCGTTGCCCTGCAACGTATGACCGGAGGTCAGAGCGAAACCTCCGATGGCGGTGACATCAAACACCGCGTTACTGGAAATGGCAATAGGCGTACTATTTGTCATCGAGCCGGTGGCTCCGAGGACCAGAACGCCAGCATTGACGTAAGTTCCGCCGTTGTAGGTGTTAGTGCTGGTCACGACCCAGGTGCTGGAATCTTGTTTTCCCAGTTCCATAGTGGAAGCGCTCAACAAGACCGGCCCATTCAAATAGCCAGCAATACCGGAGTAACCTTGGTAGCTGCCACTCCCAGTGCTATTACCGCCCAAAAGAATCTGTCGCACAGCGGTATAAATGTTGTTAATGGAACCATTAATAGTCAGCGAGTTATTGTCCGAGCGCAACAGGCTATAGCCGCCACCACCATCCACAGAAATGTTGCCGTTGATCACATTGTCGCCGGCGTAGTTGATGATGGCCCCAGTACTGGCGCTAACACGGAAATTGATGTTAGTCCCAAGAGCGAAAGCCCCCGAACTGCCATCGAGCATCAGGTTGGGCTGGCGGTTGGGATCGGTATTGACCGTCGGGATCAAATAAACCGTCTTGGAGCCAAGACCCAATGCACTGCTGTTGTTAATGACGATTGAATTCGTGGACGCGTTCGTGACGCCGCCCGTAAAGGTGTTCGCGCCGGTAAGATACAGCACGTTGGCGCCGGTCTTGTTCAAGCCATTAGGACCGGAAATAATGCCGCTCAAGGTCAGGGTACCGGAAGCAGCTTCAAAATTGTTGAGGCCCGCCTGGAGATAGACGGCGTTGGTCAACGTCCATGATCCACCGTTAACACCCAACGTCCCTCCGTTCATGACCAACGTGTTGGTGCTGAGGGCATTGTCGGTGCCCAGCAAAAGCCGGCCGACCGAATTGGTGGTATTACCACCATACGTGGAGGCAGGGCTCATCATTACCAAGGTGCCCGAACCGAGTTTGGTCAACGCGCCGCTGCCAGCGTTTTGCCCGGTGATCAGGCCACCCAACGATGCCACCGTGGTAGCACCCCCGCCCACCAACGTAACCGCTGGGCTGCTGTAGCCTACCCCGGGACAGGTAACGAGAATGTTCGTCAGTTTCTGGGCGGCGGTATCAATTTGCGCAATGGCCGTTGCGCCAACGCCAATGCCTCCAGGGGCATCCGTGATGTTCACGACCGGTGCGGCAATGTAGCCGGCACCTTGAGTGCTGACTGGGATTTTGGTTAACCCTACACCGGTAGCCACTGTCAAAGGGTTCTTATTAGTGATGGTAAAACCTTGGGAATCAATTACCGCTCCGGCGTCATGGACGAAGGCCCAATTCGCCCACCCATTCTGAGTGGTATCCAAACCTTTGATGAAATCCGCGCTGTTCGTGTTGGCCTGCAGCGTGCCGCCCACAAAATTCAGGATCGCCCGGTTGGTCGCAGTCGGGTTCCCATTGATCACCTGAGGAGTGGTGAGCGTGCCACCGGCCGCCAGCGTCACGGTATTCGTGTGAGCGCTGGTGGCACCAATCATCAAATTCAAGGTTTTGGTGGGGTTCACCACTACGCTACCGCCGTTGCCGATGTTTAAGGAGGAATAGCCGCGCTGACTCGCCAAGTAGCCCAAGCCGATGCTGTTCGTGACGCCCACGGCATTCAACGTGCCACCCCAGACATTCACGGCAGCAAACTGCGGGCTGGTGTTGCGGCCAATCAGGAAAAAAGCACTCGGCGTGACGGTGCCGCCGAGGATGTCAAAACAGCCGCTGGAAGTGGTGCCCACAGCAATATCAATCTCCGACGCGCTGACTGAACCACCCGTCAGGCGATAGTAGCCGTAACTGTTGGCGGCCGTTCCAATGGGAAATACCCCGGTTCCTGGCGCGGCGTAAGTGGAAACCACCGCACCGCCCGTTTGATAGACCGCCCCCGTGGAAACGTTGGCCGCCCCCAGTTGAATGCTAGCGCCTATCGTGAGGTTGGCGCTGATGACGGCCAAGCTGCGGTCGTTGTTGTTATTGCCAACTTGAAGATTCGCGCCACCGGTGTTGTCCGGGTAAATATGGGTCGGCCCGTTGATATTCAACGTGGTAGCGGCTCCGAGACCATTGACGGTAATGGGGCCCTTGGCCAAAAAATTGGTGCTGCCGGCCGCCAAAGTAAGGGTGCCCCCATTATGGATGATCAAGCCGAGCAAATTGGTC
Source organism: uncultured Verrucomicrobia subdivision 3 bacterium (assembly GCA_903888765.1). Taxonomy (GTDB): domain Bacteria; phylum Verrucomicrobiota; class Verrucomicrobiia; order Limisphaerales; family UBA11358; genus UBA11358. The sequence continues at coordinate 6,080 of CAISVF010000227.1, read as the reverse complement.
CCCGCCAGGGTCAGGGGATAGGTGCCATTTTTGGTCAGCGAGTTGGTGCCCACCGCGTTCAACGTGGTGACCGGGCCATAGATCGTGACCCCGGCCGTGCCGCTACCGTAGAAGGAAAGGTTGCTGGCCACCACAAGGCTGTTGGAAATGATTTCGGTGCCGGCCAAAGCATTGTTGGTCAGGCCGGGCAACACCGTGGCGTTATTGGTAAAGATGAGCGGATTGCCATTCAGCACGACGTTGGTGCCGCCGAAAACGAGCTGGTTCAAGGCGAAGCTGCCGGCCAAGTTGTTGTTGGCGGTGTAGCCGGTGGTCCCCACATTAAACAACAAGACATTGGTTTGCGACGACGGCGGTGCGGCGTTGATCGCCAAGCGATTGGTCCAGTTGCCGCTGGTGGCCCAAGGACCGCCCAAGGTATTGGTCCACCAATAGTTGGTGTAGCTTTGAGCGGATGCGCGCAATCCAAGGGCCAAGGCGGCCAGCGTGAGTGTTTTGGTGAGGATAGATTTCATGTGGAGGTAACTTTTCTGTTTTATTCGAGTTTACACAAAAAATTTCACCCTGCCCCAAGCCAAGCCACCCAGTAGTTTACAGGGCGGCTAGTGCTTAAAGAGGAGAATGGAAATACCTTAATACCAAGCAACCAACGTGTCAACAGGCAACTGTGCTTTTTTTATTTTTTGAAATTTTTTGCCAATCAGGAAACCAAAAAGGTGCAGTCCAGCGGGGAGCGAAGGGGCAAAATCCATAAAAACCGAAGAAGAAAAGTTGGCGAGAACAAAAAGTGCCCTGAAGCCGGATCTTCTCCTCAGCATCCATAAACTGCCGTTCAAAGAGCTCGGTACGACAAAGCATTGCCACCCCTATTTTCCGAATCGGTTATCCTGGATTTGCCCGTCCGGAATGGACCGAATGCGACACCACCTTATAAAAGGTAATTTAATTCCAGATAAATGGCGGTTTTTGGCGGTTTTTGGCGCATTATGGCGGGTTTTGGCGTGACTATTTTTTGTGCGCCATGCCTAAACTACCTTTTTTCTATATTTCAGCCCGACAGTCGTAAACTGCCGCTACAGAACCAATAGAAGAATGACAAAAACCAGGCCAACCCCCAGTGGCGTGACTCGGATTTGGCCCTTGGGAGATGACCAGAGATGACCAAACGTGACCAAAGATGACCGAAAATTAAAATTTCCGGCTTGTTGGCCTTCCGCCGCCGCACGAAGTGGCTGCCTGCTTTCAAAGATCAAGGTAACCCTTGAATGGGAACGTCAGAGGCCTGAAAAACTGGCAAAACCAAAGACGATCCGGCCCGCCGACCACCGGTCCCAATACACTGTTAATATTATCACCTATCCATCCAATTCGCCAGAGTTTTTAGCAGCAGGATTTTGGAGGGCAGTCATTACGATTGGCTCCATTATTGCGCTGGGGTGAATACCCCATAGCGCAAAGTCATGGCCAACCTTATGGTTCAGTCCGGTCAGTTTTTTGATTGGCTTGGGCTGGTTGCCCGGCCGCAGTGGTTCACTTTAACAAACACCGCCTATAAAGATTATGAAATCGAATTATTACTTAGTTGGACGCTCAATCGTGCTGGGGCTGGCCGTGGTGACTGGCGTTCGCGCCGGAAATTACCTCCCGCCACCGGCCAGCGATTTTCTGGTGCTGTCAAATGCCAACGGCACCGTGCGGGTGCTGGATTCCCGGGGTTTGGTTTTGGAAACAAACCTGACTTATCTGCCGCGCATTCCGCTGGCGGATTTATCCCCGGCGGAACTCCAGACATTGCTGGAATCCAAGACGGCTTATGCCAGTTTGACCACCTTCGCCTCGGGCCTCGGGACGAATGCGCAATGCCCGGTCATCGAGCAACAGCTTCAAAAAATCTGGCAGCAGGGGTCGTCTCTGGCGGAAAAAATGCAAACGCGACTGGAGATCCTGAAGGACATGCGCGACTATAACGATGAAGCGGGCCTTCTCCCCGGCAGTATGGTGGCCGCCAATCAGTATGCGGCCAATGAGATCCCGCTCAATAGCCGCCTCACGAACCGCGCGGCCACCGCAGTTGCGGCTGCCGAGCGGCTGGAAGCGACCCAATTGGATCGGGCGGGTGGCCCGGCAGCGCGGGTGGCCAACCAGCAAGCCCAGGAGAATTACCAGGAACTGGCGGCACGCGCCAATCGCGCCAATTATCAGGATATGATTGCCCAAGGACAAATCGCCGGGGCCAATCAGGAGGTAGCGGATCATCAGGCCAAGTGCGTAGCACTGGCGGCACGTCTGGCCCGCCACGGCATCATGGTGTCGGCTGCCCCTCCGTTTTACCCCGTTCTGCAGTTGAAACTCCAGTCGGAAGTGAATGCGGAGCGGAAGGGTAATTAGCTGAAATGGGCTGAGCAGAAATGCTGAAGTGGGGAGGAGAATTTTTGTTTTAACGTCCGCCCTCATCCCTCCTCTGAGGGCATTTGAATCAAGCGCGTTTTTTTGATTGTGGGGCGGTTGTTGCTTGAGGAGATTTACCGGTAGCTCGGGAAGGCCACCGCCGGGGTAGAAACCAGGTTTATCGCAGTCATACGGGCAGAGCGTTTATCAGAGCGCTTCCGCGCCCGCTCTCTACGCTCAGGTTTTTTTTACGCCACGTTACGCGGCCGGAACCATAGCTGCCATATCCCTTTCACGGTTGGAGGACTTCCTGTGCGGGTTATACCCCATGGCCGTCGAGACGGGGTCGGTTTATTTTTAATGGCTCGGCCTGACACAAAATGTGGAAGGCTGCCAGCGAAAATGAAACGACAAAACGGATACATGACCTCACCTCAATTGAATATTGCCGTTCGTGTCGGCTGCCACCTCACTTATGAGACACCCATACCTACGGCGGTGCTTTTTGTTCTTAAAGCACGTCCCGAAGGCCAGATCCGCGTGATGCAGGAGCGGCTTACTTTCGGCATTGGCCTGCCCTCCTCTGAATTTCAGGACAGTCACGGCAACCTGCTGTATCGCTCGACATTCATGCCGGGCTGCAATGAAGTCAGGCACGATGCCCTCGTCGCGGTTTCTTCCCTGCCCGACAGCCGGAACATCCATGGAAACCTGATGCCCGTGGGACAACTGCCGCCTGAGTTGTTACGCTACACATTACCAAGCCGCTATTGCGATTCTGACAAGCTGATGAATTTTGCATGGAATCAGTTCGGCCAGATTCCCCACGGCCTTCCCCGTGTGCAAGCTATCTGCGACTGGGTTCACAATAATATTGAATACCGGTTTGGTTCCGGGCGCCCCGATCTCTCTGCCTCGGAAGTCATTTTTCGCCGCTACGGCGTATGCCGCGATTTTGCCCATGCGGTCATCGCGCTGTGCCGCGCTTTTAACTTGCCCGCCCGCTATGTGACGGGACATTTGCCAGACATCGGCTACGCCGATCCCGGCACGCCGATGGACTTCCACGCCTATTGCGAAGTGTATCTCGGCCAGGAGTGGCTGACGTTTGACGCACGCTACAATGTGCCGCGAATTGGCCGCATTAAACTCGCTCACGGTGCCGACGCCGTGGACGGTGCATTTGCAACAATCTACGGCGAGGCCTATTTGACCCGTTTTCAAGTCTGGGCTTATCAGGTGAATTCATGGCAGGTTTCCGTGGGCGATCCGATTGATTTAACCAGACGCCTGGATGGCAATCAAACGGTGCGATTTAACTGATCAAAGGTGCCAGGTAGTCGGAAATACGCGCTAAAAAACGCGCGCAAAGCGCTTACCGTTTGAACGCAAATATATGAAGTGGGAAATTTTTCACAGCACCCGTTACGAATACGTATCGGCAGTGCGTGACAGTGTCAACAATATCTGCCTTCAGCCGATGCCCATCCCGGAGCAGACGGTTGAATCATTTATTCTCAAGGTGCTCCCGGCATCGCGGCTCACGCATTCCCATGATCTGTTTTCCAACCGGATTAGTCGTTTTGAAATCACCGAACCGCACAACTACCTGGTGATCGAGGCACATTCTCGTGTCAACACACATCCGCCAGCTCCATTACCAGCCACGGAAAAACTTTGCTCATTTGGGGCAATCCAAGCGTTGCCGAATATTGAAAACTGGCATGAGTATTTACAATCAAGCCGGTTTGTAGGGCTGTCGCCCGAAGCCTGGAAGCTAGCCTTAGACGCCACCCACGGACTGGATGACGCCTGGTTGTCAGTGCTGGCGTTGATGGAATTCGTCTTTGGTTTCCTGAAATATGAATCTTATTCCACGCATGTCCACACGCATATGGCCGAAGTTATGACCGACCGGCGTGGCGTTTGTCAGGATTTTGCACATCTGCTCATCGGGCTCTGCCGAGTGCTAAAAATTCCCGCGCGCTATGTCAGCGGCTATTTGGCCATCGAAAAAGCGAGTGCTACGCACGCGTGGGTGGAGGTGTTCATTCCCGGTCATGGCTGGCGCGAGCTGGATCCCACACACAACCGCCAGATCGGTGAAATGTACGTGAAAATTGGCCATGGCCGGGATTATTTCGACGTGCCGCCCATCAGCGGTAACTATCGTGGCACACGAGAGCGCAAGATGACGGTGGAGGTAAAAATCACGTCGGTGATTTGAAAAACATGGAGATGGGCGGTGAAACATTCTTGACCACAAAGTCATGGTTTTGCGGCTACGCTGGTGCGCCGCTCACTAAAATCCTTCCGAACTGGATATTTTCAGGTTTTGCGGCTGCTTTTTCCACCGCTGCCGCACTGATCGGGTTTGGTTTATCCGGAGGTTTGCTTCTGATGCTATTTTTCCATTCTCGTAAAGAACCTGCCAGACTGAGGTGTCCATGACGCCTACCCTATTGCCATGGTTATTCGGGAATTGTCCGCGCTCGGTTGATTTGCCATGGCGGGTGAGTTGCCAGCTTTCTTCATGGGAGCAGGCAACCAGCCTATCGGAGTTAGGCGTTTTTAGCACAACACAGCGTGTTTTAGACCAGCAAAACACTCACGCTGAAAATAAAAATCGTTGGTGATCCATATGGGAGCGCCGTGTTTTCCAAGCCCGAAAGGCTCCTGGGAATACAATCAAGGAGGTCAAACCGGGTGCCAAGTGGCGAAAAGATCCACCCGGTACGCCCCGCACGCGATGTCTTACGCACTAGTTAACTGGGCTTCAGCCTGGAGCCAATGCTCCACCTCGTGTCCGGACATGTATCCACCCGAGGAAAATAAATTGAAGGCACGCTCGGCTATTTCATCATGAGATGGCTGGATGGCAGCATGCAGCTGGTTGTTTTTTGGCTTCCTAACCGGCGCGTGGGCATGAATTGACCCCAAGTGGGCTGAATCTTCGGTTTTTTGACTTTGAAAATAATGTTGTTCATTCATGCCATGAAAATAGTTCAGGAGGCGACACTGTTCCATAGGGTGAACACCCCATAGCCTCCGCAGGCAGGACACGATTATATTCCCAATATGAATCATTTACTCGCCCCGGTTTTTGCCAGCGTCATCTGGATCGGTGGTGGCGGCGTTGGCCGGTTGCTCGTCATTGTCATTGTCGTGTTGGTAATTCGTCGCTAAACGGAGTTCATGAACTCCGGCACATCGCCAGCCGCGGTCGATCAAATTGGTCGCCGCCGAGTAGAAACGGGGGAAATCCGGGACTGGAAGCGGAGCGCGACCAGCGGAGATCAACCGGTGTAAACCGGGCAGATGCCCGAGAGGATTTTCACTTTGCCAACGACCCCAAATAAATCCGAACCCGGGCCGGCACTCATCGCAACCATGCCCCTTCCTGGCAGGAGCGGGGCGGCCGATACTCTTCAACTATTAAAAATGGCGCGGACCGATACCGATGCCGTGCTGAAGGAACTGGGCTCGCAACTAGGCGGCCTGCCCCAGTCAGAAGCCGACGTTCGTTTGAACCAGATTGGAACAAACGAGATCGCCCGGGAGAAACGTCAATCGGCCCTGATGCGCCTCCTGAGCAACGTCAAGAATCCATTGGTCCTGCTGCTCCTGGCGCTGGGCGTGCTTTCCTTTTTCACCGGTGACCTGCGGGCGACGGTGGTTATTTTCGTGATGGT
>CAISVF010000226.1 GCA_903888765.1 uncultured Verrucomicrobia subdivision 3 bacterium | reverse complement strand
GGACCGGGCAACGGCTGGCGCAGCTTGTGGGCCTTGAAGGTGTGTATGGCGACCGCGCCAGCGGGAGACAATGATTCCGGTGTGTTGGCGGACGACTGGACCAGACTGCATGGCCGGAGCTGGGTGGCATGGGCGCAGGTCAATGCAGGCAGGGCCGGGCGTTTGCCAACTGACCGGACAAACATGCAGCTTGCGACGGCGTTTTGGTCGGATGCCTGAACCCGACGCAGGAGGGTCAGAGGCGGTCCGACCAAAAGGCCGGAGCGGTTTGCGAATCGTCTTGCGTCTGTCCGCCTTCCGCCAGTGAAACGGTCCTGCCCTGCCTGACGGCGCATTTTGTGCGCTGCCCCGGCTGGCCTCCGAGCGCGATCAGCGAGACCCGGAGTGCAACGACGGTTCGAGCCGCGCGAGGAGCGACAGCGACGAGTCTTCAAACTATCCGGTCAGCCTGACCGGCCAACCTCACCGGCAAGCTGGGCCGCCCGTCCCTTTGTGCCAGTCTCGGCCGGTCGGGTGTCGGCAGCGTCTGGAGCGGAACGGAGCTGGGCGGAGCGGGCGAGTCAGCTTTAATATTCGAGCCCGTGTAGCCGTGCGCAGTGCAGCGTAAGGTAAGCGAACGATCCCGAACGGAACGAGTCTGGCGGACGGGCGTGGCCGAAGCGTCCCTGGCAAATGGTGAGGCACGAGCCACTTGGCAGGGTCGCGAAGGCGGGCCATCGAAAAACACTGTCCAGCCGTCAGCGTTCCCGTAAGACAGCCAGCGGCGGGCCGTGGTTGTCGTCGGGATGCCTCGGGCAAGCTGGCGAGATGGCCAACGGCTTCCACCGTTGCATTCCGCCTGGCGCGAAGCGCCTGGATTCTGGCGACCTGACCGAGGGCCGAAGGCTGCGGTCAGCTAACTTTCTGAGCGGCCACCGGCTTTGCCGGTGGTTTCCCCGCCGGGGCATGCGCGTCTTGGCGTGGCGTACCTGAACCCCTGCTTTAGACCTGGCCACATGGCGCACCTGACGCGTGACTACGCGCGCGCATGCAGCGAAAGGCACGGCGACCGCGACTTTCGCCCACCCGCGAGCCGTGCCGGTGCTGGCGTAGCAGTGGCGTCAGCCACTGCCGCCAGCATGAGCGCCCGGCGTCGCGCGCGAACGGTGTCATCCACCAATGTAAAGCCGTTATCTGGTCACGCGCCCTTAGTTATTGAGCAACGCGAACACAATTATGTTCCAGCCAGCCGGCGTTTGAGGCGAAGCCGGAGAGGTTTTACTTGAGTTTGGGTTGGCGCAAACAATGCTTTGTTAGGCATCCGGCGTCGAAATCCAAAATCCATAGTCTGAATCTTCATGTGTCCGCAATGCGCAAAGTGAACCGTCTCGCGTGAAAACATAAAAATCTGCGTCACTAACTTGATGCGACAAATCAATCAACTCTGGCTGCGAAAGCTGATAGCCCAACGGTGCATCATCTCGCCCGAAATGGCGAGCAGCTTCGATGCGCGACGGCATCGTCGCTCCGTTCGGATCAAAAACAACATAAAAGCTGTCTGCCACCAAGAAATCTACAACTGGCCTGGCTCCGCTCCACTCAATCTCCTGAACCGTCTCCCAAAAATATGGCCACGATGAATCGCCAAAACAATCAGCTAACAACTCCAATGCTCGGTCATCTGAAAGTGGCAACATAGGATGCCTAATATGAATTCTGTCGTAAAATGCGGTTTATCACAGGTGACATAAACGGGTTGTATTTCCTTCTATCGGTCTTGTCAACAATGGTTTTGAGTCCAGAGGTCATGACCTTTGGCGTTGGGGTTCGGGGATGCGCAATCCCCGATGAAAGAATATCGCGGCGAGCCACCAAGGCGAAGCCGCGAAAAATTTTTGGCGTGACTTGACCGGCGGGTCTGCCGCCGGCCAAGTTGTGGTCAAATGCCGTGCCCGTCGCCCGCCATGGTCTGGGTGGCTTCGGCTGCCTCCAGTTTGGCGATGAATTCTCGGTGGTCGGATTCCCGATACATTTCGTGGATGCGCATGGCGGCATTGTCGTCCACAGTCCGGACAATGTTCTGGGCGATGCCATAAAACAACTCGAACCGTGCGCGCTGATAAATCTTCGGGCGTTTTTCATGCAGCCATTCCAGGATCAACTGCAATTTGTCGGCGGCGTCAAAGTTGAATTGATAGCGGGGATACGTGGTGTTGGGCGGCATCTGTGCCAGGGC
>CAISVF010000225.1 GCA_903888765.1 uncultured Verrucomicrobia subdivision 3 bacterium | reverse complement strand
TATCTTATTCAACGACACTATCCGCCGGAACATCGAACTGGGCCGGCTCGGCGCTTCGGACGACGACATCATTGCCGCCGCCAAACACGCCCACGCCTATGAATTCATTACCCAAAAGCCGGAGGGCTTTGACGCCGTCATTGGGGAAAAGGGGGTTTCCCTTTCCGGCGGCCAGCGCCAGCGCCTCGCCATCGCCCGCGCCCTTTTGAAAAATGCTCCGATCCTGATTCTGGATGAGGCCACCAGCGCCCTTGATACCGAATCCGAACGCGCCGTGCAGACTGCCCTGGATGAATTGATGAAGGGCCGCACCACCTTTTGCATCGCCCACCGGCTCTCCACGATCCTGCACGCCGACGTCATTGTGGTGCTCAAACAGGGGAAAATTGTGGAAACCGGCACGCACGCCGCGCTGACGCAGCTCGGCGGCGTTTACCAGAAATTGTACGAACTTCAGTTCAACTCGTGAACGGCCGGCCGGAAAAAATTCTCGCCCTGCAATTCAAGTATCTCGGCGATGCCGTGTTGATGACGCCGCCACTTTTCAGCGGCCGAAATTCATCTGTTAGTGCCAGCCGAGGTCGCCCCGCTCTTTCAACATTTGCCATGGCTGGACCGCGTCTGGCCCATGCCTCGCAAGCGTGGCAATGCCAGCCCGCGTGAAACTTTTCCTCTGATCTCTGCACTGGGACGGGAACAGTTTGATCGCTCGGTGAATATCGCCAGCCATGACCGGTGGGCCATTTTGAGTTTTCTCATCGGTGCTAAAAGCTGTCTCGGTTGGGACGAAGCCGGCGGGATTTTAGGTCGTAAACTCATATACCATCTCCGGGTAAAGTCGCTGGCACCAGAAATCCGCGCTGATCCCGCCTTGGTTTCTGCCGCAAAAATTCTGCTGCCATGCGCATCTCCCGTCGTCTGCCATGTTGCTTCCAGCCAGCCGAAAAAAGAATGGCCATTGGCCCATTGGGCGCAATTCTATAAACTCGCCTCTGCTGCCGACTGGTCATTGGTTTTCACGACGGCACGGGGGGAACGCGAGGCTGCGCTGATGGCGGAATTGAAAAATCTGGTGCCGGGCGCTGTCATTCTCTCACCCATTTTGGAACTGCCGTTATTCCTCGCCGTGCTGGCCAGAGCGGCTGTTTTTATTTCCGGCGATACCGGGCCACTGCATTTTGCCGCTGGTCTGGGTGTGCCCATAATTTCACTCTTTGGTCCCACGTTGCCGTCCCGCTGGGCACCTATCGGGACAAAGCATGTGGCCCTGAGCGGCTCCGCGTGTGGCTGTGATGGTAATTTATTCGCTTGTGCTAGTCCGCAACATTGTCTGGCAGAAATTAATCCAGAACGGGTATATGCCGCGCTATGCAAAATGGCCGGTGAAAATTAAAATTTCTATCACCAAGTACCATGGGTATTGGCCTTCACTGGTAACCGCATCGTAAATGATCTGCGCCGTGACGACGAATTTGGTGCCCATTGCCCTTTAAAACAACACCAGTATGAGCCGCATTTATTTTCACATTGAACGCAGGTGGGGAGGCCGGAAATCCCACCTTTTCAAGACAGCGACAATGTTGCAGGTACACCGGCTCCTCGCCAAAGGGATGCTGGACGTGGTCGGTGAACATTTGTTTCCAAAACGGAGGTCCGCCGTCATCTGGAAGCCGGCCGAGTCGCGCCTTGGCACCGCTGAAAAACGTCAGCCAACTGGAGCGATCAGAGCCGTTGAGATTGATGAGAACGTCGAATTTTTCCCGGCGCAGGCGTGCAACCATGTCCCAGTTCTCCCGAAACGTGGCGTGACGCGGATAGCGCATATAGCCCCAGACATGGTCCACCCACGGCACACATTCCATCAGCGAAGTGACGTGCGAGGCCACCGTGGCATGAAGTTCCGCCTGCGGATAGGCCTGCCGCACCATCCACAAGGACGGCAGCAGATGCACCGTGTCACCCAGAAACCCAAGATCCAGCACCATGACTTTCTGTGAGTCAGCCGTGCGCTGGAGAAATTTTTTGGTGTCAGCGGCAGCCATTATTAAAATTTCCGCAAATTCACCCGATCAGTTTTGGCCACTACCATCGCATCGTCAAGTCGTCAGAGAAAATTCGCCGGCTCAAAAGGACCTTCGACGTTGAACCGGTCTGTGGTGATCAGGGCGTTGACCCCGGCTTTCTTGGCGACCCTGCTGGTGGCGGCAATGCTGTCTCTATGCTTGCCACCACGAGAGCAGCCAGTTGATCGTAACCTGCCGGGGTGAAGTGGACATTGAAAGGCAATTGTATCTCTTCTGGCCGGGGTTTTGCCCTCAGTGGTGGCTTGGGCAACTCACTCGCAGGACGCGGCGGAAATTTTTCCTGATTGATCGCCACCCAAGTGCACAGGTCATCGATGGGTACATCCAATTCCTGCATTACCTCCCTTGCCACTCGGTTGTAAATCTTCTCGTCGCCCGCCTTCCGGCCCAAGGTGCCGGGGGGCACGGGGGTTGTTGTGGCAAAGATCAGTTTTGCCCCCGCAGCCTTTAGGCGCTGCGTCAAATCGCGCAATCGCTGGCGATAGACTTCCGGCGGGGCCACTTGCTTACCTTGTTCCGGCGCGACATAATTTCCTTTGTCGTCCAGATATTTCAGGTCATGCAGGCCAAAATTGAAATGGATGACATCCCAGGGGCCGGTGCCAAGCCATTGGTTAAGGTGGGTCAGTCCGCGCGCAGTGTCGCCACAGTTTTCGGGGGGACGATGCACATTTGCCCTTCCCTTAAGCTTTTCACGCACCGGCAGCGTATAACCCATTGAGATGGAATCGCCGATCAGCAGCACGCGCGGCAGGCCCGGCTCATCATTAATTCTGACCAAGGCCGGATTTTGTGGTTTTGGTGACGGTTTGGCTGCCGGGGCTGGCTCAAGATTTTGTGCTGAGGCCGCGCTCGCCGTAAAAACGACGGTCAGCAGGATGGGGAAAAATGGGAAGATTTTCATAATTGCCAAGGCAAAATTAGCAGTGGAGCGACGAGTTTGCATGGCTTTTTTTAGGCACTGTGATGGTCATCCGGCGACAGCCCGCTTCCAAATTATTTTGTCATCCGTGCCAGGCATGGTCGCTTTGCCCGGCACACTCGGCCCCAGTATATGATATGGGGTTCAAGCTCTACCACGGCAGGATTTCCTCGCAGCCGGCTTTTCCGTATCCGCTCATCATTTACAAGTGTAAAGAATAGATTTGACATTATTTACAGATGTAGAGATAGTCAGCGTATGTCCAAGCCGAATGTCGAACTCACCGAAGCCGAGTGGTCGGTTATCAAAGCCGTTTGGGATAAGGAGCCCTGCACTGCCCCGGCCATTCAGGAAACGCTGCTCCAGCCCACCGGGTGGACCTATTCCACCGTCCGGACTCTGATGGATCGCATGGTGGCCAAGGGCGTGCTCAAAGCTAAAAAGGCTGGCAAGCTGACGATCTATCAATCCGCCGTCACGCGTGAACAGGCGCAGCGGGGTGAGATTTTTTATACGCTCAAGCATGCGTTCAATGGCGCGCTGACTCCGATGGTGCAATGCCTGCTGGATGCCAATGACGTCACCCATGCGGAGCTGGGGGAATTGAAAAAACTCATTGCGACTTACGAGGCGGCAGGGGCGGCGGCCAAGCCGTCCCGTGCCGCTGGACGGAAAGGCGCGGCATGATCCTGGAAATGCTCGCTTCGTCGGCTTGGTCAAACATTGTATCGGCCCTGCTGCACACGCTTTGGCAGGGCGGAATGATTGCCCTGCTGCTGGGGCTCGCCCTTCGTCGGTTGAGCCATCCGGTACTGCGCTACCGCTGCGCGCTAGCTGCATTGGCGGGCGTGTTGTTTGCGGGATTGGTGACCTGGGCGGTGCTAAATCGTCCGTCCGCTGTCTCCCCGCCGGGTGTTTCCGTCTCCGTCACTTCGTCCTATGCCCCGCCGACACCCGCCAGCAAGTTGCCGCCACTGGTGGTGGCCTTGCCACCGCCGGAGGTCAAAGCCGCGCCGGCATCGTGGTCGGCGTGGCTGGCCATGTTCTGGCTGGCCGGAGCAACGATGATGCTTTTTCGGGCTGGATTTCAAGTGGCAGGTGCGGAACGTCTGCGGCGTTCGGCGCGTCCGCTGGATGATCAACACCTTGCCGGGCTGCTAGAAGAAGCGCGGCGCGCGGTAGGTTTGGCGCGGCGGGTGCGGCTGTCGGTGACCGGCCAATTGACCTCGCCGGCCGTAGTGGGGGTGCTAGTGCCCACCTTGATTTTACCGCTATCGTTGACCACCTCGCTGACGCCGGAACAGATCCGCTTTATCTTGTTGCACGAGCTGGCGCACATTCGACGGGGCGATTATCTGGCCAGCCTGTTTCAATTGTTTACCGAGGCGCTGCTGTTTTTTAATCCGGCAGTCTGGTGGATCAGCCGGCAGATGCGGAACGAGCGGGAAGCCTGTTGCGATGCGCTGGCAGTGGAATTGAGCGGCGCACCAGTGGATTACGCCCGGACGCTGGTACGTGTTGCGGAAAATGTCCTAGCTCCCGCCACGGCGGCGCTGGCCTTCGGCGAAAAACGGGGACCGTCGTCGCTGGCGGATCGGGTCCAGCGAATGCTAGTGCCGGGTTACCGCCCGGCCTTGCGGCTGACCTGGCGGGCAATGCTCGCGGCGCTGTTCGTAGGCAGTGGCCTGCTCTTTCTATCGGCGCTCGGCACCCGCGCCACCGTCGCGGCCATGCTTTCCCCCCAAGCCCGCATCGAGCGTATTGAAAAGAAAATGGCCGAGTTAGGGGAAAAACCCGAGACGTCAAACTTCTACAGCAATGATGAAACTCCGCCAGTGGTGCAACTTTCCGGAACCATCCGTGCGGCGGATGGAACGCCCCTGCCGAAATGGGTATGGTTGAACTTGAATTCCTCGGTAAAGCATGCCAGTTACGGCACGTCCATCGGGGCCAAAAACGGTCATTTCACCAATTCAATCCGGCAGGGAACCATCTATATCGGAGCCGAAGTAACCAACTTTGCCCCCGGCTTCATCGGCCCGCTGGATGGGCTGGTCACGAATCATTTGGAAAATCTGGAAATTCTATTGCAGCGCGGTTTCGATGTGCCGCTGCAGTTGCTGGATGCCGAGAACGGTAAACCGTTAATGGCGGCGCGCGTCGTCACCATGTATTGGATGCAGAATAACGGGTTCCAACCACATGCCTGGCAATCCGGTCCGGATGGCATCGTCGCTCTGACGCATTGTGCCGATTTGCCGCTAGACGTGACGGTCAGCCTGCCGGGCTACGAGACTACCAAAAAGCGCTTTGAACATCTTCGAGCTGACGAAGCGCTGCAGGTGGAATTGCGGCATGGTGGCATCGTGTCGGGCCGGGTGCTGGATGCGGTAACAGGTCAGCCCGTGGCGGGAGCGGAATTGCATTTATTGTACCAAACCGACCTGGGCCATCTCGAGTGGAATGATCCCTTGCATCTGCTGGGTAAGACGGATGCTGCTGGCGCATTCACCGTTAACCAGCTTCGCTCGGGAGCACCCAGCTTTCTAGGCGTTTCTGCGCCGGGACATGCGTCAACCATTCTCGATATAATTCCCGGAAAAACCAGTAATCTAGAAGTACGGCTGGGCCCGGAGCTTATTGTGCGTGGCCAGGTAATTGGCAGCCTGGCGGGCTTGCAAATAATTGACCGGGATTATTGTCTCGCGCGCAACTATTCGGAAAAATTTGACGATCACAGCTTTGGCTTTCAGGAATGGGTGCGGGTGCAGGTTACGAATGGGGTTACCACTTTCCAATTTACCAACCGCGCCGCCGGCCCGGTAACGTTGACCAGCCGGGATGGATATCGCGAGGAACGCGAGGTCGTGGCACCGGTTGCGGACTGGGTGGTCAACCTGGACGAGGCGCGCAAGACGGAGGCAAAATTTGTGCCCAAGCGCGAAGTGGTTTTCCGCTTCCAGCATCCGTCCGGCGTGCCGCCATGCGGAACCGTGGAGGTCAGCATCCCGGACTGCCTGGAGATAAATCATCTCACCGCACACATGCAGGAAATGCAAATCACCAACGGCGAGGTGCATGTGCCCATCGCCATCGGCGGCCGGACCTCCATTGAGCCGAAGCACATGATCGGCTATTGGTTCAATCGTTCCGGCAACTGGACCAGTCCGACGGGCGAACACGGCGACTGGTTGTCCATCGAAGTGGTGAATGGCCCCGGTCCGCTGGTGCTGGATATTCCCTTGATTCCCGCAGGTGCGATTTATGCAGTAGCGTGTAACGCCGATGGCACTCCGGCCGGCGGGGTGTTTTTCGGGGTGACTGAGTTGAAGCGGGCACCGGGGCGAGATCAAAATTCGCTGGAAATGGGCGACAATTATTCCAGCCCGGCCCCACGTCATTGGGTTTCTGGACCGCTGCCACTGGGCGGGAAATATCAGATCCACGCCTGGCGCGAGAATGCCTTTTGTGTGAGCGCTCCCGTAACGCTGACTGAGGCAAACCCGGACGCGGAGGTGAAACTGCAATTCGCTCCCGGGAAAGCATTCATTGGCGTGGTGCTGAATCCGGATGGCCAACCGGTGCCGGCTGCGGAATTAAAAGTATCATTCAAGTGGCCGGACGGTCATGGGTTCGGATTGAAATCGGTTTCCACGGATCGCAGGGGCCGTTTTCAGCTGGCGGACCTGACGCCGGGTTTGGGCGAATACACCATTGAGCCCATGGTGCCGGAACGGATGGATGAGCTCGTGAAGTTGGATTTTGCCGCCCAGCCGCAGCTCATTCATCTCCGCCCCGGGCGCTCGCTCGGTGGCCGCGTTGTTGAGGCCGGCACCGGCTTGGCCATTCCCGGCGTGGAAGTGCGGGCGCTGGATTTCGACCGCAACCAGTTGCCCATGCTCACGACGCGTACAGATGAGAACGGGCGTTTCGCTTTTTCCACTTTGGGGGAGGTGAACTACACATTGTATGTCGAAGACGGACAATTGCTCTCTGAGAAAAAATTCCGGGCTGACGGGAATACCAATATTTTGCTGACGGTAAAGCTGTATGGCTGGAGCAAGGCCAAACCGAAAGCGATTTTCACCGGGTCGGCAAAACCGGACGCGGACAAACTCAGCAGTTCCAATTTACCCACGGTTCAAGCCGCTTTAGCGCAACGTAGCGGGGTGGAAAAATTGTCGGAGCCCGAAGCAATAACTCGCATTGGTCGGAGTATCCATGGCTTGACCGTGACCAATATTTCCGGGGCATTGACCACTGCGAAGGCCGTTTCAGCAACTCAAAGCATGGCCACCAATGTCAGTCTGGGCCGTCAGGCAATCATGCAAAGACTCCGGACCATCCGCCTGGATCAAACTGCTTTCGGAACCATGCCGCTCAGCGAAATCCTGAGAATCTTGAGCCAGGAGGCACGTCAGCAGGACCCGTTGCATCAAGGCATCAATTTCTTGATAAACTCCGGCCCGGAAATGGTGGCCAACATGGATCCCCTGACTGGATTGTCGTTAGTGACGAATGCGGCTCCCATCCCCGACCTGGGATCGCTGCGGATTCCGCTCTCGCAAACGTTGACCAATGTTTGCCTGGGCGATGTTCTGGATGCTCTGCTATTGGCCGCACCAACCCCGATTCATTATTCAGTCCAGGATTATGCGGTCGTTTTTTCACCGGGCAAGGCGCCCGTGCCGCTGTTTGCTCGCATCTTCCATGTGAATGCCGGAAAACTATTACCGATTTTGCAGTGCTTGCATGGGGTTGACGCTCCCCATGCGCCCGGTTCCTCTTCAATCCTGCCCTTGACGACCCTGGCCCGGGATTACTTTCGCGAGCAGGGAGTGGATTGGGAATCCCCTCCGGGCAAGGCGATATTTTTCAATGATGGAAAGAGCCGATTATACGTACGATCGACGGAGCGGGATTTGG
>CAISVF010000224.1 GCA_903888765.1 uncultured Verrucomicrobia subdivision 3 bacterium | reverse complement strand
GGTGTATCCCACCAGATGATGTCGGGAAATTCTCCGTAGTTGGAACAAAGCTCCTTCACCTGGGGCACGGCGATTTTGTCAATATACTCATCCATGTTGGTCTTCATGCCAGAATCCCAACGGGGCGGAGCATTGGTGCCCATGCTGCCGAGGCCCACGGCACCGCCGTTGTTCCAGTCCTGTGCTTGGGAATAATAGAATCCGAGTCTCATGCCGTATTTACGGCAGGCGGCGGCGAGGTCCTGGAGAGGGTCTTTACCGTAGGGCGAAGCATCGCAAATGTTCCACTTGCTGGCTTGGGAGCAAAACATGGCAAATCCGTCGTGATGCTTGGTAGTGATCACAATATATTTCATGCCGGCATCCTTCGCGGCTTTGACCCAGTCGTCGGCATTGAATTTGACCGGGTTGAATTCTCTGGCAAACGCCTGATATTCGGCCATCGGAATTTTGGCATTAAACATAATCCACTCACCAATTTTCGGCACGGGATTGCCCTGATAATAGCCGGCGGGAACGGAATAGACGCCCCAGTGAATAAACAGGCCGAACTTTGCCTCGCGCCACCACGCCATCCGCGCGTCGCGTTGGGCGGGCGTCTCAGCAACTGTCGGTGCCTGCGCAGGTTGTTTGAGGGCGATACCCGCATCCGGTTCAGTGGTGGCGGTGGTTGCCGCAAATGCTCGTAACGTGGCGGCAAAGAGCGCCATGGTCAGGAGTTTGATGGTGGTGTTTTTTTTCATAATTAAATCGTGGTGAACATGGGATTGACTCATTTAAGGATGATCGCTCAATTTGAACCTTTCAGCACTGGATCGATTATTCGTGCGAGACTGGTTCGGGGTGGTAAGCAATCGCTCAGCCTTGGCCGCCAGCGCAGCCACATATTGCGACGGCAATATGGTTGTGTAGCCGTGAACCTTCAGGTCGGCCAGAATTTTCCTATATTCGTCCAAGTGCGGTGCATCGAAATAGGGCGGATGAAACTGAAGCGACACCGGTCCGGGCGGGCGGTTGGCCAGAAGCGCGGCGAGCCTGGCGGCATTGGGTTTTCCGGTGCCTTCGGCTTCGTTAACGATGTCCAAGAGCGCTATACGAGTGTCCACCCGCTGCCGCGCAACTTCCGTTTTAGGATTCGTGGTGTAAGTAAAAAACAGGCGCAAGGCCGGTGATTCGTTCATAGCTTGCGCGGTTTCTGAATCAAATCCGTTATACGGCGTTCCCAGGGTAATGACATCGTGTCCCAACAGTTTTTTTAGCGCTGCCTGTGAACGGTTCAAATGTTCGCGCTGGTTCGCCAGGCCGGAACCTTGAAATTCGCTGATGGAAAAGTCGTTTGTGGACCAACGCTTGTGGTCCCAACCGTGGTTCCAAAACTCTACATCGCCCTTATTTTCCTGCGCTCGCATCCAGTCCTGAACGGGCGAATTCACACGCATGGAACGGGTGATGACGCCGATGGAAACTTTTACGCCGGCGGCGCGCGACGCCTCCAGAAAATTACTCCAAGCCTGGTTTGTCCCCGTAAAATCATCAGCCTTAATGATGACAACCTTGGATAAATCCGCCGCTATCGCCGTCCCATTGAGCGCAAGCGCAATGAGAAACATCAGTGTTTTGGGGGAGAAGAAAATGTTGAATTGTCTTCTTGGGCGACTGGTTCGGGACCTGCAATTGTCTGGTAATGCGTGTGACATAATCAGGGAAAATCAAGGTTGATACATCAGACGGTAAAAAACTGACGAATTGGTTCCGCCCCAGGGAACATTCGTCCTGGTGACAGACGACGAACCTGGGATCGCCACCCAGTGGGTCGTCAAGCCGGTGGTCGATGAGTTGGTCTGCACCTGCAAAATCCAGCCCAGGTAATTCGACGGCCAGGAAAGCGTCAGGGTGTTGTTGCTGACGCTCCAGAGCAAGTTGGTGGGAGTGGCCGGGACCCGCGGCGCGGGTTGATAATTCGTCAAGGTGACATTTGTGGACGTGGAAAGCACAGCGAAGCTATCCAGGGAGCCGGCCAGGGCAACCCGGCCGCCACTGACGTTAGTGAATGTGCCGCTGACACTGCCGGCGGTCAGAATGACGAAGCGGTTGGTCGTCGCCGGCACGAAGCCGTTGAGCAGGCTGACACGCAAGGCCCCTGTCAGCATGGCATTATCCGTCACCGCCAGCACGTCGAAATTGGTTGGGGCGCCCTGAAATCCGCTGGCGGGGCTGGCGCCGCCGATGTCAATCGCCAGCACCGCCGCCGCATTGAAAACCGCGTAGTTGCCGTTGACGAGCGTTAATCCGGGCACCCCCAGGTTGCCGGGGGCTAGCACGCCGCCGTAATTGGCCAGCGTGCCAATCGCCAGCGAAACATCGGTTTGGTTCGCGGTCGACGAGGCGGCAGGGCTTGAGCCCAGGCAGGTCGCGTCCAAGGCGGACACGGCTAACACGCCGCCCATGAAATTAAAGTTGTTCACGCTTCCCGGTCCCGCGTTGGTGGCCGCCCGCACCGGTCCCGCGCTGATGAGAATCCCGCCGCTCATAGTGAAGGCGGTTCGGTTGTTTGTGGTCCCGGTGCCCGAGCCGCCGAGGGTGAGGCTGGCCACGGAACCGCCCGTGCCCGGCGTGACGCCGATTTGCAGAACGCCGCCGCTCAGGTTGAGCAAGGTGCTGATTTGCGAGCCGGCGGAATTGCCCGTGGCAAATGACGTGCCGGCCTGGGCCAAATCCACCAAGCCGCCGGTGATATTCATCAGCGCCACGCCCGAGGCGCTGGTATAGGTGAAGCCCAGCGAAAACCGCCCGCCGTTGATCCAATGGGAGACGGCGTCGGAGCCGACTCTGAAGCTGCCACGATTGACCTGAATGCTGCCCTCTCCCAGGTAACGCGCCCCGCCAAAGCTGATGGTGCCACCATCCACCTCCAGTGTGCCAGTCAGCCGGTCACTCCCGTTCCGGCCCAGATCGCTCAAGATCCAGACACCGGAATTCACTTGCACCCGGCCGGGATAGTTGATGGCCAAGGCGCTGTAAGTGTTGGAGACGGAATTGACTATGAAATTGGTGCTGTAGGTCACCGAACCGGACACGCCATCGCCGCCCAATTGCAGACATCCGCCGCTCTTGATTTGAAGAACCGAGGCGGTGTTATTGCTGCCCACCAGACAGACTTGATGACCGGCGGCGGGGCTCAGAATGACGTTCCCATTGTTGCCGCTGTCGTTGATGGTGAGCGAGTAGTTAGTGCTCGGGGAGGAGAGATTGGTGATGCTTCCGGTGACGAGCAGATTGCCTCCGGTGCCCGCAAGCCAGGCCTGATTGGCGGCCACATTCAGGTTCGCGGCAATGACATTCGTGCCGCCGCTCTGGCCTGCGCTGCTGATGCCCCCTGCCCCGACGCCCAGGCAATAAGCGCCGCCGCTGCCCAAAGACCAGCCGCCTCCCGCAGCGCCAAAGCTCAACGCATACACGTTCCGATTGGTGGTTAACGCTGGCTGGTTAGCCGTGGGCAAAGCGCCGAAGATGGCTGTGCTTGAGGCCAGGTCATTGAGCGGCGCAGCGTAATCGCTCCAATTCCCGCCGATGCCGCCCGTCTCAAAATTCGTTCCCGCCGTCCCGCTCCAGGCTACCGCCGGCCGACTCACCGATAAGGTGGTTTGCGCGTTGGTGGCCGACATGAGGGTGCTGTTGCCGCCGTAGTCATACAGAATCACATACGGCACCGTCGAAGCCGGTATTCCGGTGGTGTCAAAGGCCACGCTGAAGTCCCCAGTGGTCCCGCTGATAACGCCGCTTTGCGTCGCGCCGTTGATGGTCATGTTGACGGTTTCGCCCGCGCCCGGATAGACCGGCCCCGGCCCTTGTATCCGTCCGTTCAGGAGCAGCGTGGTTCCCGCCAGCGCCGCCGCATTTCCGGTCAAATTCGTGAACACCGGCTGCAAGGGCAGCGCCCCGGTCACCAATGAGTAACTCGCCGGCGACCAGATAGCACCATAGGGGTTGGAGGCAAAATAGCGATAAAAGTAACGCGCATTGGGCACCAGGCCGCCGATGACCGAGCTGAGCGGTCCCGCCGCGTACACGCCGAGGTTGGTGCAAGTCTTCCACGTCCCGGCATTGCTCCCGCCGTCGTTCGTTCCGTAATAGAGCCTGATAGTTGTGTTGGAATCAAACTGCGGGAAATACAACGTGCCGTTGCAGACGGCGTTGCTGGCGGTGACACCGGTGGCGCTGGCGGTCAGGACATAGGGACCATACCCCGCCGCGTTGGTGCGGTATTCATCGTTGTAGAGGCCGACCAACTCAAAGGGAATTTGCCGGAATTCCGGGAGGTCCGTGTAAACCCGGGAATCCGGCTTCAAGCGGAGGTCTCGGTTGGTCCAGTTGAGAAAGCCAGGGGCGGAACTATAGGCCAAGTTGGTGCCGGTTTGGTCTCCAGTGATGGTGGTGCTGCCCAAAGCCGCAAAGTTCGTGGCATAGACATCGGGCAGGCCGCTCCAGTTGATGGCGCCGACCGTGCTCGCCCCGGTGGAAATGTTGACGGTGAAATTGTTGTAAAACGCGGCACCACTGCCGCCGAGGCCGCCAGCGCCGAAACCGCCGCGACGACACGAATTGGCCATGTTGCCATAGATCTGGTCTCCCGTCCAAACACCGTCAACTTGAAGGCCGATGCCCCCGGGCGGCCCGGGATTCAGATACGCGGGATAGAGGTAATTGGTCGGGCAGGAAAAGTAGTTGTAGCGGACGGTGTCAAACCCGCCCTGGTTGGTAGTCAGGTAAGAGTAAATGCCGCCAAAATCCCCGGAGATGGTGCAGTAGTTCTCAATCCAATTATATTCGATGACCTTGTCGTAGGAACCGCGGATGAGCGGACCGTGCGGCGTATCCGACAAATGATTATGCGCCACGCGGACCCCGACACAGACCTGGTGCCCCCCGCCACCGCCGCCGCCCGCCATGCCACCGAAGCCGACATCAATTCCGCCAGCATAGACCGGCACCACCTGGGCGAAATCGGTAATATCATTGTTCACCACGTAGTGGCAGCAAGGAAGGCGCGGGCCAGTCTCTGAACCGCCCCGCACATAAACGCCGCCGGCGGCCAGGTGATTCAGGTCGCAACTGACAACACCGTTGGATTGACCATATTCCAGGTCCACAGCGAAGCTGCCTAGATTGCTGAAGGAGCAGTCCTGAACCAGGTTGTTGACGCCATTGGTAATCAAAACCCCCTGCTCGAGGCTGAGGTCGAAAGCCAGTCCGCTGAGCACGACATTGCTGCAGGCATTCAGTTGGAAGATGGGGGCGGCGAAATCCAAAATCACCACGGCCCCGTTGGTCACTGGCCCCGGGGGCAGGAAGTAAAGTTTGTTGCGGGCAAAATCAATGGACCACTCTCCCGGCTGGTCAATCTCTTCGAGCAGGTTCAGCGCCCAGTAAGGCTCGTTCGTGGAACCAGCCGCTCCCGAATACTTGTCGCCAAAGCCGGTGACGCCCGGCGTGGCTCCGTTGGCGGTGGCGATGGTGTTGCTCCCGGTATCAATCATCAACACGCGCTCGCCCTCGGTCTCCCAGGGCACGCGCCAGAAGCCCTGGATCCAGAGGTTACTTTCCGCCGCCGCCGTGGACCAGCGCGCGATATGCGGCTCATCATTAGTGTTGTAGTAAAACATCCCGCCGATGTTGGTGCCCATGAAATTGGTCCCGGTCTTGCAGATGACGCCGTTCATTTTCATGTAGGGCGCGAGCCACCGGTTCGTGGGGTTATTGTTCGGGTAACGTGAAAGCCACTGTCGCCGGCCCTGGTAGAACAACTCGCACAAGCCGCCGTCCGTGCCTGGCGAATAAGGATTCACGATCGGGCACCGGACATATTCAGTGGGAAACGGCCCCTTGTTGGCAAAGCCCAAGGCCGTAAGATTCAACTCCAGAATATTTGAGGCCATCACCCCGGGCATGACGCGCGGCCACAGGCTGGGGTCCAATACGGTGAAGCTATTGGAATTCACCGGCGTGCCGGTGGTGAACACCGGCGTTTCCCCCGGGCAAGCGGCGTAAACCACCGGCGACCCGGTCCGGCCGGAATCGGCGGCCGCCAGGCTGAAAGTATTCGTGCGCCGATAAGTTCCACCGTGAATCCAAACCCGGACACCGCCGGGCGGCAGGCCGTTGGTGTGAATGGCATTGCGCGCCCGCTCCAGGGTGAGAAACGGATGATTCGTGGAACCATCATTCTGGTCCGAGCCATAGGTGGCAACGTAGTAATTCGTTCCGGTCACCGGCAAGGTGATGCGGGCGCGAACCTCCCACCACGTATTGGAATGGTTCCCGCCTGGCAGAGTCTGATTCGCCAGCAAATAATGTGTGCCCACTTCGTAAGGCTGCGGCGAATAGACAAACGAATTGCTGCGGACGCCAGCTGCCACGCCGTCGAGCATCCAAGAGACGTTCGTGGCGGATACATTGAAATTGGTGGTTTGGCCGCAGTCCACAACGACGAGCTGGGCCAGGGATCCGGGCAACGCGCAAATCAGCAAAGCTCCGGTGGCCAAGCGCCGCGCGAAAGCCGGTGGTAGGATTCGAAAGCCTCGAAACAGTATCATACACAATGGCAATCTGAGCTCCCAACCATGAGCCATTTATGAGCAGTTGGAAATGGCATTTGGTCGTTATGGGTGGCGCAGGCGATAGAACACAGCCGGATTGGTGGCCGCAATTGGCAGATTAGTTGAATTCACGGCTGCCGTGCCGGGCTGGTCAAACCAGGCGTTGCTAGCGTTGTTCAACCCCATCGTCAGCGTGTTGGTTTGGGCCTGCAAAACCCAGCCCAGATAATTGGACGGCCAGGAAAGCGTGAGGCTATTGTTGCCAACGCTCCAGAACAGATTCGTGGGTATCGTTGGAATGGATGCTGCCGCCAGCAAACTGCCGGGGCCGGCCAGGAATGCGGGGTCGGTCGAGCTGTTATGCACTCCGGCTGGCTGATTGGTGCCGTTGAAGGACAGCCCGCCCACCTGATTGGTCCCGGTAAAGTTCAGTTGCAGTTTGGCCCCGGTGGCGACCACCACGATGGCATTGGTGGCCAAGCCTGGTTGCTGAATCACGAGCGTGCCGTTGCTCAGGGTCGTGTTGCCCGCGTAATCGTTTGTACCTATAAGGGTCAGGGTTCCAAGGCCGGTCTTGAGCAAACTCCCCGTTCCGGTGATATGACCCTGGTAGAAACCATTGGTGTTCATCAGGAAGGCAACCGTTCCGCCAATGATCATGGGACCGTTCAAGCTTCCAGTGTTGGAATAGCCGCTGAAGGAGAGTGTGGCTCGGTCCTGCATCACCAGGTTGTAGGTCATGTTGGCGGAGGATTTGTAGATATCGAGAATTGCTCCGCCTTTGACCATAACCGTGCAATTCGACTGGCCCGGAGCCAGTGTTTTGTTGGGGAAACTGAAACCAAACTGGAGGGTGCCAGCATTGACCACCATATTTCCAGGGTTCGTAAGGCAACCCGATGCGGCGGTAGTCAGCGAAAGAACGCCAGCTCCGATCTTGGTCAGAGTATGGCCGCCCATGTCCAGGCCCAGGCCGGGAGTCGAGAAACTATTGCGAAGAGTAATTTGCGACTCCGTTCCGATCGTGGTATCGGCTGTCATTACGAGATTGGAGAAGGCGCTGCCCTGACCGCCACCGGTGTTGATGATAGCGCCATTTCCTCCTACGCCATCGCCACCCACAACGATGGCTTTGGTACCGCTGTTCAGGCTTTGGCCATTGATGTCCACCGTAGCCCCGGTGTTGATCACAACATTATTAGTTCCACCCAGAGCGACCACATGGGCAGCTTTGAGAATGCCGGCCGCTACCGTTACATCCGCGGCGAAAGTATTGGAGCCCGCCAACGTCAGCATGGCCGTGCCATTCTTCAGGAATGTCCCGGCGGCGACCAGATTGTTGGCCACAATGGCGTCGGCATTTGCCGTGACGGAGGGGGAAGTTGTCCCGGCCAGTTGAAGCGTATTTCCGCTGACGATATAAACCCCGCTGTCTGCCGCGTTAAAAGTCAGACTGTTAAGTATCGGGCTGGCACCGGTTACTGTGATAAGCCCCGCTGCGCCGTTAGTGTTGCCGATGACAGCATCGTTGTAATCTGCCCATGCCTGATTCCAACTGCCGTTCCACCACTGGTTTGGCGCATTCCATTCACCACTACCGTCGGTCACGCCGCCGCTGGCGCCGCCATCCCACACGAGGCGACCTGTATTCGTTGATACCAGATAGCCGTAAGCTTGGAACTCGGAGAAACTCAAATTCCAGCCGCTGGTCTTTTGCACCCGCAGATAACGGTAGCCGTTCGGGTTGTTGAGGTATTTAATCCAGGAATTGCGCAGATTAGGCGCTTTGTAAGCAAAAGGAGTGTCATTCTGCTCACTGAGCACAGCGAAACCAACAAAGTTGGAATTGTTGGCGCCCTGGACTTGAAAATCCTGGCGTGCAGCCGGGTCGTCCAAGTCAATGCGCGGGGCGACTTCGAGCCGCTGAATCACATAGGGCGCGCCCAAATCCACGGCCCACCAGCTGTTGGTGTCATTGGAGGCCGACCGCCAGTAGTTGTTGTAGGTCCAATTCACTGCGTTGCTGGCCGCATACCCGGCGCCCCA
The DNA here is from genome assembly GCA_903888765.1 of uncultured Verrucomicrobia subdivision 3 bacterium. GTDB lineage: Bacteria > Verrucomicrobiota > Verrucomicrobiia > Limisphaerales > UBA11358 > UBA11358. The sequence continues at coordinate 5,354 of CAISVF010000224.1, read as the reverse complement.
TGTGCTGGAGGCCCAGGCGTATTTGCCCAGAGCCAGGTTGGTGCCGGAGTAAATGCGGCTCAACAGGTTTGTGTAAGCCGGCTCCAGCCCAGCCGCAGCCATGATCGTTTGGGCGGCAGACGGAGGCTGACCGAGCGGAAAGGTGGTGTAGCTGATGTTTGATGCCAGTCCAGAGGTGCTCACCGCGGTGGCATCGGTAAAATTTCCAATGGCCACGTTTATCTTCGCGTAGTTCGTGTTCTTGCCCACCCAGCCGCACCCAACCAGTCCGGGCAGCACGCTCCGAATCACATTGCTACTCCAGGTCCAACCGTAACTATACTCGTCCTCATAAAGCCCCCTCACCGGACCGGTGATCGCGCTCGGCTGGTTCAAGTCGTAAATATCGTTGGCAGTCACGAGGCTGTTGGGGAAAACGCCAAAACTGTAGATCGAACCGCCGTCGCACACACCGTAACGCGCCCCGCCCATGACCAGGGCAATACGATTCGACGCCACCACAACGTTTCCCTGGTCCGTTGGCAGAAGGATGACGGTATTGCGCTCGTGAAAACCCATGTATTGAGAATCCGCCATGTCGTTATGCACGACTTGGAAACTGTTATTGGCAAGATTATCAACCAATGTCGCCGCCATGAAATCCATTCCGATATCGCGAATCAGATTATCAACGATCACGGTATTCGTGCACAGTTCGCTGATGTCACCCCAATTTCCGCCCAGCACCGCCGCGCCGGTCAGATCATAAAAAATATTCCCCTGCACCAAGGTGTCCCGCGCTCCGTCGTAAGTGTGAATGCCGCAGCCGCCCTGGTGCTGAATCGTATTGCCCAGAAACTGGATGCCCAGGGTGTTGATCAGCATAATTTCACCGGGAACCGCATAATTGTAGCCAATACTGCCGTTGGTCGGCGCGGCGTTGAACAGCAGTTCCGCCTGACAGCCGCCGATATAATAATCACGCGGGAAAAACCAATTGCCATGCTCGAAAGTAATCCCTTGAAACCGGATGTTCTGCACCTTATTGCTGGTTGAGTCGCCGTTCAAGCTGACCAGGGTTTCAACCACCGGCGCATACGCTACAGCCGTGCTCATATTCTCGTAGGAGTATGGGTAATAATAGAGCTGGCGGGTGGCGCGGTTGAGATACCATTCGCCCGGTTCGTCCAATTCCTCAAAGGCGTTGACCACCATCCAAGGATCCGTTGCCCGCCAAGTGTAATTTGTTGGCGGCCCGCCGCTGTAACTGTAGCGGGCCTGGCAGTAAGGCTGTTGCAGCCTGGCTTCAAGGAGTCCGCTCACGGGATTGGTTGCCATCCCCGTCACCGGAAATTCGTCAATTTTGAAATTGACGATATGGAGCAGCCGCAAATCCGAAAGATTCGAGTAGGCTTTCAGACCCGAGTTTGTGGCGAACACCACCCCGTTGCAGGTATTGGCATTTAACGGGTCCAGAAGATAATTGGTAGCGGGGAGCCAATCGGAGCGGGCGCGCTCAGCCCGGACGCCATTGACATAGAGTTGGCGAAAATAGCCAGCGAAACCCGCGTTGGTCGGCACATTCGCCACCCAACAAGGCTGGCCGGGCACTAGCGCCCAGCCAGTTACCCTCTTGCCGCCAGAAATCGTGGGCGTCTCTCCCGGATAGGCTCGGTAGGTAATGTAATAGCCGTTCTCTCCCGAGTTGGCAGTTCCGAAGGCGAGGGTGTTGGTCAGCTCATAACGCCCGCCGCGCAGATAAACGGTTATCTCCCCCGTTTGATAAATATTCGCATCCAGGTAGTCTCGGGCTTTGGCTACCGTCTGCCACGGATTGCCGATACTGCCGTCGCCGCTGCTATCACTGCCAGAGGGCGAGACATAAAAGGTCTGCGGCCCCGAGGCCACGGCATCGACAACCAAATCCAGTTCCCCACCGCTGATTTGGAGATGGCCGGTGCCGCGCTTGAACGTCACCGCGGGCACAACGCCCGCCACGCTGCCGCCGCTGAGCAGAGTGATCAATGGGTAGATTCCCGGCGCAAATGGCACTGTATTGTGGATTCTGAACACCGTGTTGGTCGAGAGTGTCAGCGTGCCGTTGGTGATTGTGAACACGGGTGTGGTGCCATCAAAACTCACCTCGACGATGCCATTGCTGGTTCGGAGACTGCCTTTCAGCAAACCGGTGGCCGTAGAGCTGTTGCTCAAGGTCTGGCTTGCCCCCAACACGAAGGTCGAACTCAAACCAGAAACATCCAGCATCGCACCACCACCCAAGCTCAACCACGGAGAGGTTAGCGAACCTTTGTTGTTCAATATCAAGGTTCCGGAGAGGAGGTAAGTCGGCCCGGAATAAGTGTTGGTGCCGGTGAGTATGATCGGTGATCCACCACTGCTCAAATTGAGGGCTCCCGAGCCGCTGATCTTGCCGCTGACGGTCAGCGAATTGCCGTTGGCCGCCGTGGAGAGCGTCAGGTCGTTGTTGAGGGTGATGGCACCCGCCCAGGTCGGGCTGTAGTTGACATAATTATCGAGCTGAGCCAAGCCGGAGTTTCCTGCCTGCACTACCAAGGGGTTGTTGAAAACCCCACTCACCCCAAGGCTCAGGTCGGCGTTGGCGGCACCCATAGTATCGCCCAAATAGACCGTGCCGGAACCGTTGTTGCCGAGCGCCCCTGTATTTTTGGCGACGGTGGAGCCGTTCGCAATGATCAAGCCGCCGTTGAACGGGTTGCTGGTTTCCAACCGCAGCGTGCCGGAGCCAGATTTAAAGATCGCGCCGTTACTGATAGCGTTAAAGACGTCCAGCGTGTTCCCGGCTATCGAAATTCCGCGCGTGACGCCGCCCAGGCTGACATTGAGTTTGTTGCCTGAATTGCCAAGGTTTACGCTCGCCGTGGTCATAACCACGTCGCCCCCAAGTGTCAGGGTTCGTGTGGTAGCGCTGGATGAAGTGAGTGAAACCGTGAAGTTCCCGCCTTGATTAAAGGTCAGTCCAGTCGTCAGCACCGTGTCGGCAGAAAACGTGATGGTTTGATTCGCTGCCAAAACCAACGATGAATCCCAAAGGCCATTGATCGTGCCGCCCAGCCAATTATTGGTATCGCTGTAGTTGTAAGGCCCGCTGCCGGTTTGGGTGAACCCCGTCGTTGCGGCCGGCGCGACCATGCTGATGGACAAGGCAATGAATAAGACAAACCACCAGCAGATGGTTGTAAGCCCTGATATACTAATGCAAGCTCTTTCCTTCATTGGCTTTAAATCCGTTATGAGGTCATTTCCCGGACCGCGCAGACTGCTGATTGAAACAAGGGACGTGAAACCAGCAATGCCGATTTCACGCCCCTCCATACCTTAACTTCGCAAATACGACTAATACTTAAGGCGGTAGAACACCGTGGGCTGAGCCGGATTGATGGTAATTGAATATGGCGGCGTGGCTCCGGTCACTGTCTGCCAGACGCCCGTGTTCGACAGACTCACGGAGTTGGACTGCAACTGCCAGCCTTGGCCGGACGGCCAGGAGAGGGTCAAGACCCCGCCGGTATAGGTGTTGGTCAGGTAGGCTGGAGCGCTCGGGCTAGCGACAACCACCCCCAACCAACCATTGGTGAAGGAGAATGCCAAACCGCTGCCCGGGCTACCTTGGATGCTGGCAAAGCTGCTGGTGTTGGTGGCACCAATACCGGTGAAAAGCTGGTATTGATCGCCGGGGTGAAACGTTCCGGTCGGTACAATGTTAAGGGTGCCTCCGTAGGTCACGCCGCCCGTTTGAACCCAGTTAACCGACGGGACGCCGCCGGTCACGGCGAAGGTGGCGGTGGACCCGGGGTTCAAGGCCAAGTGGTTGGTAATCGCCAAGCGATTCAGCCCATTGGTGCCGGGAGCCAGGGTGCCGCCCTGGTTGACCGTGACATTGCCGTTGACAAAACCGATGCCGCCTAAGGTGCTGCCGTTCACGGTGACCGGGCTGTTGATTGAGCCATTCAGGATCAAGGTACCGTTGCTAATCACCGTCGAACCAGTGTATGTGTTGTAGGTAGCCAAGGTGAACGTGCCCGAGCCGAGCTTAGTGAGGCCGCAGGTGCCACCGATGGAGCCCGGACCGGAGAGGGTGTAGCTATGAAGCGCGTTGCTGATAAGAACGCCAGGCGGAAGGACGGTCGAATTGAGGATCACAACCTGGTCCGCAGCGATGAACTTTTCATCGAACTGCACCAGGTCGGCATCCGCATAAGAGGTGGAAACCGCCGCCAAGCTGCTGTCTTTCCAGACATTGGCGGGAGTGGCAACTTGCCACAGCCCAGTGCCCGTGCCAGCCCAGTGAAGAGGATCGGTAACGCCGCTGGCCATGCTAGTGACCACCAGGTCCAATCCGCCACCACCGTTGATCACCAGGTAGCCCGCCCCGCGAAGCATCGTCAGCGTCGAGGGAGCGCTGCCCGAGACACCGGAGGCGATTAGGTTATAGGTTCCCAGCGGGAGCACAGAGGTAGGATTGACAGTGAAAGCCGTGGCGGCGGAAAGCGTGAGGACACCGCCGCTGACGTTGAAAACGGGGTTAATGCCATTGTAGGTGACCAGCACTCCGCCGCTGCTGGCATCAATGTTCCCATTGAGGTTGCCGGTGAGATTGGTTCCGAGGCTGTTGGCGAGAGTCTGGCCCGAGCCGAGGGTGAAGGTTCCAGAATACAAAGTGGACACATCGAGGGTCGCCCCACCCGCGACGCTGATCGGTGATGTGTTGGACAGCGTACCGGCATCCTTCAGAGCCAGCGTGCCAATGGTAACATAGGTGGCTCCCGAGTATGTGTTATCGCCCGAGAGGTTCACCAGGCCATTGGTGTTCCAACTGGTGATCCTCAAACCGCCGGAACCGCTAATCGGTCCCGTCACCGCCAAGGTCTGCCCGCTGGACCCCTGAAGATTCAGGTCGCTGTTTAAAGTGATGCTGCCCGCCCAGGTCGGACTGTAGTTGAGATAGTCGTCCAAAGTAGCTACGCCGGTGCTTCCCGCTTGCACAATCAGCGAATTGTTAAAGGTTGAACTCGTGCCCAAATCGATGGTCGCGTTGTCGCCTCCAGTGGTATCGAGCAAATAGACAGTTCCGCTGCCATCGCCGCCCAAGCAGGAGGCATTCTTCGCAGTGACGCTGCCAGCCTTGACGGTCAGGCCACTGGCAAAGGAATTGGCCGACTCCAGCCGAATAATCCCGGCATCCAACTTGGTGACACTGTCAGCCTGGACGTTGCCGTAAATGCGCACCATGTTGCCCAGAGTAGCCCGCACGGTAAGCGGATAGCTTCCAGTGATCGGCACGGTATGCGAGTTGTCGCCGAGCGTTAGAGTGGCCCCGATGGCGTTAATGGTGC
>CAISVF010000223.1 GCA_903888765.1 uncultured Verrucomicrobia subdivision 3 bacterium | reverse complement strand
TTACAACGGCGGCTATGCTTACAACGGCTACCAGTATTCAGGCAGTGTGCCGGTCGGTGGAGGGTATCCTCCGTCTAGTACCACAGCTCGATCTTTTGGGAAGGAGAATGCGGTTCAATTTCCCGTTACCACACCGATATTTGCGGACTCATTCTGGGAGGACGCCTGGCCTTCGGAAAACGAGCCTCCCAATAGCAACCTTTACGACGGTGGTGGTGCTGTTTTTATTGTTTTTGGTATGCAGCGCATGACGATTCCTCGCCATGGTTCCCGCCCCAATAGCGCGACAAGAGCTTTCGTGATTTCTAGTATCTTGCCGGGTGCCACTCAAATAGTGTTTGCCGATGGGCACGCAGCAACACTACCGCTGGAACAACTCTGGACTCAGACTTGGTGCAAAAACTGGATTGCTCCGGCCAAACGTCCTGGATTGCCTTGACTCATTCAGGGAAATAGATTAGCAAAAGCAATACACCGAAATGACCTCAAAACAATTCATATTATGAACACAAAACTAAAAGTCCTGCCGTTTGCCTGTGCCATCGGCGCTTCCATCGGCGCGCTAGCGCAATCCAACTTGATCTTGAACCCTAGTTTCAATCAGGGAGCCAATAGTGGGGTGCCGCTGAATTGGTCAAGCAATGCCGGCGGAAACTACAATTACGCCGACGCTTCGGCTCCTTCCTTTGCTGCCGGAGGGCAAATTTTTTCACTCGGTTGGTGGGACGGTGCAGCCACTTGGCAAAACACCGGATCTTTGATTCAAGCCAATACTTCCTACGCAATGTCAGTAACCGCCGCAGTTGGCCAAAGCCCGTTGACCGGAGTTAATCTCTCCTTCCAGGACGTGACCACAGGCTGGACGTGGGTTGGCAGTCAGGTTTTTTTATTTTCTTCAGGGGATCAGACTAGCGGTAAATATGAGACTTTCACACTTAATATTCCCCAGAGCGCTTTGACCAGTCGTGCAGGGGACACCATTGGTGTGGGCATTAGCTTGAGTGAAAGCCCCAACACTCAATATGGCTGGATTCATCTGGATTCGGTTTCGCTGGTGGCGACTCCCATTCCGGAACCATCGTCGCTGGCGTTGCTGGCTCTGGGTGCGCTGGGAAGTTTGACGATGCTCCACCGAATCAAGTTTAAATATTCAAAAGCCATTCCAACACCGCGCTAATCTCACAAGATGTTTCTGACAATTATGCTAATATTTTATGAAAACAATGCCCTGCCCTCCCGCAACTAAGCGCCACGCCGCAACCATTAAAAAATGGCCTGGGTGGTTTCAGGCTGGCTACCTATTGCTAGTTGCGGGCTGCTATCTCGCCGGCTCAATTCAGGCGCAAACCGCCATTACGCAGAACAACTTGATTCAAAATGGCGGATTTGACAGCGGTGGCACGAGTTGGTCTACCTGGGCGGGTGGCACCTATTATTACAACACGACCGTCGGTGCGGAGACGGATAGCATTATTTCTTTCGGCTGGTGGAATGGCGCCAATGCCTACCAGAGCACCGGCGCTGCCATTCAGCCCGGCACGGACTATGTCCTGACCATTCGCGCGTTGGTTGGAGCGAGCCCGGTCACGGGTTGCTCTCTGATCTTGCAGGATGTGTCTCAAGGATGGGGCACCGTGACCAATGCCAGCTTCAACTTTCCCGACCAATCCCAGACGTGGCGGGTGTTTAGCATGTATATTTCCTCCAACACGGTGGCCAATAACCTTGGTGATGTCATGGCGGTGGGCGGTGGCATCGTGGAAAACCCCAATACCCAGTATGGCTGGCTTTGGGTGGATTGGTTGCAACTCGCGCCCGCCATTCCCCAATTCACGCTCCAGCCGCAAAATGTTACCAACTTCGCTGGAGCGCCGGCTTCTTTAAGCGTGAGCACCATTGGTGCGGTGACTAATTCAGCCGGTCCAGGTTCGGTCATCAAATATCAGTGGTATAAGGCACCGGCGACGTTAATGCCTAATGCCACCAATGCGACAATTTCTTTCGCCTCACTAAATGCTACCAACGGCGGCAATTATTTTGTGGTGGCCACCGGTCCTTTCGGTTCCAACCAGAGCAGCAATGCCAATTTGACTGTGCTGCCAGCCAATCCGCCAATCGTGGTGACTCCGCCATCATCTCCCAGCGCCTACCTTTACCAAACCGTGTCGTTCTCGGTTGGCGTCTCCGGCACGCCGCCATTCAGCTATCAGTGGAAGTCTAATTCCGTCGTTATTGCGGGAGCCACGAACACCACGCTGACGCTGAACAACATTTCAGCGGCGAGCGCAGGAACTTATTCCGTGACCATCACCAACCAATTTGGCAGCGTAACCACGAATGCCACGCTAACCGTCATAACTCCGGCTGCCGGCACCTACGAGGCCGCTGCGTTAAACCTCCAATCCCAGGTGTATTTGCGTTTCAGTGATATTAACAACGCCAATCTGGTCTTAAATGAAGGCACACTGGGGGCGGCTGCCAACAGTGTGTCGGAAGGCGCGTACGTGGCCACGACCGGCCCGCTACCGCCGAGCTACCCGAACTTTGAAGCAGCCAATCCCGCGATTCAATACGATGGCGCTGACAGTGACATAGCGATTCCGCCGCTCAATTTTGCCACTAACTCCGCCAACTCCATCACCATGAGCGCCTGGATTTACTGCTATGGAACCGAGGCGGCGTATTCCGGTGTCATCTTTTCGCGCGCCGGCGGAGCCTCGGGCATTCAAATTCAGGTGGATACCAACGGCCTGAATGAATTGAGTTACGATTGGGGTAATGGCGGATTCTGGCAATTTCAGAGCGGATTGGAAATACCTCAATACCAATGGTGTTTCGCGGCCTTGGTGATTACCCGCACCAATGCCACTCTCTATTTGCAGGACGGCACGTCCATGCAGACGGCTGTTAATACCGCCGCCCACGGTC
>CAISVF010000222.1 GCA_903888765.1 uncultured Verrucomicrobia subdivision 3 bacterium | reverse complement strand
GGCCGCAACTGCGCCGCAGTTGGAATCCCAAGGCAACTTTTTGCGGCTGCTCGCCCGTCAAACCACCGATGATCCCCTCGATTGGCTCGCTCAGCCCGCGCAAAACCCATCCAGTTGATGCATAACTGCGGGTTTTAGGTTGATAGTCAATTGCCCAGCCCAGCATCAACCAATAGCCAAGAAAGCGGAGGTGGCGAACGTTCCTAGCGGTAAATAAAATTCCCTGGCCATAAAGCCGAAAGAGCGCGAATAGCACCGCTGCTCCCCAGAGCCCCAGTGCCGTTTTGAGTAGATACAGGGTTAATATGATAGGCGGCATATCGGCTGGCGCGGTATAGATATGGCTATGCGAAATGACAATTCGCACCTTTGGCTCGGCAAAAAACGGCCAGCCCATCAAAAACGCCAATACCCAATAGAGAACAAAGAGATAGCTTATGCCGATAAATATCTGGAATACCAGACTGGCGTTGCGTATCCGGGCAAGGCGGAGCGGATGATTGTCAGGTGCATTGGAAGTTGCCTTGCGCAAATATCGTCGAATCCAAAACAACCCAGCCACGACCAACAAGCATAGAGTGAGTTCCATTGCATTCATGGAGGTGATTATAAGTTGAAAAGCACCTATAGCAATATTTATTTATCGTAAACCATTAAAAACATATTGTTTAAAAATATTTTGGTTCGATTTATGCGCGATTACTTGAAAAGTAGTTTACCTTGGTCATCTCAGCAATGCTTCTCCCGATAGATTTTATCAAGCTATAACGTTATTCTTATGGCCGATTATGAGCCTTGCTGGCTATTTATTGTTATAATGAACGGCAAAATCTGTGTAAATAGCAAAATTTGTGTTGCATATTTTAGGGTTGGCTATACAATTTTGATCATTCCGTAATCTGAGCCAACCGACCAAAAAGAATGGATCGATACCAGCGGGCATCCTGTTTTACTTTTGGACAAGATAGAGTAGCGTTAGATGGGTAATTTTATGTTTTTTGCCGCGTTTGTGTCAGGAGCGAGGAACTCCTGTGATGGGCAACGGCAAAATGGTGCGTGGAGCAAAGACCTATCAGTTCGTATTACGTCGCGGGCGACGACGGCAAGTCCTCATCGCCCAATCTTCAGGCGGAAGCAAGTGGATCCGCTTTACGTTTGCCTTGATTGAGGCATCAAGGCCTTGCCGATGGTTGAGTTGGCGATTTTCCTGCCCCCACATTTGAGTGATGGCGCGGCGACCGGGGATTATTTATATTTTCACATTATGAATGATTTGCGTTACACAAAATTGGCGACACTGCTGGTTAATTATTCCACTGGGCTCAAAAAGGGCGACCGCATTCTGCTGGACATGATTGATGTCCCGGACCAATTCACCATCGAACTCATCCGGGCCGTGCGCGCGGCCGGGGCCACGCCATTCGTGGAAACACGCCATACTCGCGTGGGCCGCGAGCAATTACTGGGCATCACCGAGGCCCAGGCGGCGGATATCCGGGATCTCGAGCTGGCGCGCATGAAAAAAATGCAGGCTTACATTGCCGTGCGCGGCTCGGATAATATGAACGAGAATTCCGACGTGCCCAGTGAGCGCATGAAGTTGTACACCAAGATGATCCGCCCCGTGCTGGATTACCGGGTTAATAAAACCAACTGGTGCGTGCTGCGCTGGCCTTCGCCCAGCATGGCGCAAGCTGCCGGCATGAGCACGGAGTCGTTTGAGAATTTATATTTTGACGTCTGCACCATGGATTATCCCAGGATGGCCAAGGCGCAAACGCCCTTGCAAAAGCGCATGGCCAAGGCTGACCGCGTTCAATTGAAGGGCCCCGGCACCGATTTGACGTTCAGCATCAAAGGCATTGGCGCCAAGAAATGCGAGGGCACCCGAAATATTCCCGACGGAGAAGTGTTTTCCTGTCCGGTGAAAAATTCCGTGAATGGCGTCATCCAATACAATACCCCGACACTGTATGCGGGCACCAAGTTTGAAAACGTGCGACTGGAGTTTAAGCAGGGGAAAATTGTGAACGCCACGGCGAATAACACGAAAAAACTAAACGAGATTCTGGATACCGATGCCGGCGCGCGCTATGTCGGGGAGTTTGCGATTGGCTTTAACCCGCATATTCAGAATCCGATGTGCGACATTTTGTTTGATGAGAAAATCGCCGGCTCACTGCACTTCACCCCCGGCAAGGCTTATGAAGATTGCGGCAACGGCAATAATAGTGCCATCCACTGGGATATGGTGTTGATCCAGCGTCCGGAGTGGGGTGGTGGTGAAATCTGGTTTGATGGCGAACTCATCCGCAAGGACGGCCTGTTTGTGCCCAAAGATTTGCATCCGCTGAATCCAGCCAATTTGAAATAAGCGGCGTTGGATTTACGGAGACGAATGCCGGTTATTAAGGCAATCGGAAACAGTTTGGAGGTAAAAACAAAACGGGCGACGCCAAAGCGTCGCCCGTCGTTTTAGTTAAGTTGTGGTTCAGCTCAAGGTGTCCTTGAGGATCGACAGGAACTGCTTCATGGCTGGTGAGAGCACTTTATTCTTTTTGTAGATGGCGGCCAGCGGGCGATAAAATTCGCCGTCTTCAATGGGCAGGGCGGCCAGCGTGTTTTTGTTGATTTCCTGGGTGACGGTGCCGAGGGGAACGATGGAGATGCCCGCGTCAATTTCCACGGCGCGCTTGACCGTCTCGACATTGTCAAATTCCATGACGTGTTTTACCTCCACATTGTATTCGCGGAGAATTTTGTCGAGGGCCTTGCGGGTGGGAATGTCGGGTTCAAAGCCGATGACATTCAGTCCGGTCAAGGATTTGAGCTTAACCGACTTTTGTTTGGCAAAGGGATGTTGCGGATGGCAGATAAAGACGAGCGGCTCTTTGCGCAACGGAACGATCTCCAGCTTGGCATCCTTGACGGGATAGGCCACCAGGCCGACATCCACCACGTTGCTCAGCACGTCCTCATACACCTGGTTGGAGCGCCGATACTCGACGTGAATATTCACAGTCGGGTAATTCTTCATGAACTTCTTGATGTAGGGCGGCAGGTCGTGCAGGCCGATGGAATAAATCGTGGCCACGCGAATGGTGCCGGAAATGATGTCCTTCAATTCCTGCAATTTGCTGTGCAGCGATTCATAGGTCTGAATGATCTGTTTGCTGTAGTCATAAAGCACCTGACCCTCCCGCGTGAGGCGGAACTTTTTCTTGCTGCGTTCAATGAGCAGGGATTTGAAAATGCGCTCCAGCGAGCTGATCTGCTGGCTCACTGCCGATTGAGTGACGCTGTTGATTTGCGCGGCCTTGGTGAAACTTTCGGTCTCAGCCAGGTCGCAGAAGACTTTCAAACTTTCGATTTGCATAAGTCAAGTTAAACAAAATAATGCCCCGCCGTCAACAGTTGGAATTACTTGAGTTGTCCTGGCCGGATGATTCGACTGGCATCCGGTGGCCGGATTTTGAATGCTGGGGCGGTGCCGAAGTGGATCAAATTGCTGGTGGCCGTCGGCCTGCTGCCGGTCTGTGCAGGGGCCGCCCGCACGCTCTGGGCAGTGCTGCGCCTTGATTTTGGCGCCGACACGGTGTGGGTGGCCTTGCTGGCGGGCGCGGCCTGCTGGCTCCTGATCTTCTCGTTGCTGCCCAAGCCGATGTGGCTTTATGTTTTCGGCCATGAACTCACCCACGCACTGTGGACCTGGCTCTTTGGCGGCCGGGTAAAAAAAATGAAGGTGAGCGCCAAAGGCGGCCATGTGGTGGTCACCAAAACCAATTTTCTCATCACTCTGGCACCATACTTTTTTCCGCTCTATACCGTGCTGGTCATCGGCGGTTTTGTGTTGGGCAATTGGCTTTGGGACTGGCACCAGCAAAGGGTCTGGTTTCATCTGCTGCTCGGGGCAGCGTATGCCTTTCACGTCACGCTGACCCTGCATGTCTTGCAAACCCGGCAATCCGATGTCACGGATCAAGGCTATCTATTTTCCGCCGTGGTGATTTTTCTGGGCAATATCAGCGTGCTGTTATTGGGGATTTCTCTGCTCGGGCGGCGGCTGGGAATCCTCAAAATTTTGGCTTTGGCGGGCGCGGAAACCGGCCAGGTTTTCCGGTGGCTCGGCCATGGGTGGTAAGGCTCCTCAAAAATGTCCGTAATTCAGCCTTGAAATGTCACCACGTTTGGATTCATCCTCATTTGATTTATGGATCTAGCCGATATCTTGGGACGCGAACAGATTGTCCCCGAACTCAAAGCGCCAAACCGCTGGGAAGCAATTGACGAACTCATTGGCAACCTTGTTGCCACGGGCAAGATTCAACCGGCCGACCGCGACGCCATCACTGCCGCGGTGAAAAAGCGGGAAACGTCCATGTCCACCGGCATCGGGTTTGGCATCGGCATACCGCACGCCTCGACGGATTTGATCTACGAAGTGGTCGGTGCTCTGGGGCGTTCTTCCAGAGGGGTCAATTTTGATGCGCTCGATAACCAGCCCGTCAAACTCGTCATGCTTTTTCTCGTGCCTCAGGGGCAATTCCAGAAACATCTCCATACGCTGGCCAACATTGCGAAACTCCTGCACAAAGTTGACTTTCGCGACGCGCTGGCCAAAGCCCCGGATGCCGAGGCGATGCTTGCGGTCATTCGCGAGTACGGGAAAAAGTAAACCCGGTTGCGGCCAAGCGCTAACCCCTAGTGGCCGCGATGCCTAGCCGTAATTGGGTCATGAATTTCGAAGGGAAAATTTTCTCGTAGCCTGATTTATAAAGAAAGTTCCTGCGGCTTTGCTGATGAAATTATCCATATGCCTCGGCGTTTTTCCGTGGTTAAATATTTTCCGTGCTGCCATACAAACAAATTGAATTGTCATTGCAAGTTGCCGTCCGTGCCGTGTTGCCGGACGCCGATGTTTCCACCGTGCTGGTCCGGCCCTGCGACCCGAAATTCGGCGATTATCAGTGCAACGCGCTGATGTCGCTTGCCAAGGCGCGCAAATTAAACCCGCGCCAACTGGCCACCGACGTCCTGGCCAAGTTAGAGGTGTCCGCAGTTTGCGAGCCGCCGGCGATCGCCGGCGCTGGCTTCCTTAATTTCCGGCTCAAAAATGCGTTAATCGTACAGACCCTGGAAGCAGCCGTCAGTGGATCCTCCTTGTTCATTGATCAGGCCACGTCGCCGAAAACCATGGTCATCGACTTCAGCTCCCCCAACGTAGCCAAGCCGATGCATGTTGGGCACATCCGTTCCACTGGCATTGGCGATGCGTTGCAACGCACGCTGCGGCTGCTGGGCCACCGGGTCATTTCGGACAACCACATTGGGGATTGGGGCACTCAGTTTGGCAAACTCCTGTTGGGCTGGCGGCAGATTTTAGACCGCGAGGCCCTTGGTCGCGATGCCATCAGCGAGCTGGAACGGCTCTATAAGGTCATCAATGCCGAGTGTGATGCTGACCCCGCACGTTTGGAAGCCGCCAAGGCTGAGCTGGTCAAGCTGCAGGCCGGCGACGCGGAAAATGTCGCTATCTGGACAGAAATGATTGCTTTGTCCCAGCGGCAGTTCGACACGATTTATGGCCGGCTGGGGGTAAAGTTTGATTTCTCCCTGGGGGAGAGCTTTTATAATCCCTGGCTGGGCGCGGTGGTGGCGGATTTGCTCACGCGCGGCGTTGCCCGCGTCAGCGAAGGCGCGGTGGGTGTATTCAGTGACGGATCACTGCCGCCCAAGGAGGACCCGTTTCTGGTCAGTCGCGATGGCGAATGGGTGGCCGATCCCGGGCTGGTGCGCAAAAGCGACGGCGGATTCAATTACCTGACCACGGATCTGGCCACCATTGATTACCGGCTTAAAACCTGGGCGCCGGCAGAAATTATTTACGTGGTGGATGACCGCCAGTCCGGCCATTTCAAAAAATTATTCCGCACCTTTGCGCGCTGGAAAAATAGCGAGGCCAAAACCACCAGGCTGGTTCACGCCGGCTTCGGAAAAATTCTCGGGGACGATG
>CAISVF010000221.1 GCA_903888765.1 uncultured Verrucomicrobia subdivision 3 bacterium | reverse complement strand
CGGACGACGCGAAAACCGTAATGAAACCACGGCCCGTCCGGATCGCTGCTGCGCGTGGCCGGATCGGGGCCGCGGTAATACGACGGAACGTGATTGGAAATGCGGGCACGCATGTAGTCGCCGTTATACCAACTGCTGCCGCGCATGGAGTGATACGGTTTGCCGTCGGGCATCAGGTTGCCTTGTGCGGGGCCGACGGGGTTGTTGGTTGGGCTGAAGGAATAGTAATTGTGCGCATACCAGTCATTGCACCACTGCCAGACATTGCCCGCCATATCGTAAAGACCGTAACCATTCACGCTATCCGCCGTCTGGTAGGTCTCTGCCGCGCCCGGCCAATTGAAGTCAGCTTTGCGATGCAATTGGCCATTGAAAAATCCAACCGGTGTTGTCCACGGCAAGGGACCGGAGCGGAACGGGTTGTCCGATTGCGGCACGTTGGCCTTCTTCGGATCGGAGTCATTTCCCCACGGATAATTACAATACGGATTCAACTTGCCGCCGCGCGCGGCATATTCCCACTCCGCCTCGGTCGGCAGCCGGAAACCGCTCTTGTTGAAATCGCAGTCCCACGTCGTCGGGTTGTAACACAGCGGACAGTACATCTGTGCGCTCAACCAGTTGCAATAAACCACTGCGCCGTGCCAGCGGACGCAGACCATCGGGTGATCGTCCTTTTGGTCGAGCACGGTAAATATTTTCCCATCCCAATCAATCCGGGAATACGGCGACGACCCACGCGTGTCACACAGCAAATTCAGTCTGCCCGCGAGATACACACCGCCATTGCGGACCTCAATAGATTTCCGGGCGAGTGCTGAGTTCAAAAAGTCGCCATACTCACGGGTCGTCACGTCATATATGCCGATGTAATAAGCATCCAACGACACCGGATGGATCGGCACTTCATGGCTCTCGTGTTTCTCGTCGCGGTATCCGTAATGGTCGCCCATCTCGAACTTGCCCGCCGGAATCAACGCCAGGTTTCCCGACGGGCTGCCTGACACCGGAAAATCAGTCGCAAAAAATGCAACCGTTCCCAACAGTGCGGCAAACGGGATGTTTATTTTCATATTGCTAGGAGACCCCAGCCAGATTAAGCGTCTTCACAACTTTTCATTAAAATGCATTAATGTGCTCTCTCGTAGGGATGAATCACCCAGCTATGACAGGCCCCACCATCCGCAGCGAATTTTTGGTAATTTTAGTCATGGTTCATCTCGTTGTTTCAATCCGGTAAAAGCGATTGGAGATTCCCACCGGCAGAACCAGATAGTTGGTGATGCTGGTGGGCGGCGGGTTCGTGAAAACCACGTTCCATTGCGGGGCCGTCAGCGTGGCTGCTGACAACAGGTATTGCGTCGCATTGACACCGCCAACCCAGCCCAGCTTGACAGCATTATTGCTGGCAATCATCCCGATAAACGCAAGCCGGGAAGCGGCATTCGTCGGGTTGAGGTCGGCAGTATAGTTTTGCAGCGTGGTGTAGCCGTTGGAATTCATCAGGCTCGCTACGGAGGCGAGCGTGGGGTCAAAGCCATATTGGATCGCCCAGCCATCAGGAATACCATTGCTGGCCGATGACCAGAAATTCGGATCAAGGCCGTATTGATATTCCTGAATGTCCGTCAGGCCGTTACCAGCATGGCTGCTGGTGGCAGTGACGGCGGAAAGGCTGCCGAAGTGCGCACGCACCCAAACATCCGGCAGACCGAGGCCGACGGTGTCGGTCGCCGCGCCGGTGTAGGTTTCGATTGTGCCGCGTGGCGTCAAATCCTTGCCGGCGAAGCCGGGATAATTCGTCGCGTAACGATGGACTTTGAAAACTTCATTGAGCGTCTGTAGTGGAAAATTCGTATTGCTATTCGGATCGAACGGAATGGTGCTGCCCTGGGCCAGCGGAGTGGTGGTCACAGGACTGATGTATTTCCAAATGGTTTGCGAATTACTGGTGACTTCAAACAGCGTCCCGCGAATGCCGAAAGTGATGAGCGTGTCGCCGTTCGGTTCGCGTTCCACGCCGCCGATGTCCGCACCATAAAAATTCGTCGCCGGATTGTTGGTGTATTGCCAGAAATAACTCGTCGGCCCGAAATAGGTGTTGCCGACACGCGAATAAAAACCATTCGCGTCCACCGGCGGCGCAATTTCATCAATCGAAGTGTAAGCCGGATTGGCGCGGTTGATT
>CAISVF010000220.1 GCA_903888765.1 uncultured Verrucomicrobia subdivision 3 bacterium | reverse complement strand
GGCAAAAGGCTTTTCTCCTTTTGAACTCCCGCCGTTCTCCTTTTGTTCCCGCCCCGACATATGGGTTTTGAATCTCGAGCGATCGCGCTTTGGCGAACGGGTTCGGGGATGGCCGAGACCACAGCGGGGTGACGCTGCCTCTGCCTGCCTGCATGCTGGGGTGCCAGCGGCGGATTGCATCAAACTATGGCCTTCACGATCCGCGTGAATTGCGCGCGACGCAGCGAAAGGCACGGCCGCCGGGGCCATTCGCCTACCGGTGAAGCCGTGCCGGTGCTGGCTGTAGGGCCGCGTTAGCGGCACCAGCCAGCATGAGCGACCGGCGCCGCGCGCAGCCGAGACATCCGCGAATAGTAGCCGATCTCTGGGTTGCGCGTTCAACCCTGTTGAGCACAGCGAACTAATTGAATTCGAACTTGCGAGCCAACTAATTGGTGAGCGAGCGCAGCGAGCGGGGATGGTTGAAACAAATGTTGAAAGTCCAAGTCAGGAACAAGTTAAGTCTTGATTGGTGCTGGTGGGAAAGATTTCAATTTGGAATCCCTGAAAGAAATGTTCCATTTTGAATAGCACTGGGGATTGGCTGGTGTGGTTGGAAGAAGGATTGTCACCGGATCAAGCATCCCGAATTGAGCTACCCGAATTGGAAGCAGCTAGGCGACTGACGATCCATACCACTGTAAAAATCTCCGTGCAAAATAATGCCCAACATACCCGCCCCAAACAGGAACGGCATAGAATCCGTAAAAGTAAGTAGTAATCCACCACTCTGGCGCCGACGCACAACTGGCAATAACGCCAGTCACGAAACCCAAAATGACATACGCAACAAACGAAGCAAATAGCCCGACTAGACCGACTCCGAAAGCGAGCAACTTGCCGGTAATCTTTTGTCGTTTCCCTGTCATGCGTAGCCACCTATCACGGCTTCGGCAGCCAAACCGGCACATATTGCCGACCGGCCACGGTCGTTTTTTTGGTGTTCTTTCGGTTCATGCCGTTGTATGCGAGTCTCTACCGCAAGATGCCTTTGGCAATGTTGGTTTGGCAGGGCTGACTGGGAAAACCGGGGTTGAACTTGGCGCCATAAGGCGCGTCATCAAAAAAATCAAAACACTACCGCAACTAAATAAGGTAAACGCACTCGGTTCTGGAACCGGTGAAGAGGAAAACTGGATATTGTCGAGCATTGCCGTGGTCAGCCAAGGTGCAGTAAAAAGCAACTGACCTGTCTGTCCCGCGAGAGCTGAAATATCGGCCGCCCAAATTGAATAATGTGGAGTATCGGAGATGTCGGAAAAAGAAAGTTGCTGCCCGTTAAATGTAACCTGAAGCACCCCTCCCCAGTAAATGAGCGAGATAGCGGTTGATGGGATCTGTCCCGTCTGCCAAATCGCTGCGTAACTATTTCCATAAGCATAGCGACTGCCACCTTGAAGCATTATGGAATATTTGCCAATAAGGGCTGGAGTATAGTCATTCGCACCGTGAAGAGTTACGGCAGCGGAATCGAGTGCGATATTATTGAGAGTCACAGTTGTGTAAGGATCTCCGAATCCAAAGGTCTGATAGGGTGCCCAATCCCATCCAGGGACTGTCGCGTTGGTAGCATAATAACCCGTATAATCATTTACTAGAAACTCCGTGAGGGTTGTATGCTCAAACCCTAGATTAACGAAGCCTTGCGCAGGCGCAATCTGACGAGAGAGAGCCAAAGTTCCAACTAAAAACCCGAGGAAAAGTTTTTTAATAAACATATCTTTATTTCAATGCCATCCCACAGAAAATGTATTAAAACAACGGGAAATAAGGGCTTTTTGCCACCTCCAAAGATTATGGGACAGAGCGAGGCGGTTAAATCGCCAGTCGCTTTTCAAAAAACCAATAAAATCAAAGCTTTCGCGCATGTTTCCTATGGGATGGCACTGTCTTTATTTGATTACTACGGTTGTGTCTGCCAGCTAAAAGTTGTCAGCAGTAAACTGCTTGATCTTGCCAACCGGCATTAATCAGCCTCGTATTGACCACGTTTGCTAATGTCGCTTAAGCGATTCTCTGCCGATCGCAAGCTTTGTCAATGCTGGGGTTGTCAGCGTTGAATGGCGATCAGGTTGGCTGCGTGCCAGCCAGCGGCGTGCAACGGAGTGCCCGCCCTGCCTTTTTTGGAACAAATTTTGTTTTAACGCTGGCCCTCACCTAAATCCTCTCCCGCCCGGGCGAGGACTTGCACTGATCCTGCTGGTGGTGGCTTGCTTGCGCTCGCATTTATCCAGTCGGTGGGGAATTGACAGAACTGCGGGGGCTGATGCGTCCGGGCGGAGCAGATCGAAGCCGTGAAATCGGCGCGGCAGGAATTCAACTCGGGGCGCTGCTGGCCGACCACGCCGACGCAAATCATCGAGCGCCGCTTTGCTGGAAATGGCTGCCCCTGCACTCGTGCGGAGAGCGTCCGTGACGGTCGCCGGTTTGCCCACAGCCAGACGTAGGCGGCGGTTGGGGCTTTCGCCTGACCTCGGCTGACGCGGGGAGGCGGTTTGGCCTTGTTCATTGTTTTTCTCCATGCTAGTTAAAGTCATGCAAATCACCTCGCTATTCTTTACTCGTCGCGTTGCCCATGGGCTATGGTTTGGCGCTGCCCTGGCGCTCACCCCTTTGTTGCCTGCGCAAAGCACCCCACCGCTCAAGGCTTTGCTCATCACCGGCGGATGTTGTCACGACTACGCCCAGCAGCAATACATTCTGAAACAGGGACTGGAAGCGCGCGCTAATGTCACGGTGGACATCATTTATGTCCCGGACGGCAACACCCATCCCGCGCTGCCCATTTACGGCCATCCGGATTACGCCAAGGGCTACGATGTCGTGATTCACGATGAATGCGCCGCCGACATCAAAGATCCCGCCGTGATTCAGGGCGTGCTCCACCCGCATCAGGAAGGCATCCCCGGCGTGAACCTGCATTGCGCCATGCACTGCTACCGCTTTGGCGACTTCTCCAAACCACTGCCGGTGACGGCAGAGAACGCCCACTGGTATGAATACCTTGGCTTGCAATCCAGTGGGCACGGCCCCCAGGAACCGATCGCCATTACTTTTACTGACAAGGCGCATCCGGTGACCGCCGGGCTGGCCGACTGGACCACCATTCACGAGGAGCATTACAACAACATCCAGGTTTTACCCACCGCCCATGCCCTGGCGCACGGCACGCAAGTCATCAAGAACAAGGCCGGCGCACCGCAGCGGACCAACGACTTTGTGGTGGCCTGGGTCAACACTTATCAGGAAAAAACCCGGGTTTTTTCCACCACCATCGGCCACAACAACGAAACGGTGGCGGATGCCCGCTATCTGGATCTCGTGACGCACGGCCTGCTCTGGGCTTGCAACAAACTGGATGCCCAAGGCAAACCTTTGCCGGGCTATGCCACGAAGTAATTGGTGGGCGACCGGTGGAATTTTTAAAGCTGTGGAAACAGTGCGGATTCGCGGTACCGGTTTATGGAGCTGAACCGCGAACCACGGCGAACTACGCGAAAGGGAAGGCTGAGAGGGGTGTCTGCCGTACCAAAAATGCTTCCCTCAGTGTGAGTGAAGGGTTCCCTTTCGCAACGCTGCAGCACTTTGGCGTATTTCGCTTATTTCGCGGTTTCAACTCCGGAATTCAGGTTAAAATCCCGGGCAATTTCCCCGGCTGATT